>NZ_JCAUAN010000010.1:0-194392 GCF_059691975.1 Paenibacillus sp. J22FR5 | reverse complement strand
TTTAATTTCAACTTTTGTATTTGGGAAGCAGTAAATTTTGTTCGTATAGACATGATGAATATGACCTCATTCGTAGTTGTTATTAGATTAAAACACAAAAACCCGAAAGACGGGCACTTTTTTTCAAAGTGTCTATCTTTCGGGTTACAGTTCACTTAACGCAGGTCCTCTTACTTTTTGGGAACAGGAGGCAGAACGCCACCTTCCCCGATGATGCGTACACCATCCGCACAAACCCCATATGGCTCCCAGCGGCATGTTGCACAGAGATTGCTAATGTCTGTTGACTTTATTTCTAGGGCAACTTGCCCGCAAATCGTGGACCACGTCCGCTCCATGCCGACCTCCAAGCCTAGCTTGGCAACAATCTCAGCATCTCGCTGGTACACGGTACGATTCTCGCAATGCGCATCTTGATCCTTCGGAAAGGCAGCGCACAAATCATCAGGTCCGAGCACGACGCGAATCATCGTTTCAGGCTCTGTGCGCAGCTGTTCGTAGACTGTCGTCATATTTTCGCAAAACGCTGGGGAATACCCCATTCCTCTATAACCTAATAAGCAGAGTAAGTGGTGGCCGCGAAGTTCGATGCTTCTTTCGATCATACCGTGTTAACCTTTGGTACGCGGTACAGTCCGTATCCTGCCATCGGAATGACGGGTTCACGATCCTCTACGAGACCGTCCCCTTTGGAATGGAGGGCTACATCAATGAGCCATTTGGTGAAATCGGCCACTGGCATGGAAGCCATTTCTTCTAGGCTGTAGAAGCCTGCTGCATCTACCTCTACGCCATCAGGCTGAGGGGTACCGCTGATGTAAGACATTTCGAAAGCGATATACACATTATGTATGCTTCTTGGCAGGTCACGCACAGCAACCAATCGCGAAACTGACGCTTCGACTCCGCATTCTTCCAAGACTTCACGCACAATAGTATCCTGAATCAGCTCATGCTGCTCAATATATCCGCCTGGGTTCGTCCATCGTCCCTTCCCTGGTTCTTGCGCTCTGCGCACAAGGAGGATCTTCTCATCCTTCATCACCAGTGCACCAACACCGATGCTGTAGTTCCCCCAATGAACAAAGCTGCACACCGTGCAAGCCCGTCTTTGAGTTCCATCCACATCACGTATCTCCATGACAGCTCCGCAGCTCATGCAAAATTTGGCTTCCATCTGTCTCAACTCCCTTTGGTCATCCATCATCTAAATCATCTATATGCAAGCTTACTGCGAATGATGGGCAGTAGGCAACTCCACGTAGGCGTGCCTATTAGTCATTTGGCTTGGAATTGGAGATGGATGCGTCGCGTGTGAAGGGATATCGCTGATTTTCGCGGTTTCGCTGGAGTTGAAGGAGACAGCAAAGGAGCTGTACACGAGGGAAATGATGGCAGAGTAGCTGAAGATGGTGATTGATGGCAAAATAGCTAGCTTGACGGCATGAGACTACCGGCACAGGAGGCTTGGCGCCTTAATGAGCGGATAACCTTCACGAGACCCCCGAATTGGCAGCCTTAACGGCATATGGATGACAAAATAGCTAGCTTTCGAGCTCATCTCCACAAATAAGAGTGGCTTACCACTCTTATTTCCCTGATTCTGGCCTTATCTACCCAAATAGGAGTGGTTAATAACCCATATTCTCGTTTTAGCTGTAACTCCTCCCCCTCAGGGTTCACCGTAAGGTTGTCCCCGCCCACAACAAAGAGCACCTCCGCCATGGAGGTGCCCCCTGCTCCAGCCGTGACGATCCTTCCCTCTCACTACCTACACCAAAAACATCGCCACAATCGTCGTCACCGCTAAGCCGATGAGCACTGGCTTGAGGTTCCGTCGTGCGAGCTCGAACGGACTCACACCGCAGATGGCTGCTGCCGGAATGAGCGCCCACGGGATCAAGGTTCCGCCGCCGACCCAGATGGCGGCAACTTGCCCAAGCGCGGTCAGCACCGCTGCACCAGAGCCGATGGCGGTTGCGAACAGCTGCGCAATGGAGCCCGCCAAGGATATGCCCGAGAAGCCGGAGCCGTCGAGGCCGGTAATGGCGCCGACGACGGTTAGCGTCACCGCGCCAATCGCTCCATTAAGCGGTACGACGCCTGCGAGTGCGACGCCTAGATCGTTCACGATGCCATGTGAACCCTCTGGCAATATTTTGCCGAACAGATCCGTTAACGCGGAGTCGCCTAAATAGAAGAACGCGGCAATCGGGATGACCGGTCCGAAGACTTTGAACCCAAAAATAAAACCCTCAATTAAATAAGAGGTAATTTTCTCTAGGCCTTCGTTCCGATGCGAAATCAAGGTTACCGCGATGAGGATAAATACAGCTGTACCGCCTACGAGAGCGGTTGCATCGCCACCTTGCAAATTCAGAACGAACATGGCAATGACATCTAAGGCAAAAAGCACAGGAATCGCGATAGCCAATAGTTGTTTCAGCCGCGGTACGATCAGCACCTTAGCCTGCTCATCTATGGGAACGAGACCGCCGCTTTCTTCTAAACGAGTATCGATGAGCCCGCTGCGCCATGTGCCATTTTTCATATCGCGCCGCATGAACCAGAACGCCGTAATTGTCGTAACTAACCCCATCACAATAACGAGCGGAATGCTTGCTTCCATAACGGAGGACACTGGCAATCCGGCTGCATCCGCTGTCAATTTGGGTGCCCCTTGGATAATGTAATCACCAGAGAGAGCAATCCCATGTCCGAAAAGGTTCATTGCCATAGCGGCACCGAGTGCCGGCAAGCCAACGCGTACAGCCACTGGTAAAAGCACGGCACCAATCAACGCAACTGCTGGTGAAGGCCAAAAAAACCAGGACGTCACCATCATAATGATGCCGATACCCCAGAAGGCTAATGCTGGCGTTCTCAGAAACTTCGTCAGCGGTGCAACCATCGTTTCATTGATCCCCGTACGAATTAAGACGCGACTCATGGCAACGATAATCGAGATAATCATAATCGTTCCCATCAACTCTTTGGTTGCAAAAATAAAGCTGTTAAACACACCCGATACAGAGCCACTCAACGTTTCCGTTGCTAGTAACCCTAGCGTAAAAATACCCACCACACAAATCATCGTCGTATCTCTGCGTTTAACAAGAAGCGTCAGAATAAAGCCAATGAACACTAAATAAACCCAATGAATCGGTAAAAGTTGAATATCCATCCTGCACACACACCCTCTCAGCCCAAGCAGCAATTGGTGCTACATTGTATGCTCGGCTGGGCATAGGCGTTCGTCTAAATTCGGGCATTCGGGCACAATATGGTACAATATGAAGAACTATTTCAATGATGTTAGGGGACTATTTAGCATGGCGAGGAATCAACGGTTACATACAGATGCAGATTTTCAAGAGGTCATCGATCGACATGGCGTTGTTCGTATCTTTAAAGATGACCATATCGTCGATTCCAATGCGGTCGTTCTGCGATTCAGTGATACGACGGTCGTCGTACAAACGCGTGTCAGCGATTTGACCTACTATGACCGGGCAGCTTGTGAGTTTTTTGAGATGAAAAAAAGGTAAAAAAAATAGCTCCCACCCTACTCTTCCTGGTAAGAAGCTAATTGTACGAAACGGAAGCCCGCCTGCCGCAATTGAGGAATCGCTTTGATGACGCCCTCAGCGGTATCCTTCTCGGGATGATTCATGTGCGCGATGACGATGGAACCGCTCGGTGCCTTCGTTAGCGCATGGAACACCTGCTCCGTGTTATAGGTCGCTCCTGCATCACCTAGCACCGAATAGCCCGCTAATTCGAAGCCAAGATCATGGGCAACAGATACGGCGACATCATCATAAAAAGCAGTACCCGAGCGGAAAAATGTTGGTCTTTTTCCCGTCAGCTTCTCGATCAGATCCGCATTGTCATTCATTTCATGAATGGCTTCTTTGACGTTCTTGGTGCCAGCAATACCATAGGCCAGCTTGCCGGTCACGGACAAAGGGCGGTGCTCAGTTCCATGGTTTTCGATCTCGAACAGTGGATTCGCAGCCAGCGCAGCAAAAGTTACTGGATTTGCAGCTATCCATCTCCCGTTTATAAATAACGTTGCTGGAATGTGCTCCTGAATCAAATACTGAATCAGCTTCTCATCGTAGCCGCTGCCCTCTTCCCCGCCGCAGGCATCAAAGGTGAGAGCGATCACTTTCTCATTCGTATGCAGCTTTGTTTTCACACCAAGAACACGCTCTCCCCATTTCGTTGGTACGACGGAGGCATATCGTTGGATCAGTGATTTTTCCAGAGCAGCGAAGGCCGGCATGGCATTAACATCTGCTTTTTCATTTACTGGACGATCTAATGAAGGAGGAGATGATGTCGTCGTTGCTGGCGATTCTGCAGGTGTGCTAACTGGTTTTGTTATCGATGTACTCACAGGTGTAATCGTAGATGGTGCAGGCGTGGTTATTGGTGTAACAGTTGCAGTTGCTAATGAAGATGCGACCGCCGTTTCTACGACCTCTCCACTCTGTTCCGCCTTACAGCCTGCAAGCACCACCGTCGCACTCAAAAAGAAAAGGAGGCACATCGTGCGCCCCCTCATTTGTGTTTCCGCCAGTCTAATTTGCTTTTCTCAAGTTGATAGGCAAAATCATTCTCTAAACGCTTCTCTTCCGCTTTACGAGCAGCCTCTACCCTGGCTCTCTCTGCGTCCTTCTTCGCTTGCTCTTCCGCTTTCATCGCGTCAGCCTGCGCTTTGAGTCCTTCCAAAATTTCCGGACGCAACAGATCCTTAAGTAGCGCTGGTTTATCTTGCACGCTAGCAGGTGCTGGCGTCATTTTTGCTTTCTTTTTCACCATAATGGGGTCACCTCGTCAACATGTTCTCCCTATTATTGTACACGTCTATTGATGTAAATGATACGGTACCGTGGCAACAACGATATCCTTATCGGCTTGAAGCTTCGAGCGAATACGTGCCGCTGACTGATTATGGAGCAGACGGTGCCACCATTTTTTCGGCATGAACTGAGGCAGAATGACCATGATGGATTGCTTCTCAGATACATGCGTGTCAATCCGTTCAATGAATTCCACAAGCGGCTTCAGGATCGTTCTGTAACGTGATTTGAATACAACCAGTCGAACGCCTGGATCCCAGATCTGCCACTTCTCCTGCATCGCTTCCTCATCTTCATCGGAGAAGGAGACATAGAAGGCGATAACATTAGGTGAAAGTGACTTCGCGTAGTTCAGTGTGTGCTCTACAGCCCGATGAATCCCGGCCACAGGTACGATAATGACGGGTTCTTTGGTACATACACGGTCTTGCGTGATATCAATACGAAGCTGTTTGGCTACGTCATCGTAATGGTGACTGATTTTCGTTATTAACCAGAGTAGAATCGGTGTCACAATAATGACGATCCAAGCACCTTCGCTAAATTTGGTGATACAGAAAACAATTAGAACTGCAAGGGAGACAATGCCGCCTAGGCCGTTAATGATCAATTTGCCGATCCAGCCGGCTACACGTTCTTTCAACCATTTGCGAACCAAACCGCTCTGAGCCAATGTAAAAGATAGAAATACGCCAATCGCATAAAGTGGAATGAGTGCATCGGTCTTCCCTTTAAAACCAATCAAAAGCAGACTGGCCAATACGCCTAATGTAATGATGCCATAATGGTAGGAAAGACGGTCCCCGCGGTAAGAGAACATACGCGGGAAGTTTTTGTCTTGAGCCATGATCGACGCCAAGATGGGGAAGCCATTAAAGCTTGTATTGGCAGCAAGCACCAGAATAAGCATCGTCGCGATTTGAGTGGCATAGTACATCGCTCCACGGCCAAAAGCTTGCTCCGTCACCATCGATAGCACCGATGTATGCCCGTTAGGATCTGGGGCAATCCCATAGCCTAAGGCGATCAATGTTACACCACCGAACACGATGGCCAAAAGGACACCTAAAGAGAGAAGCGTACGTTTTGCATTTTTCACAGAAGGTGTTCGGAAATGCGGTACGGCATCGGAAATGGCTTCGATACCCGTTACAGCTGAACAACCGGATGAAAACGCCTTGAGAAGTACGAATAATGTTAATGAGTTCGTCGCTGAGCTAGGTACAAATTCTATAGCGTGCGTATTAAGTGAGCCCGTCATTAAATCGAAGACGCCCTTACCGACTAACAAAAGGATACAAAGGATGAAAAAGTAAGTTGGTATCGCGAATACGGTTCCAGATTCGGAAGTACCGCGTAAATTAAGCCAGACCATAATCCAAACCAGTAAAATAGTAAGTGGAACAATATAAGGTACGGCAGAAGGAAAGGCCGACGTAATGGCCTGCACACCCGCAGAGATCGAAACGGCCACGGTTAAGGTATAATCGATCAGCAATGAGACACCTGTAAGTCGTCCCCAAACCATCCCCAGATTCTCTTTCGTAACCATATAAGCGCCGCCGCCCATTGGGTAGGCTTCAATAACCTGTCTATAGCTCAACACGAGCAATAGAATCAACGCGATGATCGAAACCGCAATCGGCAGGGAGAACGCAAATGCAGCAATCCCAACGGTTGCGAGCTCTAGCAGAATTTGCTCCGTTCCATAGGCTACCGAGGATAGCGCATCGGAAGATAGAATAGGAAGGGCTTTCCAAACCTGCATTCTCTCCGACTCAAGCTCACTGGACTTTAGCGGCTTACCAAACACAATTTTTTTCAATGAATCACTTGTCATTTCGTGGTCGTTCCTCCAATTAAGGCTAATCTCAATTTCAACTTACACCTAAAAATTGACGCAAAAAAACACAAGGATTGACCTTGTGTTTGTAGACACATGTTCTCCTTTCTCACGATCGCTTACGAGGTTAGCTGCCGGGTTCGGGCCGCGAGAAATCTGCCCTAAAAGGTACTTGGTATCAGCACCATTATTCACCCCATGAAACTCGTGGTTCCCCCGCTTTTCTTAACAGAAAATTAAGCGAAATATTCAACTGTTCTAGTACGTGTTGAATACTACTCTCTTCTACGGACATAGTAAAGGAGAGAAAAAACGTAAAAAGCCCTTTTCCACCACCCGAATCCCCCAATAATTCGCTTACATTCAACTGATTCATTGATTATCTTCCATTCTCGTAGTGGTTCGAGGTATTTTGGGGAAATTGAAGAGTTGCATTCTTCAATCGTTGGTTAACTACTCAAACAATTCATTAGATGAAGGGAAATTTCATTCAGAACATCTCATTGAGGGCGGTGTAGTTCACCCAATCCGCGCGTGTTCCACCCATTTTATCAAAAAACTGCTGTGCCCGATGATTATCCGGCGCCGTAATCCAAGACATGTAAGCATAACCGTTTTCCTTGGAATAGCTCTGACACTGGCGGAATAGCTCTTCTTCCACTGCGGTCCCCCGAAATGGCTCAAGCAGGAAAAGGTCGTTCATGATCGTAATGGGATTAGCCTTCATCGTACTCCACGCAAAATACAGGGTCGCAAAGCCGATGAGTTCTCCCTCATTTTCGGCTACAAACTGAATACCGCCTTGTTTCTCAAGTAAGTTGCTAATCAGGCAGTGAATATTGGCTGTCTCTGGCCTAGGCTTCTTATAAAAGCCTACAATATAGGCATCCATAAGCTCTGTCAATGCCTCTAAATCTTTCATTTCTACGTTTCTTATCACATGTGACATTGTATTACACCTCGCTCTTTATGTATAATAATACATATTTAAGAATAAATATTCAATCTACAAATTATTTTAACAAAGGCCAATTCATTGACATACCCTACTCGCCATGCTAAACTGTAACGAAATATATTATAGTTATAGATCGGAAGGTGTACCCCATGTCAACCTCATCAACTGCTTCACCCCAAGGAACACCGTACGTTGAAGCAGAGATGCCTAGCCGTTTAAGAGAGACCCCTGTCTCCTGGTTGCTCTGTTTTACCATTGTACTTGTGATCATGAACACGATGATGTTCAATCTGGCCTTGCCCAAAATTTCAGTCCAATTCGAACTCAGCCCATCGACGGCATCGTGGATTGTCACTGGGTACTCTATTATTTTCGCCATTTCTTCGATCACGTACAGCCGCTTGTCCGACTTCGTGCCGATTCGCAGGCTCTATGTGGTTGCTCTGCTTTCGCTCGGCGGCGCCTCCCTCATCGGGCTGTTCACGAACAGCTTTGGGACGTTACTCCTAACTAGGCTGATTCAGGCCTCAGGCGCAGGTGCAATCCCATCGCTCGGCATCGTACTCGTAACACGCTACATTCCGTTGTCTCGCAGAGGCAGAGCCATGTCGCTCATTCTGTCCGCTGCTTCACTAGGTTTAGGGCTCGGTCCCGTTGCTGGCGGATCCATCGTTCAGTATTTGGGATGGCATTTCCTGTTCGTCATTACAGGCGTTACACTCCTGCTCATCCCCATATTTCTCTTCCTGCTTCCAAAAGAAAAAGCGGAAAGCGGCTCGTTCGATTTCATCGGCGCTCTGCTCCTCGGGATCGGGACCACTGGTTTGTTGCTCTTCCTTACGTCCAAAAGTATCATTGCCCTCCTCGCGGGCGTGATTGCACTAGCCTTGTTCACTCTACGCATCCGAAGAGCCGCTCAACCATTCGTGCTGCCTGCCCTCTTCGGCGACAGACCTTATATGGCGCTTAGCGCAATCGGCGTATTTTCGTATATGATCAGCTTCGGCTTCTTGTTTCTTGCGCCTCAGATGCTAGCCCGCGTATTCGGCTTAGCTCCGCTGACTTCGGGACTGCTGCTCTTCCCAGG
Source organism: Paenibacillus sp. J22FR5 (assembly GCF_059691975.1). Classification (NCBI taxonomy): domain Bacteria; kingdom Bacillati; phylum Bacillota; class Bacilli; order Caryophanales; family Paenibacillaceae; genus Paenibacillus; species Paenibacillus sp. J22FR5. The sequence goes on along the minus strand of NZ_JCAUAN010000010.1, from coordinate 185,636 downwards.
TGCCCTGCTTGCGATGCTTGTGTCCAATCGTGTAGGCCGCATCATTGACCGCTACGGGAATACGGCGTTGCTTCGCTACGTGCCATGGTTGATGCTACTGTCTACCGTGCTTCTGGCCCTGACTGCCAGCTATTCTTATTACTGGATTGCCGCGCTCTACATCCTAGTGAGTATCAGCTTCACGACACTGTCCAGCGCTGTATCCAATGAATTGTCTCGGCAATTGACCAAAGAACGTGTCGGCTCCGGTATGGGCTTGTTCCAATTGCTGCAGTTTTTCAGCGGCGCATTCGCCGTTGCGCTCTCAGGTAGCGCGCTGGTCTGGCAGAAATCCTTGCCGCTTGAACGTGCTTTTGACAATCTGATCTGGGGCATGGCGGTTATCGCGCTCCTGACCATAGGCAGCTCGCTCCTATACAGGAGCTATTCAAAAAAACGCGAATCCGCGACAATGACGGATGCAAAAACAGCTGGAAAGGCAGTTGTTCGTACAAGAGTAACCGAATAATCATATAAAAAAAGCTGATTGAGATCAGGTCCTTCGGACCTCTCACTTCAGCTTTTTCGTCGTTACAAGACATCAATTCGGTACATGATAATTACGGGTTGTGGATTTCTGCTTCCAGATCATTTTCTTCCAAATGAGTGGAATGCCGCCGATGAGGTATAAATAACGGGCATCGATCATTTTTTTGATGAGGGAGGCAAAACGGCCTTTCACTTTCTTCACTTTGAGTAAACCAACGGCCTCCCCTCGACCTAAGGAGGCTACCGTACCTTTGAAATCATATACGAAAGGCTTCATTTCTTTGCCGCGAACAGTCTGGATGAGATTCCGAGCTGCATTATACCCCTGTTGGACGGCAATCTGCGCATTCGCGGGATAAGGCGTACCCTCTGGACTCGTGACAATCGAGCAATCACCCGTAATGAAAATATCCGGGAATTGATACGATCGCAAGCAGCTATCCACTTTAACGCGGCCACGCTGTACATCGAACCCAGCTTGCTGCAGCAAGGAATTACCGCGAATCCCCCCTGACCACACAATCGTACCTGCTCGAATGAACTCGCCATTCCCCAGAATAACACCTTCCGGCGTACATGCTTTGATCGCAGTCGACAACTTATATTGCACCCCTTTGCGGCGCATCACTTCCATCCCGTATTCGACCAGATCCTCTGGCAGACCAGGAGGCAGCGCCGATGGGGAAGCTTCCACATTGTAAATTCGCACATCCGCTGGATCGACATCATACGTTTTGCAGAGGACAGGAATGCGGTCAGCCAACTCACCAACAAATTCCGTACCCGTGAACCCCGCGCCGCCAACGACGAAGGTGAGATAATCCTTGCGCTTCGGTGCCATTTTGGACTTGGCAAACATATACTCAATGTGCTGCCGAATGAAGCGGACACTGTTAATGCTTTTGATCGACATGGCATATTCATGCATCCCTGGTATCCCGAAGGTTTCCGTTTCACTCCCTAATCCAATCACGAGATAATCATAGTCGAGCGTGGCATCTTCCAGTACAATCTTTTTATCATTAGGCAAAATCTCTCGAACCGTCGACTTCACGAAACGAATCTTCCGTTCATCAATCAAATCTGAAATGGTCACGCGGGCATTCTCATGATGATCCGTACCGGCAGCCGGCATATGCAAATGGGTCGTGATGTAATGATAATCATGCTTGTTGACCAGTGTAACATCCATCTCATTCCTTCTCATCTTCTTCTGCAGTCTTATCGCTGTGACAAGTCCGCCGTAGCCTGCTCCTAGGATTACGATTTTGGGTATGCTCATTGCCTCAACACTCCTCCAATTGTGAAATAAATCACATATATGCTTGTGAAAATAATCACAATTCTTCACAAGATGAGCCGGTAACCGACTCTCTTATAGTGTATGCGGGAGTTTCACGAAAATAACGGATGATTTAACTATTTTTCAGCAAGATAGGACGAGCATCCGTGGCGGAATACTGGACTAATTGAGCAGACCAAACTAACCTAGCTACTTACTTCGGGGCTTGCGTCCTCATCGCCCTTCGCTGCCTTGTCTTGCAAATTACGCAGCCGATAGCAGTTCATGCCCGCCACGCCGAGCTCCTCGAGCAAGCCAAAGTTCGCCCAAGCGCCAACAACAACCCCGATGCCGGGGATGAGCTGAAGCATTTTACGAAAATCAATCGTATCCCGATACTCCTGCTGCAGCTGCAACCAATTCACTTGCTTCATGTAGTCGGCGGCAGGCGGAAATGTCTGTGAGATGGCAGGCCAATTCTTAATCGTATGAAGCAGCTCTGGCTTCTTCTTCGTGCCAGAGAACGCTAACTGAAACACATACAGAATAAACAATCTTTCTCTATAATCGTTGGTCGAGTAGCCATACACGTGCGCTAATTCAAAAAGGAACTTCAGCTTGATCCCAATCAGAATTGGGAAATCCGCAAGCCCAAGCAAAATACCGCCCGCTCCCGTACCTGCTCCCTCGGCGGCGGCGATTTTTTTGTACAGAGACAGCAGCTCCTCAGCTTTCGCATCTCGGTCTGCTAAAGACAGCCCCCGCAGCGGATCGGAGGAAGGCATGTAGTTCATACCGAACAAGGTCGTTTGCACAATCCCTTTGACCGTTGCCGTGATCGTATTGTGGATTTTCTCCGGAATCACTTGGTTGATTCGATTTTGAACGGATTTCGAGGCTCGCTCGATTAGATTGGGCTCTTTTTGCATCCGTATTTCCCATCGCTTGAGCTTCCTCTGCATTTGCTGCTCATAGATTGTGTATTGGTCCATGGTCTCACCGCCGTCGCTTGTGTTGGTTCAAGTATAGTATACCGGTAGATGGGGCTCAAGGTGACTGGGGTGGGGATAGGCCAGGACGGATCGTCTTCGTCTCCTAACGGACACGAGTGACGTTATTTGGGCCAGATTGATTCTTTTCAGGAACTAACGGACACCATAGACGTTAATTGGGCATATCAACCTAATAGCTCTTTGAATTCAATTAAATAGCGTCTCCTGTGTCCGTTAGCTTTTCAATACAACCGAATTTCACCAAATAGCATCTCTTATGTCCGTTAATAGCTTACTAACCGATGAGATTACAAATAAAACAGGAGTCCCCATGCGAGAAGTGCACTCACTACCAAATACGTATCTACTCGCTGCCACTGCAGCGTGTTCTTCCTCAGGAGCAGCGTCTTGCCGTCGATTTGTTTCATTTCCATCGCAACGGTCATTTGCTCCGCTTTGTGGAACATCGCTAGTAATAGTGGAACGACCAGTGCAGGAATGTCGCGCACGCGCACACTCCCCGGACGGACAGACGCTTTGCCCCGCGCTCGTACAATCGCGGAGAATTGCTGCCACTCCCGCAAAATGAGCGGTATGAAGCGAAAAACAAACGAGACTGCCAACGAGAAGGATGCCACTGGCAGCTTCACCTTGTACAGATATTTTAATGCCCAGTTCAGACCTTGCACGAGCTGACCGTAAGGGGTCGACATCGCGAGCCAGTAGCCTGCCATCAGGACGACAAATAACCGTGTCAATATAAAGGTTGTGCTCCAGCCGCTTTCGACTGTGTAGCCCAGCGGCGAGAATGTAAGCCCAGCCAACGCGACGGAGAAAAGCAGGAAGATCGCATACGAGGCGGCGATTTTGCGGATGCCGTGCACTACACTGCGCGGGAGGCCGAGAAACGCGCAGCCGAGGAGCCCTGCGGCCACCGCAAGGCCCACCCACGACTGCTGCCCCATCGTCCCGATGGCGAGCAGCAGGTAGAGCAGCCACTTCGCGCGCGGGTCCCGCCCCAGCCACCCAGCCTGCGGCGAGGGTGGTTGCAGCAGCGGCCGCTGCGCGGGCTGCGGCGCGCTCGCTTCGCGCGCGGCAAACCCCGGCGCCGCCTCCGCAGGCGCCATGGCGCTGCCGCCTTCGCGCAGCGCAGCCAAGATCGCCGACGCGGCAAGCGCCGGCGTGAGCTGATCCGGCGCGATGGCGATGCCAACGCGCGCCAGCTTATCTGCGGCCTCCACACAGCTTGGGAGGCCAACGCCTGCGCGCGCCAGCACTTCGGGTGCGCGGCAAAGCTCCTGCGGTGAGCCGTCGAAGACGAGCTCGCCGTGGTCTAGAACGAGGACACGTTCCGCAAGCGGAAAGAACGTGTCCAAGTCATGCGTGGCGATGACGAGTCCACCACGCTCACGGCGTTCGCGCAGCATGCGCAGCAGCTCGCGGACTGCCGCCGCCTCAAGGCCGGCGGTTGGCTCATCCATGAGGAGCCAATCTGGCGCCGTGGCGAAGGTCGTTGCCAGCGCGAGCCGGCGCTGCTCGCCGCCGCTGAGCGCGAAGGGCGAGCGATCCATGGCGAATACGCCACGCGGATCAAGCGCATGGGTCGCCTCGTGGATTCGGCGCTCGCGCTCTTCCGCTGACAGCTTATACGGCCTAAGCGAATACGCGAATTCTTGGCGTATACTACGTGCAAAAAGCTGCTGCTCCGGAAACTGAAACGTTAAACCCAAGTGAAGTAGTTGCTTCGGATCTACTTTTTTGGGTTTAAGCCACATGAGTTGTTGGTTAAGTGTAATCGTGCCAGATTGAGGCTTAAGCAGTCCCGACATAACTTGCAGAAGCGTGGATTTCCCCGATCCCGCGTGACCAATAAGCAGCGTTACCGATCCTTTTTGCAGGGTAAAGCTTATATCTTTGAGCAAGGTCACCTCCGGCGAATCCGGAGCTGTAACCACGACTTCCTTCAACATTAGGGACATGAGATCGCCTCCGCCAGCTCTTCCATCGTAAGCGGAAGTGGTTGCAGCGCAATACCCTGATCTAGCAAATTCATCGCCGTTTGAACCGCAAAAGGTGGATCATAACCAAGCTCAACACAAGGCGAGGATATCTCCTTAGCCCCGTCCATGCCTCCATAGAAGAACGATCGCGGCTCCCCATCGAATGTTATCCTGCCTGCTCCAAAACCAATCACGCGAGTCGCATCCGCTACCTCTTCTAACCGATGTGAAATCCAAACAATCGTCGTTCCACGTTGATGCGCTTGCCTTATGGCTTCTCGAACTTCTTTCCGAGCAGCAGGATCCAGCATGGCCGTCGGTTCATCCAAAACTAAAATCTCTGGCCGAGTTGCAAGTGCAGCAGCTAGATTTACTAACTGCTTTTGCCCACCCGATAAACTAGCCATCTTACGATCTGGTGAGATCGATAATCCTACCGTGTTCAAGACCTCGGCATACCATGCCCGACGATCCTCAGCTGACACCTGTTCTGCGTTAGGCAAGAAGTCTAACTCCTCCGCTACTGTCTCTCCAATGAACTGCGCTTCTGGCAGTTGAAGGACGCCTCGCGCCATCGACATACCCTCATCCTTTTTACGATGGATTTGTCCTTTTGACAACGGATTCAGGCCTAATAGAACACTAGCTAGCGTACTTTTGCCGCTTCCGTTTGGTCCAATGACAGCTATCCACTCGCCTCTATGAATATCCAATGTGACATCCGACCACACACGCCGCCCTTCTCCCGATTCCGTTCGATAGACAACCGAAGCATTCTTTAATGACATTAATCTCTCTCTATTATCCATATGTAAAAAAGTCCCTTTCACTTTTCTAGCAGTTGTGCTATCATCTTTATTGTCAACTTCATATCAACTAATCAGGTTTACAATAAGCTAACAATAACAGATACAGGAGTGGTCAACAATATGAAACTTACGTTACGTGGTGTTATTTTCAGTGCCTTATTTGCTGCTATTCTCGTCTTATTCAGCTTTTTCAAAATATCGGTTGGCACAGAAGTCCCCATTACGCTTCAAACATTAGCCGTTATGCTAGCTGGAGGTTTACTAGGCGCACGCTATGGATTCCTAAGTATGGCCCTTGTCGTGGTACTTACCGCGATTGGGTTTCCACTCCTTCATGGCAATGGCGGTCTAGGCGTCGTTCTCGGACCTACTGGCGGATTCATCATGATCTGGCCGATATGTGCAATGCTCATTGGTCTTATTTTACCTCGTATTCGTCTGAAAGGCATCTTAGGCTATGTTGCTGCATTCCTAGTTCTTGAAATTTTCGGCTCCCTTTTTGCTTATTTAGCTGGCGTACCGTGGTTAATGTATAAGGTTCCTTCCTATACGTTTGCAAAAGCAATGGCCGCAGGGTGCTATCCATACCTTCCTGGAGATGCGATTAAAGCTGTCGTCGCTGCGCTCATCATTGCGCCAGTTCGCCAAGTATTCCCTCCGCAGCGTCTGACAGGCTCATCTTCACACAGCATCGTGCAAAATGAGAATTCGCAGGATGCCTTGATTAACTAACAAGTGAGCATCAATTCCTGTGTGATAAACAGCCTCACCTTGCACCGCCACCGTACCTCTTACTCGTCAAACGAAACTTGGAGCTGTCCCCAAAGTAGCTATATCTACTTGAGGACGGCTCTTTTTCTCGTCGATCAACTGGAAAAAGTCATCTATTTTTACGGAATTGTAATGTCTGGCTCCTCATTTTTATGCGATTGTTATGCGCGAACTTGTAAGCTTAGTCCTGTAGACAACAGCACAACAACCAAATCAAATCCACTTGAGGAGTGTTCTCGATGAAAAATAATAAAAAAATATTAGCCGCATTATTTTACCACTGTCAAATTTGTAATGAAAATGAAATCTAACCTTCATGTTGTTTTAATGTACAATGCCTATAATAAAGACCAACCCCCCTTTATAATATAAACTTTAGACCCACAGCCCGTTGCTGTGGGTCTCTTTTTTTGGCATACTAGTTGGGACTATGATAATAAAGGACGGCTCCCTATGACACCTGAACAAGAATGGCTGACGGCAAAATTTCGCGAGCTCAAGAATGTCATCTCCTCTTATTTAACGCAGGTGCTGCCTCATTTTCAGATTTCACCGATTATGATGTATGTCTTAGAGTACATGCGTAAGCATCCCGACTGTATCGCGGTGGATATGGCTAACGAATTCGGACTCACCCGCGGCGCGATTACACAGCTTCTGGATAAAATGGAGGCACAAGGGCTCGTTGTTCGTAAGCCCCACCCCACCTCTCGCCGAAGCCAACAGCTTCAAATGACAGACAAAGGGCATGAGCTCATAAATAACATTCTGGCTGCTTATAATACCAAAATCGAACAACTCTTTACTTCCTATTCCAAGGAAGAGCTTGCTGCACTACAACAGCTTTTGGTTAAAATGCCCCTCTAGAATCCCAACTAAGGTTGGGATTTTTTAATTTAGTCATTTTCAGTTGACGAATTAGTTCACAAAGTATATTGTTTAGTAGATAAACAGTTAAGGAGATAAACACATAGGGAGTGTTATATATGAATAAAATTATGGCCATAACTGGCGCATCCTCAGGTATCGGACTTGCGACTGCCTTAAAATTTGCCGAGATCGGCTGGACTGTCTACGCTGGTACGCGTAATGTCACACGTGATCAAGCGCAGTACGCGGGCGTCGCGAACCTTCATTTTATGGAAATGGAAGTTACCGATCCACAGTCCATGGAGAAAGCTTTTGAAATCATCGAGAATGAGCAGGGGCGTTTGGATGTGCTGTTCTGCAACGCAGGCTTTGGCTTCCTTCGGTCGCTAGGGCAAGCTACTTTCGAAGAGATTCAAGCTGTATTCGATACGAATGTGTACGGGGTGATGCATACGATTCGGGCAGGTCTTCCCCTGCTACGCAAATCAGACTCCGCTCATCTTATCGCAACAACGAGTGTTGGCGGGTTGGTTGGTCAACCTTTCAATGAAATTTACTGCGCAGCGAAATTCGCTGTTGAGGGGTTGCTCGAAAGCTTAGCTACTTACTACAAGCCTGCCTTCAATATCGATGTCACGCTGCTAGAGCCTGGGGCGATCGCGACGAATTTTAACAGCACCGTCATGAGCCATATCCAGCAAACCGGCGGCATCCTAGAGGATGATTACAAACCGATTCTTACGCAATATTTGGACACCTTCGCCAAACGCAATTCGATACCGCAAACCTCGGAATCAGTGGCAGACGTTGTCGTGAAACTCGTCACCGAAATGGAGCCTAAGCCGCTTCGTCTTCGCACGTCTGAGAAAGCGGAAGCTTTCGTCCAATACAAAGTAAGTCAGGATCCAACTGGACTTGATGGAATGCTGAATACGCGTAAGCTGCATTTGAACTTGTAAGTTGCACATTTGCAGCCTTCACAATCTTTAGATGGAAGAACGAACACCACCACAGAGGCATGCTCCTCTAGGGTGGTGTTTTTCGTTTAAACACATAATTCCCCACAATGTTGCGATAGGATGTCCATAATGAATTATTTTACAGCGAAAGAAAAGCCATTTCTTGCCTTTGAGATCAAAGCCGTCATCGAAGATGTCGTCGAACGACTTCGCTACAGGCGCCCTGAAATGAACTGGGAGCTGGATTTAGCTTCCCACACGCTCATCGGAGATCAGGAACAGTGGAAAATCGCCTTAGAAAACATGCTTGATAACCAGACTCGCTATGCCGAGAGCTGTATTCGAATCAGCGTCAGACCCGCTCCTCATTTTGAGATTCGGATGAATAATAATGGCCCGCTGCTAAATCAAGATATCGCAGAGAATCTTTTCGAGCCTTTTCGCACCGGCGGCAAGGGGCAATTCGGACTGGGCCTAGCCATCGTGAAACAAATTATGGATCATCACGGGATGAGCGTTCGTGCTATGAATGACAGCGCTGGCGTTACTTTTACCATTTTACCTGCCAATGATGCGGTTGGAAGCCCCGCTTAAATTGCTATCTGCCGTATCCATTTTCTTGCTGTATCTACAACAGGTTACAAAGCACGTGAAGCCTCTACCATAGCGGCCGGTTGCTCGTGCTTTTTCATGAGCGATAAGAAAATGATCACGATAGCCACGGCGCCAATTGCGCCTAATGTCCACATCGGACTGCTCAAATTCAAGTTCTGACGGAAGTAGAACAAGTCACGAAGTCCCTCCGCAGAGAAGCGAAGCGGCAGCCAATCATAGAGCCAGTCATGACTGAACGATGGCAATAGTTCTGGCGGTAGGGAAAGCACCGGTACGCCAAAGAAGAACACGAGCACGAACAGAGGCACACCTTTTAAACCAAGCCAGCTGACAACAGCCGTTTGCAGCAGGAAGAAGGCGAATCCGACGAAAGTGAGGAACAAGCCCATCTCCCAATAACTCGGGATGGATAATCCCAGCCATTTCCCTGCTACAAGTAGAATACTTACGGTAGATGCCGCGGTGATCACTATAGCACTGAGTAATTGGGACACCTGAATGCCGAATCGATGAAAACAGGAGCCTGTTTGGGTAGCTTTTCCCGCTGCTATGTAAAGGAGTAAGGTCGTCACCATGGCTCCAAACCAAGCCAGCTGTGTTAACACAACGGGCGCGTTACCATTCGCGCTGTTCGTGCCAACGGCATTTACGTTCTTGCTTGTAACGACGATCGGTGAAGCGAATGCTTTGGTTTGGTCAACGGTGAGTGTTCCGCCTTTTTGACTGACCTGCGCCAGTAGTTGCTCTCTCACCTGACCGTTAACGCCATTAAAGATCTGAGTCAGCACTCCGTTCGCCATGGTAGCCGCAGTGTTATTCATCCCTTGGTTCACGTAAAGCGTTAAGGATGAGGCCTGCGGCCCAGGAGACAACAAGCTTGCCAGCTTATGGCTGAAGTCTGCCGGTATGATAATCGCTGCATAGGCTTGCTCACGATCCATCGCGTCGACAGCTTCTTGTTCATTGGCCATTATCGTCCATTTGAGTGGAGACACGATGTCAGCCTGAGCGGGAGCAGCCGTTATTTTTTCTTGAATAAGCTTGCCGAAATTCATTTCCTGCCCTGTTGGGAGCTTCTCACCCCCATCCATTTGAACGAGGACTACCGGTAAATTCTTAGGAACTGGGTTCACAGAAGAACCTAGCTGAGCAACACCAAGTAAAAGAATAACAAGGAAAACGATAATAATAGCGAGATACGGATGTTTCTGTTTAAAAAAATGATTCATAGTAAGCCTCCATTTGATTAATTAAATTCACTCAACGTTGTGTGAACCAAATTGCTAAAAAAGAATCACTTTCTCCAAAGTGATACGGTGAAAGCGATCATTTGTTTCAAATAGCTATCGACATCGGTCTCAACCATATTAACCGCCGTGACCTGTCCCAGAACGGCCATCATCCCGACGGAAATAACTTGTTTGGCTGCCGAGCGGAAGTCCATTTCTCGGATTTCTCCTGCCTCAGCTCTTAGAACCAAAGCCTCGGATAATGCTTGGTGCCGCTGCATAATCAGCTCGGTCATAAAATTCTTATCCTCCGATAAGATGTTATCCGAATCGCGCAGCATAATCTTCATAAACTCCGGATCCCCAAGGAGTGTATTCACCAATCCCGAGATAATAAGATATAGGGCATCCTCTAACGGTTGACCGGGATAGATCCCATTAATTAACTGATCCATGAGCTCCATGCGGGCTTGCTGAGCCTCTCGAAAAATCGTCTCCAAGATCTCCTGCTTGCCACCAGGAAAATAGTGATACAACAAGCCATCCGTAATCCCGATATGCTTGTTCATCGCACGAATCGACGTCCCATGGTAGCCATGCTGAGCGAACAATTGCTTAGCGCCAAGTAAAATTTGCTCTCTACGCTCGGCAGCTTGATGATCGCGGCTTGTTTTCGGTACTCTTTTCATAAACAGATCTCACTTCCGTCATCTCATTCAACGATCGTGTAATGAATTATAGATCACTTTTTTTGTAAACGCAAGTGGCCGATGGTTAACCAACATGCGAAGAATGCCCCCCTTTTCAGAAAGCATTACCGATTCGTTTCTTATCAATAAGTATCGTCGATTTCATGGACATCGTGTATAATCCTCCTGTTATGAATTAATTAAATAATTAATCCATAATGTTGATATTCTATATAATCGAACGCGTTCATGCAGGCATTCTAAGGTTTGCAAGAGGATATGTCGAGTACAAAGTACCGAACTATCTGTTCAAAGATCAAATCGTTCAAGAAATTGAAATCTCGATGAAACTTGTTTCTGAAGCTCCTCACATCAATGAGAATTGGCCAGTGGACATTACGATTAAGCGCTGAAGAGTCCGATCGAGGACACGGAGGATTAACCTTGTACGGATGAATCAGATTGTTGAGATTGGCACATGAACAGCGGAAGGACAAAAAGATTTTCACTGCGGAGGTTAAGGAATGGCGCTTCTTTGTCGTGTACTTATAGTTGATGATGAAATTCTGGTTAGACAGGGCATCAAGCATTTGTTGAACTGGGAACATGAGGGGTTTGAGATCGTGGGAGAGGCCGCAAACGGCAAAGAAGCGCTGGAACAGATTGAGCGCTTGCAGCCGCATATTGTCATAACGGATATTGTGATGCCTGTCATGGATGGAGCAGAACTTACACGTATCGTAAAGACGCGATTCCCGGATATGGAAGTGGTCGTGTTAAGCAGTTTCGGCGAATTTGACTATGTGAGGTCTACCTTTCAAAGCGGGGTTGCCGATTATATATTAAAGCCTAAGCTTGAAGCCGGGGAGCTGCTGGACATATTGAAACGAACTGCGCGGCAGATTCCATCCTTGAAGCTGGTGGAGTCGAACACGGATGACAGCTTGTCTATCAAGCTTGTCCTCGATAAGCTTATTTCTGGCTATGAGGTTGAATCAGAGTCGGCAGTCATAACATCCGCTTTTCCTTACGACAGCTACCGCTTGCTGGGGGCTGATTTGAAGCAATTGCCAAGTAAGAGCAAGGAACAGCACGCCGCTTCGACATGGATGTCGAAAATTACCGCCGAGTTGGACAGCAGTCTTGACCATGCGGTTTATTTTCCCATCCCCACAGATCCAAGCTTGGTTGTTATGCTGGTCAACATGGACAAGAGCGAATGGGATCGTTTAACGTTTATCGTCAGGAAGCTTGCCGCATGGACAAGGGAGCAATTGCCGGAGATTGGCTGGACGATCGGTGAAGTGTTCAGCGATTTGAGTCAGCTACACATAAACTACAAGATGAGCTTCTTGAAAATAAACGCTTATCGCTTTTTTCTTCCCAGCTCAACCAATTTGATTATAGACGGGGAACTGCCTAAACATGCTGAAGAAGAAGCGAAATTCAATATGACTCGATTTACCGAACAAATGAATCGGCAGCAGTTCGATGAGGCCTTTCATGAGCTGTTGGCTTACGTGCACGCCGCGTCAAGCCATTATAAAACCGATGTGTTCGAATTCAAGTCTTTTTTGGGAAATCTCATTTTTAATATAACGATTTTACTTGGCCGTTTGGAAGCAGATATGAAGAGTCTGGAAGAAGCCAAATATGCTTATTTCAAATCGATTAGTGAAGCGGCCCATGTCAGCGAAGCAATCCAGTTGCTCGAGACATTTATAGAGGAAGCCAACAACGTTATAAGAACGAAGCGGCTCACTGGCAGCAATCCGAATATGGCCATGCTTCTTGATTATATTGAACAGCGTTATGCCGAGCCCTTGAGCTTAACGGAAATAGCCAAGCATTTTCACTTTAATCCGTCTTACTTGTCCAGCTATTTCGCATCTCATAACAAAGAAGGCTTTAGCGAATACTTGAACAAAATAAGGGTAGAAAAAGCAGCAGATCTTCTACAAAAAGATACGGCTTCCATCTCGGAAATTAGCGGAATGGTTGGTTACTCGGACCATAGTTATTTTACGAAAGTGTTCAAGAAATTAAGCGGCTTATCGCCCAGCCATTACAGAAAACACTATCTCAACAAGAAAAGGGACTAGGTAATGCGACATTTTTTGGACAAATTCAAGTATCACGGGCTCTTTATCAAAATGTTTATTGTTACAGTCGTCAGTATTATTTCTGTGTCGGTGCTCACATCGCTTGTTACGATTCAAATGTCTGAGCGGCTATTCATGAATACATTCAGCATTACGAACTTCAAAATCATTAGTCAGATTCAAGCGAATTTCGAGTCCTTTAATTATTCCATCGTTACAGCCTCAAGCAATGTGCTGCAAAGCGGCACTCTAAAAGGATTTCTGACGAATTCTGATGTGGACACGCTCTCAACGGTGCAAAGTCATTATGAGGCCAGCCAGCAGATGAAACGGATACAGTCCAATGTGGCTGCCTACCCCGTTACCATTACGATCACTGGAATGAATCAGAGAAGTCATTCGACAGATAGTTCTTATTGGCCGAGCTCCTTGAGTGAGTTGAGAAACAGTAAGCTAACCAAGAATACCCTTGAAGAGCCTAAGAGGCTTATCTATCAATTGGATAATGAGCGTGTAACTGACCTATCTTCGGAAGATCCGGTAATCGTCGCTTCTAAGGCCCTAATGGAGCGAACAAGCGGCTCCCCCTATGGGGTTCTTTATTTTGCCATACGAGAAAGCAACTTTAAGCGATTTTACTCGAATTTCACCAGCGAGGGCAATGACGTTGTTATATTAGATCGTTCAGGCCTCGTCATATCAAGCAATCGCCATGAGCTGATCGGCACAGAAGCACATGAATTACTTGACTATGCTGTAGAGATTGAACAAAAAAATCTGGATGTAAAAGATGTAAACGTCATGGGGAAAAATAGTCTGGTGCTGTCGGAGTATCTTCCCACTTATGATTTTCACCTTGTCAATCTCATTGATAAACAACAAGTGATCCGCCGGATGGTCGATGTCAAAAAAGTTGTGTTTATTTGCATGGCTATTGTGTTGGCTGCGCTTCTCCTTGTTTTTCTGATATCAAAACGATTGACAGAATCATTGACCCTGCTAGCGAGGCAGATGTCAGGCATCACGGAAAACAATTTCGATAATTATATTCAGGTTTCCGGGAGTTATGAAATCAAGGAGCTAGGCCACGCATACAACTATATGCTGGATGAGCTGAACGACTATATCAAGAGGTTGATTCAGACGCAGAAAGACCAACGCAATGCAGAGCTATCGGCTTTGCAAATGCAGATTAATCCGCATTTTCTATATAATACGCTAGCCTCCGTTAAAATTTTGGTTCAGCAAGGGAATAAGGAGAAGGCCGCCGCAACGATTAACTCGCTGATCTCACTCCTTCAGAATACGGTCAGCAACATCAGTGAAACGATTACAGTGGAGCAAGAACTGGTCAATTTAAAAAATTATGTATATATCAATCATGTGCGTTACGGGGAGCAGATTAAGGTTAATTATTTTGCTGCGGAGGATTGCATGACTTATCACGTTCCCAAGCTTATCATCCAGCCGTTTATCGAAAATGCGTTCTTCCATGCTTTTCATGAGAGAAGCGAAGGATACATCTACGTACTGGTGTCCCGCGAGGCAAACGCGCTGGTATGCGAGATCATTGACAATGGTATTGGCATGAAGGGCTTTGAGCAAGGGAATCATTCACAGAGCTTTAAGCAGACAAGCCATTTGTTCTCGGGCATTGGCATTCGCAATGTACATGAACGAATAACACTGCTTTACGGAGAGCCATACGGCGTTACCGTTGTGAGCAGCCCTAATGAGGGGACGCGGGTAAAAATAAAGATTCCTCTCCTCCAAATCTAAAAAAAATACCAATTAACAAATTTATTTCTAATTACATATCTTCGCTTGAAAAGGTAACAATAAAATGACGAATGAACACAAATATATTGCTAACGAGTCATTTTAACGAATTGTTATAATGTATACTGTTAGCCGGCAAACGCTTTCAACAGCTTTCAACAGTGAGTTTACAGTCATTCAATTAAAGGGGTGGAATTTGTGAAAAAAATTCTTGCTATCATGTTGGCCAGCTTCGTGCTGTTAACGGCATGCTCGAGCAAAGGGAACATTGTACCTAGCGCTAGTCCGACTGCCAGCGGAACTCCCGCTGCTGCAACAAACAAAGAAATTACCGTATGGGCATGGGACAAAGTATTTAATATTGGCGCCATGGAACGTGCTAAAGAAGCTTACACGGCCAAAAATCCCAATTCCGGTTTAAAAGTCAACATTGTGGAAAATGCACAAGCTGACATTATTTCTAAATTGAACGCTGGTTTAAACGCAGGCACAACAAAAAGCTTGCCAACAATCGTATTGATCGAGGATTATCGCGCACAAAGCTTCCTGCAAGCTTATCCGAATGCGTTCTATGATTTATCGAGTGTGATTAAAGCTTCTGATTTCGCTGATTATAAAATTGGACCTACAAGTGTAGGTGGCAAGCAATATGGCGTTCCATTCGATTCCGGCGTTGCTGGCTTGTACGTAAGAAGAGATTACTTGGAGCAAGCAGGCTATAAGGTTGAGGATTTGCAAGATATCGACTGGAAGAAGCTGATTGAAATTGGTAAAGCAGTGAAAGCCAAAACAGGCAAGCAGCTGCTCACGCAAGATCCGAATGATCTTGGGCTGATTCGCATGATGATTCAATCGGCAGGCTCATGGTATTTAAAAGAAGATGGAACGACGCCTAACTTGGCAGGTAATGCGGCCTTGAAGGAAGCGGCAGAAACCTATAAAGAAATAATGAAAGCGGACATTGTGAAGGTAACCTCTGATTGGAGTCAATTCGTTGCAGCCTTCAACAGCGGCGATGTAGCTTCCATTCCGACGGGGAACTGGATTACGGCTTCGGTTAAAAAAGAAGCGTCGCAGTCCGCCAAATGGGCTGTCGTACCATTTCCTAAACTGACAAACAACCCAAAATCCGTTCATGCATCAAACCTTGGCGGCAGTTCGTGGTACGTCATGAACGTCGATGGAAAAGAAGCTGCGGCAGATTTCTTGAAACAGACATTTGGATCTGACGTTGAATTGTATCAGAAGCTTGTTACGGAGATTGGTGCAATCGGTACGTTAAAAGCCGCGGCATCCGGACCAGCATATTCCCAAGCTGATGCGTTCTTCGGCGGTCAAAAAGTAATTGCTGATTTTGCCAAATGGACAGAGCAAATTCCAAAGGTCAACTATGGTATGCATACGTATGCGATTGAAGATATCCTCGTAGTCGAGATGCAAAATTATTTAAAAGGTAAAGATCTCGATAAAGTGTTGAGCGATGCTCAAACGCAAGCGGAAACACAAGTTAAATAAATGTAATCATACGGCAATCGAAATAAACGGCTACGCCGTCTAAATGCTTATATTTTAAATAAAACCTGGGGCTTCCCTACTCCTCATTCCAAAATTCGGCTGACAGGAGTTGGAGGAAGTCCCAAGGTTTTATTTTCGTAAAGAAAGGGGTTGCGCTAACGTGAAAGCTGCGAGGCATAGCGTAAATATTCGTAAAAGAGATAACGTGACCGGCTGGATGTTTATTATTCTAGCGGTCATTCTAATCGCGTCATTCTACTTCTATCCCATGATTCAAGCGCTTATCTTATCTTTCAAGACTGGTAAGGGAACGAATTTATCGTTCACTGGCTTCGATAACTACGTTCGTCTGTTTAAAGATAAAACGTTTCTGACCGCGGTCAAGAATACGTTTATTTATTTGATTATCCAAGTTCCCGTGATGATTGTCATGGCTATGTTTATTTCCGTGTTATTAAACGACAGTAAATTGAAGTTCAAAGGATTTTTCCGTACAGCGATTTTCTTGCCGGCTGTTACCTCCCTTGTTGCGTATTCCGTTATTTTCAAATATTTGTTTGCTTCAGACGGTTTGGTTAATCAACTACTGACCAAGATTCATCTTATTTCGGTTCCGATTCAATGGATCACGGATCCATATTGGGCGAAAGTGACGGTTATTATTGCAATCACATGGCGTTGGACAGGCTATAATATGATTTTCTACTTGTCAGCGCTTCAAAATATAGATCAATCGATTTACGAAGCTGCCAAAATTGATGGGGCTTCGTCAACGAGACAGTTTTTTGGCATAACGATGCCTCTACTCAAGCCCATCATTTTGTTTACTTCCATTACATCAACGATCGGCACGCTGCAGTTGTTTGATGAAGTTGTTAATATTACGAAGGGCGGACCAGGTAACGCGTCGATGTCTATTTCCCAGTATATTTACAATTTGTCCTTCAAATATTCATCAGATTTCGGTTATGCGGCAACCGTGTCGTATTCCATCGTGATTATGATTATTATATTGGCGTATATTCAGTTTAAAGTGGCAGGTGATAAAAATGGATAAATTGAAACGCCTCTTTATTTATATCTTTCTGAGTGTTGCCGCGTTTATTTCCATATTTCCTTTTCTATGGATGATTGTTAGCGCCACAAATAAGTCAGCTGATGTAACAAAGGGCAAATTGCTTCCCGGAAGCCAGCTTGTAGAAAATTTAAGTCATTTATTTAGTTCTGCGGATTTTGTACATGCTTTGCTGAATTCGATGAAAATTTCAATTTCAACAACTGTACTTGCCATGTTGATCGCCTCGTTAGCTGGGTACGGCTTTGAAATTTATAAAAGTAAGGCGAAGGACACTGTATTTACGATTCTACTACTGTCGATGATGATTCCTTTCGCGGCCATTATGGTTCCGTTGTTTCAAATGTTCGCCAGCATCTCAAGTGTTATTCCATTTATTGGGCTAGATACGCTCTCTGCTGTTGTGCTGCCGACGTTTACTACGGCATTTCTTATTTTCTTTTTTCGGCAAAGTACGAAGATGTTTCCAAAGGAGCTCCTTGAGGCGGGCCGAATTGATGGTTTGACCGAATTAGGTCTCTTCTTCCGTGTGTTCATGCCAACAATGAAGACCACATACGCTGCAGCCGGCATCATCACATTCATGTCGAGCTGGAACAACTATTTATGGCCGCTCATTGTCCTTCAATCACCGGATAAAAAAACAATCCCGATGCTGATTTCAAATATGGGATCCAGTTATTCACCTGATTATGGTATTATTATGACCGCCATCGTGATTTCGACGCTTCCTACAGCACTCGTCTTCTTCCTTATGCAGAAGCATTTTGTAGCAGGTATGACGGGATCAGTGAAATAAATACAGAAAGTCAGGTATTACGCGCAGCGCGTAACGCCTGGCTTTTAAATAACTTTACGGGGGAAAAACGAATGAAATTAATGAAACCAAGCCTAGGCTGGCTTACCGATGTGAGTGTATTTGCTGTAAACCGTTTGCCAGCGCACTCTGATCATCGTTATTACGAATCCGTCGAGGAAGCAGAGGAAACTGCGCCAATGGCGCTGCGTCACGATCTGAACGGCAGTTGGAAATTCAGCAATTCCGTGAGGCCATCTGATCGTCCTGAACAGTTTCACCAAAACGATTACGAGTGCAGTAGCTGGAGAGATATTGATGTGCCTGGGCACATTCAATTGCAGGGCTACGGAAAGCCCCAATATGTAAATACGATGTATCCATGGGATGGACATAACGATATTCGTCCGCCTGCGATTCCGGAGGATCATAATCCGGTTGGCAGCTATGTGAAGTACTTCAAGCTGCCGGACAATATGAGGGACAAGCCCGTCTACCTATCGTTTCAAGGCGTGGAGTCCGCTTTTTACTTGTGGTTGAACGGTGAATTCGTCGGCTACAGCGAAGATAGCTTTACGCCAGCGGAATTCGACCTGACTTCATTCCTGCAGGATGGCGAGAATAAGCTTGCTGTAGAAGTGTATCAAAGAAGCACAGGCAGCTGGTTGGAGGATCAAGATTTCTGGCGGTTCTCAGGTATTTTCCGCGACGTTTATTTATATACTGTCCCAAGCATTCACGTTCGTGACCTATTTGTTCATGCCGATCTTGATGCCACCTATTCGAGGGGCAGCCTTCGTGCAGATTTGAAAATGTCAGGCAAGCAGGCAGGCCGTATTTCTCTCGCATTGAAGGACGCTGCAGGGCATACAGTGGGGACAGCTACATCGGAATTACCGAGCAGCGATGCCGTATCGTTGTCTATAGACGTTGGCAAGGTAACTCCGTGGAGTGCTGAGAAGCCGTATTTGTACGTGCTGTACATCCGTGTATTCGATGAATCAGGCAAGCTTGTCGAGGTTATTCCGCAGAAGGTCGGTTTCCGCAAATTTGAAATGATAAATAAGGTTATGCATATTAACGGCAAACGGATCGTGTTCAAGGGTGTGAATCGACATGAGTTCAACAGCCGCAGAGGACGAGCGATTACCAAGGAAGATATGCTGTGGGATATCGCTACACTTAAGCGCAACAATCTGAATGCCGTTCGAACTTCGCATTACCCGAACCAGTCGTTATGGTACGAGCTGTGTGACATATATGGTGTCTACGTTATTGATGAGATGAATTTGGAAACACATGGATCCTGGCAGAAGATGGGCGCAGTTGAACCATCCTGGAACATCCCGGAGAATAAACCGGAATGGCAAGACATCGTCATGGATCGAGCAATTTCGATGGTTGAACGCGATAAGAACCATCCTTCTATCCTCATCTGGTCGGTGGGCAACGAAGCCTATGCGGGCGAAGTACTGCTAAACGTGTCGAACTACTTCCGCAAGACAGATCCTAGCCGACTTGTTCACTACGAAGGTGTATTTCATAATCGTAAGTATAACGATACGAGTGATATGGAGAGCCGTATGTATGCGAAGCCGGCAGAGATTGAGGCCTATTTAACCGATAACCCGCAGAAGCCTTACATAAGCTGCGAATACATGCACGCTATGGGTAATTCGGTAGGAGGCATGCATAAATATACGGAGCTGGAACAGAAATATGCCATGTATCAGGGCGGCTTCATTTGGGATTATATCGATCAGGTGATCGTCAAAAAAGATCGTTACGGCAAAGAGTTTCTTGCCTTTGGCGGAGATTTCGACGACCGTGCCACGGATTACAATTTCTGTACGAATGGTATCGTCTACGCTGACCGTACGCTGTCTCCGAAGATGCAAGAAGTGAAATTCTTATACCAGAACATCAAGCTTGTGCCAGATCGCAAAGGTGTGAAGGTAACGAACGAGAACCTCTTCGAAGGTACGGATGCTTATGATTTACTCGTCGTACTCCATCATGAAGGCAAGGAAATATTCCGAGACACAAGGCATATCGACGTTCCTGCACAAAGCGAGGCGTATGTGCCGGTTGAGCTGCCAACCGTTCAGGAGTCTGGCGAATATGTCGTACATGCATCCCTTCGTTTGAAGGAGAGCACGCTATGGGCAGAAGCCGCTTATGAGGTTTCGTTCGGGCAACACCTATTCCTGATTGAAGAACAGATTCCTGTTGTACAAGCTGCATCATTTAGAGTCGTAGAGGGTGATGTCAACATAGGGGTGCATGGGCGAGACTTTAGCATCATGTTCTCCAAGCAGGCGGGAAGCCTGATTTCACTGAACTATGCCGGCAGAGAGATGATCGCTATTCCGCCAGCGCCGTTATTCTGGCGTGCGACAACGGATAATGATAAAGGCTTCTCCCTAGGCTTTGATTCAGGCGCCTGGTTGGCAGCGAGCCTCACGCGCAAATGTATCGGAGTCGAACTGACAGAGCAAACAGGAAGCGCTACTGTAACGTTTCGCTATAAGCTTAATATCAGTGCTGATATTCTGGTCACTATTGCATACACGGTGTATAACGATGGCAGCTTGAACGTCAAGTCACGCTACGAGGGGGCAGCCGGGCTTCCGAACTTGCCGATTTTCGCGTTGTCGTTCAAGGTCCCAGCCGATTATTCCCATTTGGATTGGTATGCAATGGGTCCAGAGGAGAACTACATCGACCGTGCTTTCGGTGCAAGGCTTGGCGTGTTCAAGAATAACGCTGCTGATAATGTGTCAGGCTATGTTGTGCCGCAGGAATCAGGGAACCGCACAGGCGTCCGCCGCGTGAGCATCTCGAACGACGTTGGACACGGCATTCGAATCACTGCGCCTGCTGCGCAGCCAGTGGAATGCAACATTTCACCATTTACCGCATTTGAGTTGGAAAATGCCTACCATCATTACGAGCTGCCTAACGTTCATTATACGGTCGTTACGGTAGCGGGCAGACAGATGGGCGTCGGTGGTGATGACAGCTGGGGCGCACCAGTTCACGAGGAGTATCTGATCAAAGCTGATCAAGATCTGGTGTTTGAATTTAATATTCATCGACTTTAATAAAATAGAACAGAGGCTTGCTGTATCTAGCAGGCCTCTGTTCTTTGTGTATTAGGCTTTAACCTTGGC
Source organism: Paenibacillus sp. J22FR5 (assembly GCF_059691975.1). Taxonomy (NCBI): domain Bacteria; kingdom Bacillati; phylum Bacillota; class Bacilli; order Caryophanales; family Paenibacillaceae; genus Paenibacillus; species Paenibacillus sp. J22FR5. Next base: position 164,452 of record NZ_JCAUAN010000010.1, on the reverse strand, counting down.
TTTAATCTCTTCCAAAGGCTTGTGATTCCCGTATTTCGGGTACTCGCGCGTGGATGGCGCTGCCCAATGAACCGCATTGCTAATCACGCGGCGGATTTGCTCATTGTAGTACGTACGGTATGTTTCGTGACCTGGACGGAAGTAGAAAATCTTCCCGTTCCCACGGTGGAACGTACAACCGCTGCGGAACACTTCCCCGCCTTCGAACCAGGAGACCATGATTAGCTCATCTGGTTGCGGGATATCAAAATGCTCGCCGTACATTTCCTCAGCTTCAAGGTCAATGTACTCGCCAATGCCTTCCACGATGGGATGACCTGGAGCAACGACCCATAGGCGTTCCTTCTCGTCGGCTTCGCGCCATTTGAGATCACAGGATGTACCCATAAGGCTTTTGAACACTTTAGAGAAGTGACCCGAATGCAGGACGATTAAGCCCATGCCTTGCCAAACACGCTTTTGAACGCGAGCTACGATTTCGTCTTGCACTTCATCATGCGCTTTGTGTCCCCACCAAATCAATACATCCGTATTATTCAAGACTTCTTCCGACAGACCATGTTCTGGATCGTCTAACGTTGCATAAGTGACTTGAACCGACTCGCTCAGGCCCTCACCAATGGCCGTGTGGATACCTTGCGGGTAGGCTTTGCTAACGATTTCACTTTCTTTTTCATGACGGAATTCGTTCCAAACGGTTACTTTTAATTGTTTACTCATCATTCCATGCCCTCCAAGATAACGTATTCATTCTTACTTCTGAGTATAGGTTTTCCCTAGCATCAAGGAAAGGCAGAATTGTGCCTACTTCTTATTCAATAGTGTCATCTGCTGCCTAGCAATGTTATACTTAAGGGGATTAAATCTTATAATCCTTAAACAATCGTCTATTCAAAAATGTCCAGTCCTAGTGAGGTATTCTTACCTATGAACCCTACTCTTAGTCCTACGAACTTAACAGAAATTAGAAATGAAGAAGTTGTGTACCAGAACCCGCTTCTTTTCTTAAAAATATGGGAAATCAAACATGACTCCCCCCAATTCGGCATAGTTGAGCCTTGGACATGGCATTGGCATAAACAGGTGGAATTCTTGGTGGTGACCCAAGGCCAGCTTGCCATCCAAACCAAGGATGCCTATACGATCATGGAGGCTGGAGATGTTATGCTGCTCGGCTCCTCACAGCCACATCGCACACATAAATACTCGGAAGCGCCCCTGCATCAAATCGTGTTTCAAATTGATCTTACGCAGCATTTTGACCTGAGTACACTCGCTTATTTGCATTTATTTTCGGAGCTGACACATTCGCTTGAGCCTTTTAATGCTCTTTTTCGTTCCAATGCAGAGGTTCGAGCAACCGCTTACCAGCTCATCCGGCAAATTTATGAGGAGTCACAATCTCGTCAGATTGGCTATGAACTAGCCATAGTTGCTGCCATTAAGCACCTCCTGCTTCTTCTGCTGCGCAATGATAAACGTGATCTCGCAGGACTAACCGAAGACTCCGGCATTTCTCGCTTGCGGCCTGCACTAGATTATATTGACGAGCATTTGACAGAGCGAATTACCGTCGAAGATGTGTGTCGCATTCTGAATCTGAGCTATCATTACTTTATTAAGTATTTTAAAAAAGTGATGGGACTATCCTTCATTGATTATGTGAATTACAAACGTATCAAAAAAGCCGAGCGCCTCCTGCTCACAGGGGATCTCAGCATTATGGAAATTAGCTATGAAGCTGGTATTCAAAACATGGCTCAGTTCTACAAGCTATTCAAGCGCTATAATCAATGCTCACCGAAGGAGTTTAAGCTGCGGTTGCGTGACAAGACGGAGCTGCTGGATGAGCAACAGCGCGCGCAGGAACCCGAGGAAGAAATGGTGCTACAAACAGAGCAAGCTTAGATCCTCAGGGGAGGAATCCCGCCTGAGAGACAAATACACGCTCCTGCGGAAAATGCCGCAGGAGCTGTTCGTGCACGCGCAAGTACGCATCCCGACTGTACCAGTCGGACAGCTCTAGCGCGTCATAGATCGCGCGCACGCCGATGCGTTCCGTGCGCCTGCCTCCACCACCATCGCCCATGAAATAGTCGTCGATGCACACCCGATCCACGATGCCAGAGAGCCGCTCGGCAAAGCCGTCCGAGCTTGGCAGCGCTGGCGCTATCGTGGCCTGCACCGGAATCCCGCGAGCGGCGAGCTCGCGGAGTGCTTCTAGCCGCGCCGCGATCGGTGGCGCGGACGGGGTGAACGCGCGGCGGATGTCCTCGCGATCCGTCTCCACCGTCATGCTGACTCGCACGCGCTCGCCGAGCAGCTGAAGCAGGTCCGCATCCCGTGTCACAAGCGGGCTGCGGGTTTGCACGAACAAGAAGTCCGGCTGCTGCACGGACATCACCTCGAGGAGCGCGCGGGTGATCCGCTCCTTGTATTCGATCGGCTGATACGGGTCCGTCGCCGAGGAGAAGAAGATCCTGACGGGCCCTTTGCTCTTCGCCCGAATCAGCTCCTTGGCGAGGAGCGCGGGCGCGTTCTCCTTCACGTCGACCCAGCTGCCCCAGGCTTCGCCGCTGCGGAACAAAGCCACCGGCATCTGCCGCACGTAGCAATAGGAGCAGGCGAAGGCGCAGCCCGTGTACGGATTTAACGTATGCGAGTAGCCCTCAAGGAAGCCGCTAGCTTTCGTCAGTAGCTGCTTCGATTCCTTTCGCTGCACATGGACTTTCATGGGTTGTTCCCTTCTTTGCTTCATTTTTTCCCCTCCCACATTCCCCACTGCTGCCCAACTTATCTCATCCCATCCCCGCACAATCCTCTGTTTTATCTACAACCGTTTTTCCAGTAGTGTCTCCTATTGCATCTGCTTCTCTCATCTTACTTCCCATTCCGCTCCAACCGCAGCAACTTCTCTTTGTTGGCAAGTCCGCCGCGGTAGCCGGTCAACGCACCATCCTTCCCTACCACCCGATGGCAAGGCACGACAATGAGCACTGGGTTTGCACCAATGGCTGTACCTACAGCTCTCACAGCACTCAATCTCCCTAGCGACTGGGCTACCTGTGAATAACTCACCGTTTCACCATGTGATATACCGTTCAGTCCTCTCCACACAGCTTGTTGAAAATCCGTTCCACGTAAATCGAGTTCAAGCGAAAACACCGACCGCGTCCCCAACAAATATTCGTCCAACTGCTTCACATAAGGCATGAGGGCTTCGTTATTTTTTATCAAGTTAGTCTGACGTCCGAGCTTCGATGCCCACTTGGTGAATAGCTGCCATGCTTCCTCTTCAACATCATCTCCCGAATCCCCCTCCTGAAACTGTAAGTAACACAAGCCCTCATCCGTCGCCGCCATCACAAAATTACACCCCTGCAGACGAACAACTCCCCAGTAGAGTATTTTTGTATCTTTCTTCTTGATCTCTGCAACCGTCTTTGTAGCCATTCCCTTCACCTCAACCCTTTCCATCTTGCGATTGCTATCTATCCCGCCGCTCCGCCTAGTTGCATCACCGAACACCTGTCGGTTATGGTTAGAGAACGTACTTTTGACGGAATTCCGTTGGCGTAAGCCCGGTTTTCTTCTGGAACAACGTCGCAAAATGGGCAGCATTCGCCATCCCCACCTGCGCTCCGATCACATTTACAGCCATGTCCGAGGTGATCAAAAGCTTTTTAGCCGCCTCCAACCTAACCTGTTGTATATACATAAGCGGCGTCACGCCTGCTATTCGTTTAAACGTCCTTTGCAGATGATACGTACTCGCGTAAAAATGCTCCGCAAGCGTCGCAAGCGACAGCGGCTCAGCGAAATGCTCTTCCATATATGCCTTCATGTGCGCCACCCATTCCTCATCGGGAAGCCTTACGCCGTCAGGCCGACACCTTTTACAAGGACGAAAGCTTTCGGCAATCGCCGCTTGGCTGTGATGAAAAATACGCACATGCTCCCGCTTCGGCAGCCTTGATTTGCAGGAAGGCCGGCAGAAAATGCCTGTCGTCGCCACCGCATAATAAAACGTGCCATCATACGCCGCATCATTCGCAACAATCGCTTGCCAAAACCGCTCCTGCATACCATTGCCCCTCTCTTCTGTGTCCCTTTTATAAGTTCAGTATACCCAAAGCGGCTAGCGCTTGTAAGCGCTGGAGGATGAGAAAGCAAGATTACAAAAGCCACTCTCGGCGATAATGACAGTACGACTTCGCTACCTATAAGGAGAATGACGATGCCACACCTGCAAGCTTTTGACCCGTCCAGCCTACAATGGCAAGAACAAACGAGCACGCTCTCGTTGGCTTTGCCTCAACCTTTTCGATACGAGCCCAATATCGGCTATTTAAGCCGCTCAATCAATGAGTGCCTATTCGTTGTGGATAACTCCAGCATCTATAAGTTGCTACCTGTTGGGGATAACCTGGCACTTATCGCTGTCCACAGTGAGGATGACAAGGTGCTTCATATCCAAATTGTTCACTATAGTAGTGCTAGTCTAACCTCTGCGGTCCGTGAAGATATCGCTCGTTATGTGTGGGAGTGGTTTGATTTGGGGACGGATTTGGCGGCATTTTATGAGATGGAAAATCCGATTCTGCGGCAAGTAACGGAGGTGTTCCGAGGGCTGCGCCTGATGGGGATTCCAGATTTGTTTGAGGCCATGAGCTGGGGGATTATCGGGCAGCAGATTAATTTGGCTTTTGCCTATACGCTCAAAAGGCGTCTAGTCGAGCACTTCGGCACCTCACTAGACTGGGAGGGACGAACCTATTGGGCGTTCCCAACGCCAGAGCGGATCGCTGCACTGACGACAGAGGATTTAACAGCTTTACAATTCACGGGTAAAAAAGCGGAATACCTCATTGGCGTTGCCAATCTCATGGCGGAAGGAGCGTTATCCAAGGCCGGGCTGCTTGCGATGAGCGATTTCCTTACCATGGAAAAAGATCTGCTGCGCATTCGCGGCATCGGACCGTGGACAGCCAACTATGTGTTGATGCGCTGTCTGCGCAACCCCGCAGCGTTCCCATTGGCCGATGTCGGCCTTCATAACGCGCTGAAGCATGTGCTCGGGCTCGAAGCCAAGCCCTCGCTCGACCAGATCCGCCAGCTAGCCGAGGGCTGGCAGGGCTGGGAAGCCTATGCCACGTTTTACTTGTGGCGTGTGCTGTATTAGCTGCGGCTGTTCGACGCGGTGCTAGTGTTGTTGCGGTCGGGGCGGAGCCCGGCCGCGGATTTCGGCTGTCGGGGCTCGATCACCATAGCCCAGGAGGTGTGCAATACCAGTTGTAAGGAGGCATACCTGAATGAATTCGACAGTCTAGAAACCTCAAAAGACCTAGCGGAAAATCACCGCTAGGTCCATTGTTATTCGAGAATTTAGGTTTCGCAATTAAACTTCAAGACTAACAAGAAACGTCTTTATTTCATAAGGCTTAAGCTCAATATTGGCAGCCTCAACGTCTCCAATAGGTCGCTCCATCAAATCACATTCCTGCAGCGATCGAATTTTAAAATCGCTCTTGATGTCCACATGAGTTCGGACTCCAGCAAACTCATGGATACGCAGCACAAGTCTCTCTCCATCCTCTGCTTTCTTGATCGCATCTGCCATCACGTTTGGAGCAGAGAATTCGAACATGGAAAGTGTACCTTGCGTTGGAGCACCTCCATAACTCGTTAGCGGATTATTAAGTGCCCATGCTTCCTGTACCGTACCGCCTGCATACCAATCCCCGGCATGTGGGAGAAGTGCATACACAAAGGTATGTTCCCCAAGATCTGCTGTAGGGTCTGGATGAATCGCGGATTTAATGAGCGATAAGCGCATGATGTTATCCTTAATGTCGTAGCCATACTTACAATCATTCAGTAAGCTTACGCCGTATCCACGTTCGGACAAGTCCGCCCATTGGTGCCCGACGGATTCAAACCGCGCCCAATCCCAGCTCGTATTCCAATGTGTCGGACGTTTGACGTTACCGAACTGGATATCGTAAGTAGCCTCCGTAGAACGCACGTCTACCGGGAATGCAACCTTCAACAGCTGCTGACGTTCCTGCCAGTCGATATGGGTGCGGAAATCAATGCGACGGCTGCCTGCGTAGACAGTCATCGACTGCGAGATCGTAGACTTTGCAAAATTCCATTTGAATGCAACAGTTGCTGCTAATGGTCCCTCTTCAACGAGCTCAACAAGAACAAGATCGTTAATTTCGCGCATTTTTTCTTGGTAGAAAATATCGATATCCCAAGCGTCGAAATCTATCGGCTTGTCTTCAAACACTTGCAGAACGTTGCCTCGCGAGTTTGCAGCAAGCACATTCCGGCGATTATCCAGGTCGAATACGCGAACTAACTGACCGGATTCGTTCCATTCGATTTCATAATGAGGCGTTTTCAGCGAGCGTCCTTCCAGTTTGAATGGAATCTCGTCAGCAATCGCCGATTGAGATGGATCTGTAAAGTGAATCGTCGTCATACCTAAAGACGGAACCTGAGGCGTGTCGATGATCCAGCGGCCATCCGTGAATTGTGATTTCAATTGGTTGCCTTCCCGATCAGTCCAAACGCTGCCAATCGCAGCTTGTTCCCCAGGGATTACAACAAGATCGCTGCGTTCCCATGAAGCACTGTTCAGAACCGTTACCGCACCTTTTTCCTGCTGGTTTCCAATTCGCGCTGCTGCTTCATTCCACGATGCTGTCCCTATAGACATAGCTTCCGCATATTCCTCACGACTGTCCTCGTAGACCTCTGTAATCGATGAACCGGGAATAATATCATGGAACTGATTGCGTAAAATGATGGTCCAACCCTTGTTAAGCATCTCCTGTGGATAAACGCTCCAATCGGATTTCAACAAAGCAGCCAAAGCACTGACATATTCCGTTTCACGATATAGAAGCTCCAGCTTACGATTCATTCGTTTGATGTAGGCTTGGCTTGTATAAGTACCGCGATGATATTCAAGATACAGCTCACCGTCCCATGTATGCACATAACGGTCCGTTGCTTCAACAGTTTCATGTAACCGCTCAAAGTATTCGTCTGCGCGTCCTGTTTTCACTTTTGGCAGGCCAGGCATGTCTTCCAAACGACGGCGCATCTCCAGCATCTCTCGATTGACACCGCCGCCGCCATCTCCATACCCGTAAGAAAGCAGAAGCTCTTGATTCACTTCCTTATCACGGTAGGCATCCCAAGTCCCTTTGACCGTCATTGGCGTTACCATACCGTTGTACGTATAGAAGAACGAGTTAGCTTCTTCCCAATCGCCAGGTGTGGTAATGAAATGCGTCAAAACTTCGGTGCCATCAATTCCCCGCCATTTGAAGGTATCATGAGGCATACGATTGAACTGGTTCCAGCTGATTTTGGTTGTCATGAACGTATCAAAACCGGATTTTCGCAAAATTTGCGGCAGCGCCCAGCTGTACCCGAATACGTCGGGAAGCCATAAATAGGTACTTTCCACTCCGAACTCTTCTCGTATGAATCGGGTTCCATGTAAAAATTGTCTCACCAGCGATTCCCCGGAGGTTAGGTTGCAATCCGCTTCCAGCCACATGCCTCCGCCAACTTCCCATCGCCCTTCACGTACACGTTCAAGAATTTGCTCATAAATATCAGGATAATCTTGCTTGATATAGGCGTAAAGTTGAGGCTGCGTCTGTAAAAATACATAGTCAGGGAATCGTTCCATTAGACGCAGCACGGTTGAGAACGAGCGTGCACATTTCTCCCTTGTATGCTTAAGTCTCCACAACCAAGCCACGTCAATATGGGTATGCCCAATACAAGTAACCGTAACGGGATGCTTCTTCTCCATCTGATTTAATTCCTCAAGCAGCAGCTCACGGGAACTATATACGGATTCATAGTAGGCGTCCGAGAGCGGATTCGACCAATCAACAAGCTTAAAAGAACGATCGAGTGCTTTAACTAACTGAGTACGTTCAGGATGGTTAGCATCCAGACTGCGGATTGTTTCCAGCACAGCGCGTCCTGTGTAGTAGAAATCGTCAACCCGCTCATCCAGCCAGCAGATTTCAGCGCGTTTCACGGTATGCTTCTTCTCGCGCGGTTTCCCGCCACCTTCGAGTCCTGACCACAGGCGGATATCCATCCGCCCCTGCGTACCTACCGCTTCTTCCGGTAAAAATACTTCTTGATGGTTCGAATCGACCCCCTGGAAAGGAGAACCGTTCCAATATAATAAGGATTCGAATCCGTCATTGTTGCCTCCGCCCGTTTCACCGAAATCGAAGCGCCCTAGAATGGTTTTGTCTGCCCATTCCTTCGGAATATCAATCGTACGCGATAACCACACGTAGCGGTCGCGCCCTTTCCAAGTCTCACCCGTCTTCAGTTCAAATGTAGTCTGCGTGACTGGCGGCCTTGCTCCAATCGTTCCTTCCTCGTCTTCCGTAGCTGAAAATCGCTCCAAAGGCACCGCATCGCGATACCGGGTTTCGCTTAATTCGCGCAGTCTCGCTTCCAGTTTCGATTCTGTAAAAAACATATCGAATCTCTCCTCCTATCGATTTCAATGAATCAATTTCTCAAGCTTGCGCAAATTGGTATAACTTAACGCCAAACTATCCATCGGGTTTCCCGGGCAATAATCTTGCTCAACAGCGAACCATCTCACCCCATTTTGCAATCCCCACTTCAGGATAGGTGCGAAATCAATTAATCCAGTTCCGATTTCAGCGAAATATTTTCTATCGTCAGCAGTCATATCCTTCAAATGGAGGATCGGCATACGAAAAGCATAATTTTGGATGAAGGATAGCGGATCTTGATCCGCTTTTTTTACCCAGTAAGTGTCAATCTCTGCATAAATAGCCGGATCTTCAAGCAAGTATTCCAGCGCAAATTTCCCATCGATTGTCGTATGAAATTCAAAATCGTGATTATGATACCCTACGCGGTATCCCATGCCACTAACTTTGGAAGCGGCTTGTAATAAATCCTGACGCACGCTAGCATATCCTTCTGGATTCTGCAGACCATCCGGTAGGGAGTGGCAGATCAGATCTTTCGTATCAAAAAGGCGAGCTTCCTCCAATACGGCGTCCATATCGTTCTTCAATCGCTCCAAACCGACATGCATACCAGCCGTTTGCAATCCGATTTCATTCATGACCGCAGCAATATCTTTCGCGGGGTTTCCATGCAATCCATCAATTTGGACGGCAGCCCATCCCATCTTTTTCAACTCTCTCAAGACGCTTGGGAAATCTTTTTTCAATTCGTTTCTCAAGGTATACAATTGCGCAGCCAATTTATGTTTGATCATTCCGCAATCTCCTCCCTTTTCAAATCCAACCATTCGACCTCTTGCTCAGTTAAGGGAAGATTCATAGCTTGTATAGAGGAATCCAGCTCCTCGGGGTTGCGAGGCCCAATGATTGCACATGTCGGGAAAGACTGGTTCAGAACGTATGATAAGGCAATTTGAATCGGTGTGACCTGTTTCTCTTCCGCCAGCTTCGCGGCACGACGATAACGTTCCCAGTTGTTTTCACTATAATACACGCGTACCATTTCCTCATCCGCACGATTGTCTGGTGTGAAATTTCCTGAGAAAAATCCACCAGCTTGGGCGGACCATGCCAACAATGGCAGCTGATTGACCGAATGCCAACCGCAGGTTTCTTTATCTGCTGAAACGCAGCCCTCCCATCGGGGTACGTTTGGCTTGGCAAGGCTGAGATTCGGACTGCTGAATGAAAAACCTATGAGTTTATGGGCGGCCGCGTATTCATTCGCTTCCTGGATTCGCTTATACGACCAGTTAGACGCGCCAATTACCCGGATTCGCTTGGCCTCAAGGTGTACATTCAGCTCTTCGATGATCGGTCCGACTGCTACGTCCGGATCGTCCCGGTGCAGCGCATATAGATCGACATACTCCGTTCCTAATCTTTCTAGACTCTCCGTTAAATCCTTACGGATCGCTTGCGGATTTACCCGTGGACCCGGGCTGCCGTCATCATGATGTGCGCCCTTAGTTAGAATGACTACCTGTTCACGGTTCTTCTGCTCCGCAAGCCATTGGCCGAGAACCAATTCTTTCCCCCGATATTGATGAGCGGTATCGAAGGCATTGCCGCCAGCACGAATGTAAGCATCCAGCATCATCCGTTCTGGCTCTTCCAGCTTCCTCAAATCTCCCGTTCCCATGAACAATCGGGAAATTGGTTTGTCTACGCCCTTGATGTACATATATTTCATCTTGAATCCTCCTTCAAACATTACCGCCCAATCAAAGAGAGTACGGCCAGCGTTCTATTCATCCTCTTTAAACACTGGCATCAAACGGAGTTCAAACGTGAATTCTTTTTCGTGAAGACGATATGACTCGAGAAGCTCCGGTCCACAAGAATTGGATCCTACCCCGCTCATCTTGTAATCCAGATGGACGATCGTTTCCTTCCTCTTCGCAAGCTCGTAGTTATGAGCCGCTCTTGTCAAATCCTCTGGCGTAAAATGGGCCACATTCAATGAGAAATCCTCTGGAGAGGAAAATTTCATCCCCATCCCTTGCTCATTGGAAACAATCGCCCACTCTGTTCCATACCTGGACCCATTTTCCTGAGGCATGATATAATCTTCAAACATCTCATCGACCGTTAACAGGTATCTGCCCCTTTTCACACTTTGACGCTTGTCGATATAGCTCTCGTGCGGTCCAAAGCCTAAGTATTCGACTTCCTCCATACCTTGAGGCATCGTAAGCTGAAGGCCAAAACGCGGAAGATAGACCTGCTTTTCTCCCACTTTTACTTGCAGCTTGACCGAAATCTCGCCAGTGCCATCTACTCTCCATATTGCTTCTCCATGTAGGATTGTAAACCGACTATCGCCACCCAGGGAGAAATCACTCTTGATTTCAACAGTTGTTTCATCGATTTTCGTCCATCCACAAAGGTACGTTTTCATCGATACGCGGTCATAACCTGCGTTCAACCATCTTTCCTTCACATGCATGTCATTATCTGTTGGAGCGCGCCAAATGTTAAGGCCAGTCGGAGCCTGGAGCATATTCACTCCCTGCTTGGAAATCTGCTGTATCATTCCGCTGTCTAAGTCAAAGGTATGACAGAAATCAAAGCCTTCGATCTTCAGGATGTCTCCCTCCTGATAAGCTTGAAGAGAGGACATCTGCCGTAAGCTATCACCTGATTTTTTCAGTTGCTGCACAGGTAATTCAAACTGTTCAAATGTAATTTCGTAACCGGCTTCCGCCCAAATTGTCTGTTCCTTCAACCAGCAGGATATGGTCAGCATATAGGTTCCCGTTGATGTTTCCGGCAAATCATAGGGAATTGTCACCATTTGATGACCATGCGGTACGGCTTCAATAGATTCAAGTTGACCCTGCTGGACGATCTGTCCGTCCATTTCTACCTTCCAATGAAACCCTAGATGAGATAAATGGATGAAATCATAAAGGTTCGTTACCTTGATCGTACCTTTTCGCAAATCTTGCGCTTCGATGCGAATGGGCGCGATCACCTTTTTGAGCTCAAGCAGCCCCGTATGCGGTTTCCTATCCGGCGTAATCAGACCATCGATACAGAAATTCCCGTCGTTAGGCTTATCTCCAAAATCGCCCCCATAAGCAAAGAAAGGCGTACCGTTTTTCGTCACCGTCTTGATGCCGTGGTCGCACCACTCCCACACACAGCCGCCCATGAGCTTCGGATATTTGTAAATGGTATCCCAGTAATCCTTCAAATCGCCTGGCCCATTCCCCATAGCATGGCTGTATTCGCATAGGAACAGCGGCTTCTTCTGTTTCTCATCCTGGGCATACGCTTCAATTTCTTGCACGGAAGCATACATTCGGCTTAGCATATCCAGACTCTCCACGTCGGGATTAGCTTGACTCGAAGCAGCACCTTCATAATGGACCGGTATGGACGCATCACGAGATTGGGTCCATTCAGCCATTGCGATATGGTTAACATCGTAACCAGACTCGTTGCCCATAGACCACATAACGATGGATGGATGATTCTTATCTCGTTCTACCATACGAATAGCCCGATCTAGAAACGAAGCTTTCCATTCAGGTTTCTGAGAAAGCAGATGGATATTCGCATCATCCCACTCCTCACTGGCCGTCCCCATTCCATGGCATTCCAAGTCCGCTTCATCGATGACATAGAAACCGTACTCGTCGCACAAATCCATAAATCGGGAATCATTCGGATAATGGGAGGTACGGATCGTGTTGATATTATGCTTCTTCATCAGCTTGAGATCTTTGATCATATGATTCAGCGGAATCGTCTGTCCGAGCTCCGGATGGGAATCGTGGCGATTGACGCCCTTTAGCTTGACCGCCTGTCCGTTGATCTGGAAAACGCCGTCCGTAATTGTAATTTGTCTGAACCCGACTGGAAATTGAAGCACCTCATTACCACTATGAACATAGAGTTGGTACAGGTTCGGTTTCTCGGCATTCCATAAGACCGGATCCGTCACCTCGAAGCGGAGTGTGCCTTTTCCATCGACAACAGCTTCGTCTGTATCCACGATGTTACCTTTCGTATCCTTCAACTCTGCTCGGATCGTAACCTGCCCCGTCGTCTCCAGCTCTGTCAGAAGAGTAACCTTCCGGAAACCGTCTTCGAACGTTTGTTTATTGAACACATCTCGGACATGGACGGAATCGCGCGCAAGCAAATACACATCCCGGAAGATTCCGGAATAGCGCCACGCATCTTGGTCTTCCAGATAAGAACCATCGCACCATTTCAACACCATGACGGCAATGCGGTTCTTCCCTTCGCGGAGCAAGGAAGATACGTTGAATTCAGCAGGTACCCGGCTGCCTTGACTGTATCCGGCGAACTTGCCGTTTACCCAAAGGTAAAAGCACGAGTTAACCCCTTCAAAGACGATATATTTATCTTTTTTATCCCAGTGACCCGAGACGTTGAATTCTCTCACATACAGCCCCGCTGGGTTGTTATCCGGCACATAAGGAGGATCACAAGGAAAAGGATAATTGATATTGGTGTATTGAAGCTGATCATAACCATTCACCTGCCAGCATGATGGAACGATTAATTCATCCCACGCGCTGACATTCGCCGATTCCTCGTAGAAAGCTTCTTCTACCTCCCTAACACTGCGATGATATTGGAACTTCCAACTTCCGTTCAATGTCTGATAAAAAGGGGAACGCGCGCGTTTTCCGGATTTTGCCGATCCCGCATCCGCATAAGGGATGTAATGGGCTCGGGGAGCCTCCCTATTCACCTGCAAAACGCTTAAGTCTTCCCAATATCGATTGATGCGAATCAATGTGGCCACTCTCTCCTTCGTCAAGACATCTATTAAATAAAGTAACCCTTTACCATCATTCGGTGGATCAACTCGCCGAACAAGCTGTTGGCCCAAGCAAACCATGGACGCGTATAATCGGTCGGGGAATTCGGATCAAACCCTTCATGCATGTACCCCGTACCCGCATCCGTCCGCAGCAGCATCTCCAGAAGCTCTCTTACTTCTGCTTCATCCTCTGAGGTAAGGGCCTGCATCGCCAGACTGATCGGCCAAATGTAGCCTGCCGGCGTATGTGGGCTTCCGATCCCTTTGGCATATTTCCCATTAAAGTAGGTTGGATTGTCACTGCTTAGCACAAATCTACGCGTATTCTGATACACCGGATCGTCTGAGGTCGTGTAACCCAAATAAGGAATCGACAGCAAACTGGGAACATTGGCGTCATCCATCAGGTTGTAATTGCCGAATCCGTCTGTTTCATAGGCATAGATCTTTCCGTACTTGGGATGAAGATAAGTACCGTAGGTTTGAATGCCAAAGTCTATCTCTTCGCGAAGCTCCGCCGCAAGCTGTACGCATTCCTGATCGTCCCATACGATCTGGGCAATTTCCTCGATGTATCGGAGCACCACGACCGCAAACATATTGGCGGGAATCAAATAGCCGAACGTACAAGCATCGTCGCTTGGCCGAAATCCAGACCAAGTCATTCCTGTATAATTAACGGGCATTCCCATCCGATTATTTCGCAGCGTATCACTTGGCGGACAATCTGTACGGGCGAACCGGTAAGGAGATTGCTCAGCATGTCTTTGTTCGGTTTTCCATAGCGAAATGATAGTATGAACCGCTGCCCGGAAGGAATCATCAAACATATCCGTCCGTCCGGTCGCCTTCCAAAACAAGTAAGACAGTTGAATCGGGTAACAGAGTGAATCGATTTCGTATTTGCGTTCCCAAATCCACGGATTCAGCTCTGTCAGATCTTGATCGTATCGGTTATCGTTCGCTTCTTCATTGAACGCATTGGCATAAGGATCGATATGAATATAAGCGATTTGCCTGCGAATCAAGCCAGCCACTATTTCCTGCAGTTCTTTGTCTTCGGCCGTAAGCGGTATATAATGCCTCACTTGAGCGCTGGAATCCCTTAACCACATTGCTGGAATATCTCCAGTAAATACAAATGCGGTGTTATTTTTCATAATCTTGGTGGTTGTTTCGAGTGTATTCGGATAGCAGTTCTTGAACATGGCCCGCAGTTTCGGATGTCCTGCAAGCTTAATCTCCGCTTCTTCAAGCAAAGAAGTGACAGATTTAGGCAAGGTCATTATTTCCAATCCCCCAGAATATCCTTATAGGCTTCCAAATAATCATCGACAAGCAGCTTAGCAATGGAATAGGAATTAACAAGCGGATGAACAGTGAGTGCTTGGATAGCCAAATCACGAGATTTATGCTTTACAGCTTCAACAGTCAGACGTTCAAACAGCTTCACATTTTTCATCAGAAGGCTCATTTCCTCCGGCACAGAACCGATCTGAACCGGCTTTGCCCCGTCTTTCGTGATTATGCAAGAAATTTCAACGACGTCATCATCTGCGAACCCTTCGATACTGCCTTCATTCGGTACCGATAGAACAATGTTATTGGTTTCACCCGTTTGCAGCGACTCCACAAAATCCAGCATGACACCTGCATAGCCAAGTGAGTTAGGAAGCTCCAGCTTATCTGTAGGTAGAACAGGCTTCGATTCCGAGTTGGTTTCAATCGCCATATAGGAAGCTTCTCTTTTTTGCGTATAGTACAAATAGGTTTGAATAGCTTCATCCGGATTGCTTTCAATATCCATCTTACGTAAGATACCCAGCATTTCCTTATTATTCTCAGCGATCATCTGGCCGCGCGTCATTCCTGCTTTGACAATATTGGCGAAGGCCTTCTCGCGGTGGTAATAATAGTACAAATATTCATTCGGCAGAAAAGGAAGTGATTTCAGTAAATCGCTGTCGAACATTTTGAATTCATCCACTCGACTTGTAAAATCGGGATTATTCTTAAGCTCCGACATAATGTCTTTGCCTTGGTAAATCACTTTGGTCATCCATGACAAATGATTAAGTCCGAAAAATTCAACTTCTAGCTCCTTCGGATCGATCTCTAGCGCTTCCGCCATTCGCAGCTTCGTATGGCTTGGCGAATCGCAGATTCCGATTACCCTATCGTAACCCGCATGTCGCAATGCTTGCGTAACGAGTCCAGACGGGTTCGAGAAGTTAAAGATCCAGGCCTGAGGTGCAAGCTCTTTAGCAATCTCGCAATATTCCATCAGAACTGGAATCGTCCGAATCGCCATCGAGAAACCCGCTGGTCCCGTCGTTTCTTGACCGATCACGCCATGTTTTAGAGCGATCTGCTCATCTACATACCGCGACCATTCCTTACCTACACGTACCGTAGTTACAATGTAGTCCGCACCTTTAATCGCTTCGCGGCTATCTGTCGTCGTCTCCAGCTGAAGGTTGATTCCGCTGCGATCAATTACGATTTGGCATAATTTCGAAATAACAGCAAGCTGCTCCTCATCCGTATCGTGAAGAACAAGCTTAGTAATCCCGGCATCTTCTGCTTTTAATGTTAAACTTTTTGTAAATAAAACGGCGCGAACCCCGCCGCCTCCGATTAAGGTCAATTTCATAATTACGCCTCCATACGTTCTTTGATGTGATTTCCGAATTGAAGGATAAAGGCCTCAAGCCCATCCTTGTCCGGTGTACCCGTGCTGCCGCCATGAGCGCCGACAGATAGTGCTCCGCAAACATTTCCGTACTGCAAGCATGTTTCCACATTTTGACCTGTCAAATGTCCATAGATATAACCAGCATTAAAGGAATCTCCCGCGCCAGTTGTATCTACAGTCTCTGCAGGAAATGCCGAGTGGTACGTTATCTGGCCATCCTTCATGGCTACGGCCCCTTTTGGACCGAGTTTAACCACGATATGATTGGAGTAATTTGCCATAAAGCGTAAGCTTTCTTCTATATGATCGAAGCCTGTGTAATGAAAAGCTTCCGTTTCGTTCATTAAAAACACATCAAAGTAACCCATCAAATCGAACACACCCTTAAACCACTCGCCGGAATCATCCCAGCCTACATCGCAGGAGAGGGTAACGCCCATCTCCTTAAGTAGTTTGGCCATCGCTATGAATTCTTCGTGGTTGCGTCTACCTCTATATCCGGTCACGTGGACATGTTTCCCTTGAGCGATTTGCGACAAGTCCAGCTGACCAATTTGAAGTTCCATATTCGTTCCCGCATAAGAGATAAAGGACCGATCCGTTTCAGGATTAATCGCGATTGTGATACCCGTATTACTTGTTTTGCTTGTTTTAATTAAACTGGTATCGATACCATATTGGCCAAACTGCTCTCGGACATAATGACCATAGCCATCATCTCCCAGAACACCGTTAAAAGCTACATGAAGCCCTAGCTTAGCGAGTGAAATCGAGAACAAAGCAGCCCCCCCGCCAACGTGCATCGTCATATTATCAACGAAAATCTCCTGACCAGGCTGAGGAATTTGATTAAGTCCTGCCACAACGAGATCTATATTGGCGTCACCGATGACCACCGCATCAAATTTTTTCAATATACTCTCCCTCTCTCAATCCAGATACATATTTATGCTTTTACGCTTCTCTATATCTATGCTTTTCTATGCTTATTTGTCTTCACGATAAGTCCCACAGCTATTACGGACAACTAGCTTGTGTTTCAAAATGATATCTTCCTTCGGCGTTTTCGCATCCCCTGTAATCAAATCAAGCAGCGTTTCCACCGTAACTTTCCCCATATCCTGGATAGGCTGTTCCATCGAGGATAACTGTGGACGAACCAACTCCGTCAACTGGCTTCCATCGAATCCAATGATCGAAATGTCGTCCGGAACTTTCAACTGATGGTCATGAATGCAATTCATAGCCCCTACAGCCATATCGTCACTCACCGCAAATACAGCGGTTGGATGGGTACCGCAAGCCAGAATCTCTTTCATGAGATTGTATCCGCTTTGTATTTTATAATCACCGAAACGAATGTACTCATCTACGATTGGGATGTTGCGCTCGGATAGAGCACCACAGTAGCCGATGTAGCGATTTTGGCCGGAAGTCACGTCTCTCATATCGCCGCCAATAAACCCAATTCGTTGATGTCCAAGCTCTATCAAATAATTCGTAGCATCGAAGGCCGCCGCGTAATCATCAATGATCACAGATACGAACTTTTGATCAGCTGGTCTAACGCTTGAGAAAATGATCGGAATATCCAGTTTATTCAAAAATGCCCGGATTTCATCATTCAATTTTTCATGCATAATAATAATGCCGTCTACACGCATTTCTTTAAATACATTTAAATATTTGAACTCTTTATCGGTATCTTCAATAATGTTACACACCAGAAGATTGTAATCATTAAGGCTCGCCGTTTCTTCAATACTGCTTAGTATGGTGGAATAAAAACTTGATGTGAGGTCTGGGACAATGACACCGATAAGGTTTGTCTTTTTCCGTACCAGACTCCTTGCGATATGACTAGGCGCGTAGCCAAGCTCGTCAATAGCTCTTTTCACCCTAGCTTTTAGATCATCCTTGACATACTTCTCTCCATTAAGCACCCTCGAAACCGTAGTTACGGAAACGCCCGCTTGTTTGGCAACATCCTTAATTTTCGGAGCCAACCTTGTCACCCTACCTTCTGAAAAACTAGTTCTCTTCCAATGTAAATCTTAACTTTTAACCGCACCTTCCGTGATCCCAGCGATGAATTGTCTGCTCACAATGAGGAAGAAGACAATCAATGGAAGAGTAGCCATGAGCGCTCCAGTCATGACCATGGAATAGTCTGCTGTATGAGCTGATTTTAATTGCTGTAAGGCTAACATTAATGTGAATTTGGAGGTGTCCGTCAATACGATCAAAGGCCACAAATAATCTTCCCATACGCCCATAAACGTCGTGATAGCGAGAAAGGCAAGCGCAGGTCTTAATATCGGCAAAGCAACATGCCAATAAAGTCCAAATTTATTACAGCCATCGATTCTCGCAGCCTCGAGCAAATCATCATGAATCGCTAGCGCATATTGCCTGATCCAGAAAATTCCGAATGCACTTGCCATGCCAGGGATAATCAAGGCCTTATAACTTCCCAGCCACCCGAACTCCTTAATAATGATGAATTGCGGAACGAGCAGCATTTGCGCAGGAATCATCATCGTGGCCATCATGGCAAAAAAGAGAAATTTAGAACCCGGAAACTTAAATTTTGCAAACGCAAATCCAGTCAATGAATTGAAAAACAACTGAAGCGTGCAGCTAATCAAGGCAATGGAAACCGTGTTGAAGAATGCACGAATAAAATTGCTTTTCTCTAATACATGATGAAAGTTATTCATTAAATTAGTTCCGAACGTTAACTTCGGAGGAAAAGCAAACATCGCACTTGTCTCATTCGTGGACATGACGATAAGCCAGTAAAACGGGAAAATAGAAATCACGACACCGATCATCAAAAAAGTATTTACGATTATCTTTTTGGTCAACACTTCAACAGTCATCTTGTATTCTCCTTTTTATCAATCATCCGATCTGTTGAAAAATTTCCAATTGAGGACGGATAATAAGCCGATGATGATGAATAACACCCATGATACCGCAGCTGCATAACCATAATTCTGATAATTAAAACCTTCCCGGAACATATAGAGAACAATCGTATCGGTACCCGGGTATGGCGGTTGATTTCCAGCTAATACTTGAGGTTCTGTGAAAATTTGAAACCCGCCGATCGTAGACATCATCACTGAGAACAAGATGATAGGTCTGAGCATGGGGATCGTAATTTTAGTGAAAGTTTGAAATAATGTAGCGCCGTCCAACTCAGCTGCTTCGTATAGATCTTTTGGAATTCTTTGCAAGCCCGATAAATAGATGACGGCGTTATACCCCATATATCTCCAAGAAATCATGGCTGCAATAACGACTCTGGCTCCAAATTCAGAATTTAACCATGCTATCTTATGAAGGCCGATTTTTTCCATCAAATAGTTAATTAGCCCGTACTCGTTGCCGAACAAGGACTGAAAGATAATGACAACAGCCACCATAGCTGTTACATTCGGAAGAAAATAGGCAATTCTGTAAAAACCCTTGAATCTTACGATGGATAAATTGATGATATAAGCGACTACCAATGCGCACAGAAGCTGCGGGGCGTTCCCCAATATCCAAAGTGCGATATTGTTGACTAATACCTTCCAAAAAGTCGGATCATGGAGCATATAATCAAAATTCTTGAATCCAACATATTTCATTTCCCCAATCCCATCCCATTTATGTACGGCTAAGTACATCGAGAACAAAATGGGAAATACAGAAAAAATCAGGAACAAAATATAAAATGGAGAAATAAATAGATATAGTGTTCTGCTCTTATAAATTTCTTTAAAAAGACCTCCCATGCTATTCCTCCGCTGATTGGACGAGGCGAGGAAGCCTCCTTCCTCACCTGCATCCATTATTTCATTCATTTACTTGCCACATCCGGCTTAGCGTGAAAGCTGCCTTTTAATTTTATCCTGCGCATCTTTCCAAGCCTTTTCTGGGTCTTTCTTCTGCGTGTCAATTAAACCAATTTCATCGGTCAAAGAAGTACCGACCATATCGTCTCTTGCATCGACAGGTGCGATTTTTACATCTTTTGCCGCGTCAGCGAATATCGGACTCAAATCTTGGTTTCCGAAGAATTCATTTTTATTGACCATTTCGGGTTTCGTGTAAACTTCCGGTGTAGACGGATAGTTACCGAATTCCTTATATCCAGCAACCAGATTGTCAGGGCTTGTAAGGAATTTAATAACTTCATAAGCTTCTTTCGGATTTTTCGTCGATTTCAACAATCCGAAGAAAGATCCTCCTTGATTACCAACACCACCAGGCGGGTAAGCAATCTGCCATTTCCCCTTCGTGTCAGGAGCTGCGCCAATCAAATCACCAACAGCCCAAGATGCACCGATGAAAGAAGAAACTTTGCCGTTATTCGTTGCTGCATTTTTCTCAGCATCACTAACATTTGGGTACGTTAAGCCCGATTGGTAGGCTTTCACAGCCATATCCCAAGCACCTTTGATATGCGCCTGATCACCGATATATTTCCCATCTTCCGTAAAATAACCTTGGCTATTCTGGCCTATAATGTTTCTGAAAACATCTACAATGGATAATAATTGCGATCCTGTTGCGTCTTTCACTTTCTGCTGAAGATTGAAGTAATCGCCCCACGTCTTCACTTGACTCTTAATGGCTTCCGGCGTGCTCGGCACTCCCGCTTTCTCAAACAAATCTTTGCGGTAGTACATAACAACTGGAGCGACATCGATCGGCAAACCGATCAAATATTTATTGTCTGCTGTCGCGGCCATTTTCCATTTCCAATCGAGGTACTGAGGTTGAATGTCCTTAGCGCCTTGATCGTATAGATTGACGAATTTTTCTTTGTAAGGCAGCATGGAAGTAATCCAGCTATCCATCGCCACGATGTCCGGCCCGCTTCCTCCACCGGAGATCGTCGTTTTTAATTTGGTCGCATAATCGCCTCCTGACGGAAGCTTCTGTGCTTGCAAATCAATATTCGGAAATTTTTTCTTAGCTGCTTCAATGGTTGAATCGGATATCGCACCATTCCAATACCACATCGTTAACGAAACCTTTTGATTAGAAGCGCTTTCATTTTGATTTGAACTCGTCGTAGTTGGTTTTTGCGTCGAAGTACTCGTATTATTCTGGTCACCACAGGCAGAAACGACAAGAATCAAACTAAGAGCTAATGGCACACTGGACAATGTTTTAAATTTCATAGTCTTGTTCCTCCGATTAAACGAAATTTGACAATCATATCAGACATTTGTAATTCCAAGGCTCATTTCAGCTTTCCCCAACCATATAGGATGCCCTCTTGATTTCCCATTAGCATAAGCATAACTTCGAATAATTATTTCTGGTATCGATACCAGAATAGAGGTCATTTATGATTCGTTTGCAGGGGCTAACCACCTTCCTGTGAAAGATTGCAACAATCTGGTATCGCTACCATGCTTCGCAATAAATACCCAAATGGATGACACTTTGAATAACTACTGCGATTTCTGGTATCGATACCAGAACGTTATCTGTACTTCTGGTTCATAGTATAAATCGATTATCTTCTTTTGACAATGGAATAAATTTACAAGTGGTTAAACTTTTCAACCTACGCATCTCATTCGTTCATAAAGTATTGTATTATACAAATATTAAGGTGATCGAGGTGACATTACATACATGAATCTAGAAGTGAAAACGATACAACTTTCCAACATTGTTCCACAAATATATCGAGCCGATTACTTTCCGTTTCGTCCGAATGAACGCATTGGTCCTCGCAAATCGCTCGTGCATTCGTTTGTATACATATACGAAGGCAAAGGTTCAATAACCATTGGAACAACCGTTTATTCCTGTACTAGTGAAGAGTTATTTTACATTCCGCCAGGCCTGCCTCACTCGTTTCATGCGGATCACCAGCATCCGATGGTTCATGCTTCGATTTACTTTGACTGGATCAACACGATACCTCGAGTGGGAGATATGTCTTTGTTTCATTTCGGAGACCAGATCTGTGATCCTTCCGCGTGCTCGCCAAACGTCGAATTTCAGGATATGCCTACGATTCCTACCAAAGTACACGCACCCAAGCAGATGAGATGGATGGAATTATATCTTCATGTCATCGAAAATATCGAACAGACACAGGAAGATGCCAAACTTTTCAGAAGGGCTGCCTTTGAGCAATTTGTTTCAGAATTAGCGAATCTCTGGCGAAACCCTACCCTTAAAAGTGACAGAAGAATGCAATCGATCATGAAGCAAATGAAGGAATTTCCTCAGCATAATATTTCTATCGAGAAATGGGCTTCCCAACTAGGGTTAAGCACCTCTTATCTACATAAGTTATTTATCCAAGAAATAGGTATGAGCCCTCATTCTTATGCGATTAAATGCAAGCTTGAGAGAGCCAAGAAGATTCTACGGGAGACCAATCTATCTATCACTGATATCACGGAAGACCTTGGTTTTGGTTCCATACACTACTTCTCGAGATTATTTACGCAAAATTTCGGCGAGTCCCCCTCATCTTACCGTAAACGTTTAAGGGAGGGATATTAAAAGATTAGGATAGTTTTGTACAAATTGAGCACATTCCTTCAAAGACAGTTCACAACGCTTTTGTTATTCTAAATTTGAGTTTCCATCCAGATTGATGGTTCACACGGAATAACAATATACTTAGAAAGAATGTGAATCTATGAAATCATTTAAATCTATTCGTTACCGCCAAGTTCATCTGGACTTTCATACGTCCGAGCACATTACCGGCATTGGTAAAAATTTTGATGAGGAACAATTCATCTCTTGTTTGCAACGTGCTCAAGTGGATACAATCAACGTCTTCGCCATGTGCCATCATGGCTGGAGCTATTTTGACACGAAAGTCGGGAAGCCTCATCCTCATTTGGAAACGAATTTGCTGCCGCGTATGTTAGATGCTTGCAGCGCAAATGACATCGAAGCTCCGATTTATATAACGGTCGGATTTAACGAGCTTTCTGCCCGCGAGCACCCTGATTGGGTGGCGATCGCCCCCGAAGATGATGACCCCTACGGTCCACCGAAATCGGATCCAGATGCCCCCCGTTCGACCGGATTTGACGGTTGGCATATGCTATGTCTGAATACACCGTATTTACAATACCTTCTGGACTACACGAAGGAAGTCATGGAGAGATTCCAGCCTGTTGGAATCTTTTACGATATCGTCGGAGAATATCCTTGCGTATGTTCTTACTGCCGCGACAGCCTCAAAGAAATGGGTCTTGACGAAAACAACCCGGATCACCGCAAGCAATTGGCCAAAAAAGTGTATTTGAATTACTTGCAGCAAACATCCGAATTGATCTGGTCCCTTAACCCGGAAACCAGACTGTATCATAACTGCTGCACGGAAAAAATGGGTGAAAAACAATACTACCCTTACTATTCGCATTATGACATCGAATCACTGCCGACAGGCGGATGGGGTTATGATTACTTCACCAGCATGGTTCGGTACATTCGCAAACAAGACTTTCAGTATTTAGGAATGACAGGGAAATTCCACAAATCGTGGGGAGAATTCGGCGGATTCAAAAATCCGGCAGCTCTGAAGTATGAATGCCAGCAGATGCTAGCGTTCGGAGCAAGAATTTGTATTGGGGATCAGCTTCACCCCGATGGACGTATGGACGAAGAAACCTACCGGATTATTGGGGAAGCTTTCGATGGGATTGCAGCCAAAGAACCGTGGTGTAAGGATACGACCAGCGTATCTGAAATTGCTATCCTTTCAGCCAATGCACTAACGGATGCTGAAGATAGCCGTACAAGCGATATGGGTGCTTATATGATGCTTGAAGAAGGCCACTATTTGTTCGATATCATTGATGACTCAATGAACTTCTCCGCCTATCGAATTATCGTACTTCCCGACTGTATTCGAGTATCGGATGCCTTACAGCGTAAACTCGAAGATTATATAGCTGGCGGCGGAAATGTGATTTTGAGTGCAGAAAGCGGACTTCGGTCGGACCGCCCTGAATTCGCTCTGGATCTAGGCGTGGAGTTCAAAGGGAAATCAGAGTGGGATGTGGATTATACCCTAGTCACTGATCAACTAACCGATTCGCTTGTGAGATCTCCTTTTCTCAATTATGAATCGGGTTACAAAGTTCAGGTGAACAGAGCTGAAGTATTGGCCCAGAGCTACAGGCCTTATTTCAACCGGAGGTACGGGCATTTCTGTTCGCATCTTCATGCTCCGGCCAAAGAAGAAGCGGATTATCCAGCTGTTGTGAAACACGGCAATATCATCTATATCGCCCAACCCCTATTTAGGTTATATCGGAAGCACGGCGTGCAGTTGTATAGGGACTTATTCCTTGTGTGTGTGAAACAGATTATCTCAGCTCCAACTGTGATAACCGATCTGCCTTCTGCTGGGAAAGTAAACTTGACCCGTCAATCTAAAGGGACTGATTACGTGCTGCATTTGCTCTATGCCGTTCCTATCTTGCGCGGAGATACCCAGGTCATCGAGGATGTGCTAACTTTAAAAGATATCTCCGTACAGATCAAATTGGATGAGAAGGTTAAACAAGTCATGCTGCTGCCTGAGATGACGATGATACCTCATAGGACGAACGAAGAAGGATACACTTCCGTTTCTGTCAGTCTAACCGGTCACCAAATGATTCTTTTTCAAACCTAGGTATTCTTACATTTCCTTGCATTCACTTTTTCCATCTAATGAGGTCAAGAGAGGGGGAAGGTGCCGGCTTTCACTTATGCGGTCCTGAAGCCACTTCCTCCTCAAGTCCTTCACCCGAGCAATCGAAGCATACTAAAGACTTATCCGCCTGCACGATACCGTCCAGAAATCCCATTTTGCAATAAATTGGCTTCTTACATGTGCAACAATGTCCGATGAGCTCTTCCATCCGGCTTCTCCTCCTTCAAAACTATTCTTTTTACTCTATACCCCACAATATGCTCCCGAAAAACTTCTACGCCTTCTAGCCAATTCCCTCCATATCCCTACTCGACACAAAAAGGTTGCCCTCGCTCGATGTCATCGAAAGTGGCAACCTCTTTGCTATTACTTTACGTTGTTAACTACTTCGAAATGTTACTCATCCAGCCAGGAATTAAGTAGCCGACGGCGTCGCCGTGGCTGCAGGTTTGTGCACTTCACCGCGGCCAGGCTTACCTTTGAACGAACCGCCATCACCGCGCGGCTGCGGTACTGGACGATCGCCGCCTTTGCGCTCGACAAAGCTTTTCAGCTTATCCGTCATGCCATCTTTGAGCTTGGCGATCAGCAGATCTTCGGTGATGCCTTTCGCTTCCGCGATCTCCGCAAGGGACTTCCCTGCTTTACGCTCGGCAGCTAGCTCTTCCTCCGTGATACCAAGTATAGCAGCGATTTCTTTCGAATCGCCCCATACACCACCGGGCATAGACATGTTACCGCCGCGAGGCATGAGCTTTTTATCGAAATTCATCGCCTTCGGCGTGGTTTCGACGGTTTTTTTCAATCGATCGGCGAGACCTGCTTTGAGCTTATCCGCCTGGTCTTGCTTGATTTTGCCCGCGCTAAGTGCTGCATCGATTCTCTTCGTCTCGGCTTCCGTCAATTTGGCAAGCAGCTCATCCTCACTGAGATTGGCTTTCTCCTGCGCAATTTGAACGAGCGATTTGCCTGCTTTGACTTGCTCTTTCAGGACGCTCTGATCGATGCCAAGGATGGACGCAAAATCCATTACGCCCCCAATACCGCCTTTACCAAAATCAAAACCACCCTTAGGAGCTTGTCGTTTCTCGATGTTATGTTTATCCTGAAACTTCTTAGGTGCAGGAGTCGTCGTGCCTGTGTCAGTAGCAAATGCTTGATTATGCTGAAGTACGAAGCCGCCACTGATCAATAATCCAGCTGCGAGTGTGCCGATAAGCCACGTTTTATGAATGCGCTTCATGCGAGTTGCCCACCTTTTTCAAAAATTGGTCGATTCTTCTTCAGTATAAAGGCTAATTGTGAAAAATCTTTGAATTTCCGCTAAAAAGCGGCCTCTTCTCATACTTTTTTACGTGTTAGAAGAACGAAGCAAAGCACGCTGCCTAGCTCCATGATGACGATGATGATGCCTAGCGGAACTGCGGTTTGGCTGCCGCCAAGACCAACAAGGGGAGCCACTAAACCACCGATGACGAAGGTCATCAAGCCTAGCAAGGCTGCGGCGCTGCCGGCAGTTTGGCCTTGATTCTGCAAGGCTAGGGATGACGTAGATACGGAAACCGGACCTATACAGGAAACGATGAGGAAAAACGCTGGCAAAATCAGATACAGCCCTGCCCCGCTAAGCGTTGCAACGAGCAGCAACAATCCACCAAGAACGGCTAATACGAGACCGCCAGCAAGCAAGCGGTGATTGCTAACTTTGCCGGCTAGTCGCCCCGTAATTTGACCGGCAAGAATCACACCTGCGCCATTCACGGCGAAGATCACACTGAACATTTGTGGTGACACATCAAATATATCCTGCAAAACAAACGGCGACCCCGAAATATAAGCGAACATGCCAGCGAAAACGAGTCCTTGCGTTAACGCATAGCCCATGAACAAACGATCTGTGAGCAGACCACGGAAAATACGCAGCGTGTTCGTAAGCCCGCCTTTGGAGCGTCGTTCAGGTGGATGCGTTTCTTTTAGACCAAGCACAACAATAATGAGCATCACGACACCGATCAGGCTGAGCACAAGGAACACACCGCGCCATGAGGTATATTGCAGAAGCTGTCCCCCGATAATCGGAGCAAGGATGGGAGCTGAACCATTAACGAGCATCAGCAGCGCAAAAAACTTCGTCAACGCCACGCCTTCATACATATCACGAACAATAGCCCTAGAAATCACGATCCCTGCGGCTCCCGCCATCCCTTGCACGAATCGCAGGATGAGGAATGCCCAGATCGATGGGGCAATCATACAGAGTACGGATGCAACGCCATACACCAAGAGACCCACTAAGAGAGGCATGCGCCTCCCACGCACATCACTCACAGAACCCGCAACAAGCTGTCCAACGGAGAGACCGAGCATGCAGGCGGTTAGACTCATTTGTGCCAGTGAAGTTGTTGTATGGAGATCACCCGCAATCACGGGAAGCGCTGGTAGGTACATATCGAGAGAAAGCGGCCCAAAAGATGCGAGTAAACCGAGCACCAGCACCATCCATAATCGGCTGCCGCTCGTTATTTCTTGGGATTGCGAAGCAATAGACATAAGAGATCACAAACTTTCCTAAGTAATTCATTTAACCTACCATTGGGATTTGGATTTGTCTAGATGATTCCCCAAGAAGGGATAAGCTCCACTTCTAAGCCGTGAAGGGACAAGAAGGGGAACGTAGGTGCGCTATTTCTTATAAAATAGCTGTTTCGGCAGCGAAAGGGAACGTAGATACGTTATTCGTGCTATTTCGGGGCAAAATCGCCGCTTTTCTTGGAAATAGCGTACCCTCGTTCCGCAACCGCGCCACAAACTGTGATTTTCGCGAAATAGTGTCCTCTCGTTCCCTTTCGCGTGCACTGGGGGAGCGTGCTCGCGGGTGCGAGCGGGTCGGGCTGGTGTGTGAGAAAGGCGGGTGCGAGGGGGTCGGACTGGTGTGTGAAAGGCGGGTGCGAGCGGGTCGGGCTGGTGTGTGGAAGGTGGGTGCGAGGGGGTCGGGTGAAAGGCGGGTGCGAGCGGGTCGGGCTGGTGTGTGAAAGGTGGGTGCGAAAACGCCGGAAGCAAGGGCGAGCGGTAGACATCCTCGCTAGCGCGAGAGGAGCCGCGAACAACAAGGACTTCCCGTCCTCGTTCGGAAAATAAGACAGCCCCTCAGGTCTACGACCTGAAGGGCTGTTATTACATGCAGTGCCTCCGGCTACTTCGTAACCTTGACTGTCAACACGTCGCTCGCTGTCACGCCTGCGGCGTTGAATAGCTCGACGCGATACTGATAAACACCAATTGCGCGACCAGCGATTGCTGTTACTGCGCTTTGAGCACTAGGCGAAGCGGCTTGCAGGCTTTTGGTATCGATGAGCACACCATTCTCGTAGAGGCGATACCCTGTGGCGTTGGTGCCCCACCACATGTTCGTGGTGACTTGGTAGTTGCCATCTCCATCCCAATTATTCTGCGATAAGACTGGCTTACCTGGGGATGCGTCTGTGATGGTTACAACGAGAGGCTGACTAGTTGTCGTTCCGAAGGAATTTATAAGTTCACTTGTGTATGTGTACGTGCCGTTTGGTTTACCAGAAACATCCACTTTGGCGATTTGAGCCGCTGGGGAGGCATCTGCCAGGGTTTTCGTGCTGATCAACACACCATTTTCGTACAGTTTGTAAATTATTCCATTATTCCCCCACCACATGTTCATCGTGATCGTGTAGTTGCCGTCTTTTAAACCGGAATAACCATTATTGGATGATAAAACGGGCTGACCAGGAGCGCCGATAGATAATGGTTTTGTAACCGTGATGCTCACGGCATTAGTCGCTACCGTCGTTCCGTTCAACGTGACGGAGGCTGTAATCTGCGCTGTCCCTTGCCCCGCAGCACTCACATTACCTTGAGCATTGACTGTCGCAACAGCGCTATTCGATGTGCTATAGATCACGCTAGCCCCGCTAAGATCAGCAGAAGCACCATTACTCATCGTACCTGTAAGATGCGTAGCCGTAGTTTCCCCTAGGATTAGCGCGACCTTATCGGCTGTCAGTGCTGCCTGGCTGAAGAACACGTATGCACTTACGTTAAATACCTGTGACGCACTCGTCGTGTTACCTGCAGCATCCGCTACAAGGTATGCCGCTGTATGTGCACCTACTGCCAGGCTGCCTGCGGCAATCGTTTGACCGCTTGTAATGGTACTGCCATCCAAGGTCAAGGATTGCTCTGCCACACCTGAAAGTGCATCGCTGGTTGCCAAGTTGAATGTCAACGAAGTCTTATCTGTCACATCCGTTACCGCATGCCCTGACTCGGTTAGGGCAGCTGCTGGCGCTGTTTTATCCAATTTCACTTCCAGAGCTTGCGCAGTTTCTACATTGCCCGCACTATCCGTGGAGGCATAGCTAACTGACGTTGTGCCTTCGGTACTGATCGTGATTGGCGCTGTGTAGGCAGCGGAAGTTCCGCCATTGAGGGCATATTGGGTGAGCACTGCACCTGACTGATCATCTACAGCAGTTAAAGTAACTGTGACATCCTCCTTGAACCAACCTGCTCCATTCGGACCACCTGATAAAGCTGCCGTCGTTACAGGTGCGACCGTATCTGCCGCCATGCTGAAATCGCTCAAGCCTCTTGGCTTCAATTGATAAACACCTTTGAAAATAGCGCCAACACCCTGAATTGTCACCTTTTGCCCCGCCGTGTACGGGAAGGTGCTTAAAGACAAACCAGTTCGTGTATCGACACGAATGTGGTTGCTTACGGAGTCTTTTACAGCGTCGAATTCAAAGGAACCCGCCGGTGTCGCACTAATGATATTGCTGATCGTCACATCGCTAAGAGAAAGCAGCTGACCTTGATTGTCCGCTGTTACAGCGGAAACTGGGGTTGGTGTTGGAAGCGCAGCGACGCCTGTTTTGGTAATTTCAACAGGATCTGCGAGTTCCAACTCCGTGTTGTATAGCGCTGTAGAAGCCGTCACTTTTACTGTATCGCCTAGGTGGAAGCCACTCAAACTTTGGAACACATACAAGCCGCCTGTCGCATCTTGTAAGTAGAAGGCCTGCCCGCCAAAAGCACCCGGCTCCGTCGTAACAACACCCTCAACCGTCACCAAGGTACCTGTTGCTTTGGCACGTGCGTCAGAGATGGCGATCTTGGCAGGAATCGGATTCTGCTCTTCCGGCAAGGTTTCTGCAGGTACGTTTCCTAGCGTTACACTCTCGGTTTTGATATTCGACCCATTGATACGCAAGCGCAGATTTGCCGCAGCGGTCGTTCCCGGAACAACGCGTACATTCAGATCCTTCGTCGCGTGCCCGTTGACATCTGCAGTCACGCTGAATGTCGAGCTGTACCCGTAAGCTGTCGGCCAGGTGCCGTCCGTATTTTGCACCTTGGCGATTTGGGAACCACCGCTGACCAGATAGATCCCCATGGAGAAGCCAGTTACCGTTGTCGAAGGCGGTAAGTTATCCACAACGACTCTGACCGGGAAGTCCGCCGCATTCGGCAATACCGCTTGGTGCACGAAGCTGTACGTGGTATTCGCTGTTGCTGCAGGTCCACCGTAAGAGCCTGCTTTAAAGGTCGAGCGGTCGTACCATTTATAACCGGCATTTGGCGCCGCCCAAGGCTCAGCTTGCGGTTCCGTCGATGCCGCTGGAGCTTCGAAAGGCAGCAACGTTGTCGGCTGGTCCAGCTGCAAGCCGCTCACTTCGGAGAAGTTGGTATAGCTTTCTTTCGTAGAAAGCCAATTCACCATATTTACGAGCAGCGTCCCATCATCCACTTCTTTAAAACCATCATACGTCGTCTTCTTCGCGCCTGTATCCTCGCGTACATATTTCGGCGTTGCGTCCTCAACCGGCGAGGAGTCACCGATGAAGGCTGCCTTCCCTGCGCCGGCTTTCGAAACAGCCACATACGGTCCTTCCGCAACGCCGCCTCCATTGTACACACCTTGATCAACCGCATTCGCCCAAGCCTCATTCGTCTGCGGCAGGTACACAATGCCCTTCGCCTTGGTCGGATCGATAATCGCGAGCGTGGATCCCGCGTGCATCGCCACACTGGAGACGCCAGTCGTAATGCCAAAAGCCTGCGCAGGCGCTACGATGTTGTTCGCATTAATATCGCCGAGGGCGTTATATCGAAAACGCAAACCGAACTGCGTCGCCAGCCAGTCCGAGCTTGCAACATCTTGCATCGCAGAGGAAGCCGCCTCTTCCGTGCTCATCCCCGCTGCTGGATTCGTCCAGGCACCTCGGCGAAACCCATTGAAAACCTCGGAGCCATCCCAGCGGTTTTTGTTACGGTCGGCATTGTAATGATCGCCGATGAAGAAAATACTGCCGCCCGCCGCCACATATTGGGCTAGGGCGTTTTGCTCACTTGTTTTATACGGAACATTAGACTCCGCTACTACAAAAACATCATAACCACTCAAATCAGCCAACGTAATTGGCGTCGTTTTGCGCAGTTCTTTTACATAATAACCGTTATTCGCTAACGCATTGCCGAAATCCGAAAAAGCCCCATCAATGACCCAATCCGCTGCTCCAGCTGTCTGCTCGTGTGTATTGTCGAAAAGCACTTTCTTCCCTGCATTTCCGTTCACGACTTTGGCTTCAATGAATGGTGCCGGATCTGTCGGCCCCTCTGCCAGTGCCGCTTGCCAGCTACTAGTAGCCAGCACTTGAAATGGTAATGCCAATGTCAACGCCAACGTTGTCTTCCATAATCTCGTCTTCCATCCTTTGAGCTTACTCAATACAATTCCTCCTTAGCTTATTTGCTGAGTCAAAACCTTTCTACATAAGCGCCAGCTTATCGGATAGACAAGCTATTTTAGAACCACCTTATTTTACCATAGGACAATTGCGAAATTTGCTATTTTATTGTAAAGACATGGAAAATTTGTTTTGAATGACAAATAACTAGCTTGTTTTCCAAAAGAGCCTCCAGCTCGGCAACGTTGAAAAGTGATGCGACGTTTACGCGTACGAATTACTAAATAGACTAACTAGCGATTAAGACAGGAAAACCACAAAGCAAAAAGAGATGGCATTATGGCCATCTCTTTTTGCTTTGTGGAGAGATATAATTATAATCAGTATAGCCGTCTTAATGCATCAACGGAGAATGGAAGCAATTCAGTGAAACGTCCGTTGCGAACCTTCTCAGCCCACTCAGGGTCAACCAACAGCGCGCGTCCGATGGCGACGAGATCGAATTCGTTCTGCTCCAAACGAACAAGCAACTCGTTGATGTCAGTCGTACCCGAGCTTTTTCCTCTGAAGGAGCCCAAGAATTCATCATCGAGACCAACGGACCCTACGGTAATCGTAGGCTTGCCCGTTAGCTTCTTCACCCAGCCTGCAAAATTGAGGCTAGATCCTTCGAACTCGGGTTCCCAGAACCTGCGGGTTGAACAGTGGAAAATATCCACTCCTGCTTCTACGAGCGGCGCGAGCATTTGTCCGAGCAGCTCTGGCGTGGCGGCAAGTTTGGCCGTATATTCGCTCGATTTCCACTGCGACAATCGAATCATAATCGGAAAGTCAGGTCCAACTGCGCGGCGGCAAGCTTCAATGATTTCGACGGCAAACCGCGTGCGAGCCACCACATCACCACCGTATTTATCCGTGCGTTGGTTCGTTTTCTCCCACAGGAACTGGTCGATCAGGTA
This sequence comes from Paenibacillus sp. J22FR5, assembly GCF_059691975.1. Taxonomy (NCBI): domain Bacteria; kingdom Bacillati; phylum Bacillota; class Bacilli; order Caryophanales; family Paenibacillaceae; genus Paenibacillus; species Paenibacillus sp. J22FR5. The sequence goes on along the minus strand of NZ_JCAUAN010000010.1, from coordinate 132,031 downwards.
ACCGTGGGCACCATGGAGCTCGATGCCGTCGAAGCCAATGCGTTTCGCATCGGCTGCCGCTTGGGCGTATGCTTGCACCACTCCATCGATTTCCGCCTGCGTCATCGGTTCATTCACCTGTTCGCCCGCTAAATTACGTCCTGATGGTCCAATCGAAGGTACTTCCGGATGCGGAAGCGAACCATCCTTGCGGGTCATTCCGATATGCCAGAGCTGTGGCATGATACGCCCTCCCGCTTCGTGTACCGCATCGGCGACACGTTTCCAGCCTGCGAGCGCTTCTTCTCCATGAAAGTTAGGGATTCGAGGATCGTCGGTAGCCGCCGGATGGTTGATCAGTGTACCCTCTGTAATGATAAGGCCAACACCATTCTCTGCACGACGACGGTAATAATCCACCACGTCAGCTCCAGGCACACCTCCCGGTGAAAAGCTTCGTGTCATCGGCGCCATCACGACTCTGTTAGCTAAATTGAGATTGCCTAGCGTAAAAGGTTTGAATAACACATCGACAGAATGGGAATTCGTCGCTTGATTCGTATTAGGATTCGTCATAGTTGTTCCTCCACTCCATTTTTTCTGTAGGGCTTGCTTATGACATGCGTTCCCGCACTTAATTCATTTATTTATTCGATTATTATCGAACGATAGAAATATAACATGCAGTATGGTAAAATGCAATCACTACGCTTTAACGAGGAGGAAGCATCTTGAAAATACTATATCACCCGGACAAAGCGGATATGCATCTCTCGTCCGTCCTCTATGCGTTAAGCGATCCCGTCCGATTATCCATCGTCTCGGAAATCCACAAATCTGGGGAATGCACCTGCGGCGGCGTAGACGTTACCGTTGTGAAATCGACCTTGTCTCACCATGTGCGTACGATGCGTGAAGCAGGCGTCGTACACGTCCGCGTGCATGGGACCCAGCGCTTCTTGTCATTACGAAAGGATGATCTAGAAGAAAGATTCCCAGGTCTGCTCATTTCCATTCTAAATGCTTACGAAAGAACAAACGAGCACCATCCCGACGTAACCGAAAAATAATTTGAACAAGCGTGATAGAAATTCAGGGGCTTGTGTGTCTATGTTTATGAAAGCATACACATTAAATGATGAGGTGATCGATGATGGCAGTGAATATGGACAAGATTTTTGTGAATTTACCGGTCAAAGATTTGAAGAAATCGATGGCGTTATTCAGCGCAATGGGCTTTGAATTCAACGCTCAATTTACCGATGAGAAAGCGGCTTGTCTTGTGATCGGCGAGCATATCTTTGCTATGCTGCTTGTTGAGGATTTTTTCAAAGCGTACACGAAAAAAGAAATTTCAGATGCATCCCGCAGCACAGAAGCGATTCTTGGGCTAGCTGCGGATAGCAGGCAACAAGTGGACGAGCTGGTCGATAAGGCGCTGGCAGCTGGCGGGAAAATTTCCACAGATCCGTATGATCACGGGTTTATGTATGGACGGAGCTTTGAAGATGTGGATGGGCATATTTGGGAAGTCTTCTATATGGATTCAAGCGCAGTCAATCAAGGGTAGGTGGCACCAGCTCTGCTGTCGTAAACAATAAACTCATGGAATTACCGTGGGTTTGACTGGATTCTTCGGCTTGATCTTCTACCGGGAAATGAGAATGGGGTAGTAACCGACTGCAAAAGAGAAACATGAAGCCACTCCACCGTTAGAGGGAACGAGGATGCACTATCTGCCGCTAACTGAGTTAAATGAACAGAGTGAGGGAACCTGAGTGCCTTATATGTCCGAAAACTGCCCCAATGCCTCAAAAATCGAACAAATAGGGCATCTACGTTCCTCTTCAGCATCAGTTCCTGCTTGAATGTGTTGAACAATAGTTGACAGGGCTGCTCGAGGATACACTTATACGTGGAAAAAGCACAAAAGCCTGCTCAAAGGCTTTTGTGCTTTTGTGCTTGCGGACCCAAGCATGCACTTTTGCATGCTTTTGCGGGCTTAATCCTCCTCACGACTACGAACTCCCCTTCGTCTGCCCCCGATACGCATTAGGCACGAAGCCCGTGTGCGCTTTGAACAGCTTGCCGAAGTAGTTCTTATTCTCGTAGCCGAGCATGTCAGAGATTTGTTCCACGCTTTTGTCGGTGATCTCCAGAAGCTCCTTCGCTTTCTCCATCTTCATCCGCGTCACGTACTCGATGAAGTTCTCGCCCGTTTCCCGCTTGAACAAGCGGCTCAAATAGCTGGGATGCAAATGCAGATGTGCCGCGGCATCTTCGAGTGATATTTTGGTATCGAGATGGTTGTACACGAACCGTTGACACTCCAGGATTTCGCGATTATGCGATTCCCTGTACACTTGCCCCGCCCACTGGATCGCCTGCTGCAGATAGTCTTTGAGCCACAGCTCCATTTCACGGATGGAGGACAACTTGTGCACATCATGGTGCAGCAGCTCCGAGGAAAACGTCGACTGGTAGTGCTGCAACGACTTCAGGCGCATCCGCACGTCGAGGATCATTTTGAGCAGCCAATCCTTGACCTCTAAGGGACGGAACCGGTTGTATTGGATGTAATCGACCCACTTCGAGACGAAGGAATCGATCGCATCCCCTCTCTCATCGAAAACAACGCTGCGGAATTCATCCAGCGCCTGCGCGTACTGAGCTAGCAGCTCTCCCCCGTCTCCGAATCCCTCCCGCAAATGATCCAGTTTGCTGATCGAGGATTCTGGTAAATAGAATCGCAACGCCCTAGCCTCGACCATGCGGATCAATTGATCCTTCAAGGCACGGACATCCTTCACTGGAGTTCCTGTGATGAACGAAAATGAGATTTTCGCGTACTTCTGCAGGCAGGTCTGGAGCTGCCGAAGTGTCTGCTCCATTTTCTGACTATTGTTCACATGCAGCTCAGAGAAGTGCGGAAATAACAGGACAATTTCTCCCGTATCATAGGTAAATAAGGTTACTTCCTTTTGATCCACGAGCAGCTCTTCCACGATATTCTGAATCGTATATTCGAACAAATCGGTCGATTGAAACCGGCTATTCGCCTCTTTCACCCGATTGGCATAGCCGAATACGGGCAGTACGGCGTGCTTGTTCAGCTGAATGCCGAAGTCTCCCGCTTTGGCACTCCATTCAGCAGCATCAAATAACGGCTCATTTACCGTACTTCGGATAAATTGGCGCTTTGATGCTCCCCGTTGTTGGGAGACCTCTTTCTCCAGCTTACGGCTCTTCAACTGCTGCCGATCCTCCGCATCCAACTGTTCCTTGAGCCGAGTCAGTACCTCGGTAATATTGCTGACATTCATCGTTTCCTTCAAAATGTATTCACTAACCGAAAGCTTAACTGCCGCCTGCGCGTAGTGGAATTCATCGTGACATGAGAGAATGACGGCCTTCACGTTTGGGTCTTCCTCGCGGAGAGACTTGATCAGCTCGAGTCCGTTGATTTCCGGCATCCCAATATCGCTGATCAGCACATCGATTTTGGCTTGCTTGCCCGCTTTCAACGCATCCAACGGATTGGCATATACGCCAATCAGCTGATAGCCCAGCTCTTCCCATTTCATTGTGGTTTTCAGAAATTCAAGTACAGGAATGTCATCATCTACAATCATGACGGTATACATGGTCACACCTCCTTCTCGGGTTGCTGTGGAAAGCGCAGGCTGATCTGAGTTCCATGCCCCAGTCTGCTTTCAATGTCATAATCGAAGCGATGTCCATAGATCATGCGAAGTCGTTCAAATACATTATGTAAACCAATCCCTGATAGGGAAGGACTACTTGCCTCTTCCTCCACAGCCATCGTTGGTGCTTCCTCTAAGTGATCGCGAAGCTCCAATAAGCGCTCTGGCGTCATGCCAACACCGGAATCTTTAATCACGATCTTCAGTCTGCCATCCTCTGCAATACGGGAGGCAATCGTTATTTCACCTGCTTTACTTTTAAGGCCATGAATATACGCATTCTCGATGAGCGGCTGCAAAAGGAAGCGTGGTATTTGGATCAGAAGGGTGTCAGACGCCGCGGATACCCGCAGGACAACTTGATCGCCATGCCGTGAATTTAAGAGTCGCACATAGTTTTCGTTGATACCAATCTCTTCATGTAAGGTGATGTAGGCGTTGTTGCGATTGATGGTCATACGTAGAAGAGCGGATAAGGAGCTGAGCAGCTCCGCATTCTCCTCGTCGCCTTTCATCATGATTTTCAACCGAATGGAGTTCAATACGTTAAAAAGAAAATGCGGATTAATCTGTGCTTGCAGCATTGCCAGCTCCGCTTTGCGCTTAAGCTCTTGCTCTCGCTTATTCTCGAAGAGCGTCAGCTCGATACGATCAATCATGCGGTCAAACACATAACCAAGGCGACCAACTTCATCCCCGCCACTAATATTCGAACGTTCACTCAATTGGCCGGATTCGATACGGACAACGGTTTGAACAAGTTTCGCGATAGGCTTTGTAAGTGTGCCTACCACATAGAGGAGCACAAGCGCGAACAAAATCAGAAACAGCAGCTGAATCCCAAAATCAGTCTTTCGAAACGACTCGATTTGCTGTGCGGCCGCCTTGTATGGCGTCATATTCACGAGCTTCCATTCTGGCGTAATTTGATCACTTTGCATAATATATTCTTCCCCTGCGACCTTCACAAAAGAGGATCCCTCCTCAGAAGGAAGCTGGTCAAAATAAGTAAATGGCTTTCCGATCTGACTAGAATCCTTATCCACCAAGATTCGGCCGTTTTCATCAATAATAACCATCGATTCATTATCCTGATATTGTGCAAATAAATCTTGAAGAACATTGGGCTCAAGTCCAACAATCACATAGCCATACGTTGAGCCATTTAATCGGAGAGGCTTCGCTGCTGCTAACAAATAGGGTTGATTCGACTCCTGACTGTAATTGGGCTCAGCGCCAATCCATTTCACATTGTACCCCGTTACTTGGTTAACATCCTTCATCCATTCTTTCTTCAAGAACGATTTCGGATCGAAATTAATCGTTGTGTATGTGGCATAATACTGCCCATTCGGGAGGAGCAAGGTCAAATTTAAATTCCCAATTGGATTCATCACGGTTGTGATCCGCTTGTTGATCGTTTTCTGATTTAAAAAGATGTCCCCAATGGGTGTGTTTGCATCCGCATGACTTAAATTCAGGATAGGCTCCTGTAGATCCTCATCAAATTGAATGAAATTCATCATATATACCATGTTCTTCATTTGCCCCGTAACAATCTGATTCGCAATGCGCATCGACTGCCGCGAGCTGTCTGCTACCTGCGAGCGCACTGCATCCCTTGTGAACAGATTCGACACATTCATCGAAACGATGGAAGGCAGAACTAGACAAATCAGAATCGTTAGCACTAATTTATTACGAAGAGATACTGTACGAAACCATTGCAGCACTAACGTTTCCCGCCTTTTCCAATAAAATGGGAAAAAAGAGGGGCCCATGGCCTCCTCTTGCTTCCTATACACATTATTCCAGTAAAGCTAGACGAATCGATGTTACCGATTACTTCGCATTACTTTTTCTGATTTCTTCAATTTTGGCTTTCGCCGATGAAATTGTTTTCTCCAGATCTTGCTTACCTGTTAAAAACAACTCAACTTGCGTAGTGTATTCTTTCTCTTGTTGCAAAGCATACGTTGGAGGAACAACCAATTTCGTTGATTTGTTTACTTTCAATGTGGACAACAAGGATGCTTTATCGATTTTAGCTACTGTTTCTGGTTTGCCGCTTTTTAGAATAGCATCTACGTTTGCATTAATATCAGCTTTCTTCCAACCTGAGAAGAATAGACCTTGCGTTTGAATACCTTCTGTTGTGTACCATTTCACGAAGTCATAAGCGGCTTGTTTGTTTTTGGAGTTCGCCGCTACACCCATGAAGTCAGCGCCAACTTCCGTTAGACCGTTTGTATCTTTCGCATCATATTTCGGATATGGAGCGAATACCGTGTTGAACTTCGCGTTTTGTGCAAGTTCGCCAACCATCCAGTTACCTGTTGCTAGCATTGCTGTTTTACCCGCGTAGAAGACGTCACGGTAAGCCATTTTTTGTGAAACAACTTCGAAGTATGGCACGGATGTTTTATCAATGTTTTCCATTTGGTTACGTAGGTTCAAGGAGAAACGAACCTGTGGGTTATCAATGTTTTCTGTCCCATCGGATTTAACCAGGTACGGGTTGTCCATATTGTTGTTCAAAGCAAGTAGTGCGTAGTCTTTCCAGTTATGGAAGTAGGAACCGTATTGTTTCGCAGCGCCTTCACCGGAAGTCAATTTCTTCGCGTATTCCGCGTAGTCATTCCAAGTCCATTCTGTTGGAACAGGAAGCTTAGCTGCGTCCAATTTGTCTTTGTTCAACAGGACAAACCATTCAATCATTTTACCAGGAAGCGCATAGTATTTCCCATTAACAATAGGATCAAGTTTATATTCATCTTTTACGACAATGTTATCTTTTTTCAAGTACTCATCAAGAGGCTCTAGAATGCCTGCGCCAACACGTTGTGCAAAATCAGATGCACTGGAGTACATGACAACGTCCATTTGCTCGCCGGAAGCAGCTAGTAGATCTAGTTTTTTCATACCTTCTTGGGAATCGCCCTTCTCGGACATGCTCTCATATACGACTTTTACGTTCGGGTGAGTCTTGTTGTAAGCTTCAACCGTCGCGTTCCAGTTCCCTTGCGCTTCTGTGTACCAAGCTTGTACTTTAATCGTAACAGGCGCTTTTGTTGATGCAGTTGCTGCACTACCAGTTTCAGCTGGTTTATCTTCACTTTTACTGCCACAACCTGCAAGCGCAGTACTGATTGCTAGAACACCGCTGAATACGAGTAAACTCTTTTTCATATGAACCCCTCCAAGAAGATATTTTTATAAATGCTTCGAACACTGAAAACCTTTACATGACGAATCGTAACAAACTTAGTTGGCGCACACGAGGCAATATTTTAACCTCATGTACTCTTATTTTGACATCTTGCTTGCGAACCAGAGATTAACCTTTAACGCCACCCATGGAAATACCTTCGATAACTTGCTTCTGACCAATGATGAAAATGATAAGCAAAGGTAAGATGGCAGAAACGGAAGCCGCCATGATCAGGGAGTAGAACTCGCCATTTAAATCGGCAAAAGAGTGAATCCCCAGCGGAAGCGTAAATAAGGTTTTCGTTCTTAAGAAAATCAACGGATTCTGGTAATCGTTCCATGTCCAGATGAAGCGCAGGATCGCATAGGTTGCAATCGCAGGACGCACAAGCGGCGTACAAATGGTCCAGAAAATGCGGGCATGACCTGCCCCATCAATCCTTGCAGATTCCATGTACTCATCATGGATACCTAGATAGAACTGACGCAGCATGAAGGTTCCGAGTACGCTGAAGGACCCAAGAAGGATAAGTCCCAAATGACTATCGTACAAGCCCATCCAGCGGAGTAAAAGAAATTGAGGCACGAGAATCGCCTGACTTGGAATCATATAAATAACGAGAACGAGAATGAAGAGCACATTCGAACCGCGGAACTTAATTTTGGAAAAGGCGTAAGCAGCCATTGATGAAAACAGAACGGACAAGACCGTGGTAATGACCGACACCTTGATTGAATTCCAGTAGTATAACGGAAATTTCGTCGTCCATACGGCTTTATAGTTTTCAATCAGGTTCCAATGCTTTGGAATCCACTGAATAGGGAAGATGAAGACGTCTGCTTCGGGCTTCATTGAAGCGGATATCATCCAAAGGAATGGCGTCATGAACAGGATGCCGAAGAGAGCCATCACGATCGTTAAAATCATCTTTTTGAAACGTTTATTCTTATCCATGTGTTAACCTCCATTCTTGTTTAATAGTTGACCCATTTACGTTGGCCAAACCATTGAATTAACGTAATCAAGAGAACGAGAATCAGAAGCACAATCGCCATGGCAGAAGCATAGCCGGATTGCAGATTAATGAAGGCCGTTTCGTATAAGCGGTACACAACTACGCTCGTCGAGTTGGCAGGACCACCATTCGTAAGTACGGAAATGACATCGAATACTTTGAACGTTCCGATAATGCCGGATACGAGCAAGAAAAACGTCGTTGGTGACAATAAAGGCACGGTAATGCTGTAAAATTGCTTCCATTTCGATGCACCGTCAATATCCGCTGCTTCATACAGATCTTTCGGAATGGATTGAAGCCCCGCCATAAAAATAATCATGTTGTATCCGATGTTGATCCAAACCATGAGGCCCATCACACAGTACAACGCATAATCAGGATCAGCTAGCCATTTCGGCGGATTCACGAAGCCCCAGTCCATTAACGTCTGGTTAATTGGACCGTAGGTTGGATGGAAAAGCACTTGGAACACGATTGCCACCGCGACCACACTGGAGATGTAAGGAATGAAGTAAATAACTTTGAAAAATCCTTTGAAATACACTTGCTTATCGATCAGAACCGCTAATACAAGCGAAATAATAAGCGTTAAGGGAACAACAATCATTAGAATCATGTTGTTTTTGAGTGAAAGGAGGAATACGCTATCATGAATCAGCTTTGTAAAGTTGTCCAACCCGAGAAATTCCACCTTCGAGAACCCAGCAACAAAGTTCCAATTCGTGAAACTTAAGAAGAATGACGCAATAATTGGAAATAACGTAAATACAACTAAGCCGAGTACCATGGGACTGACAAAAGCATATCCGGCCAAATTCTCTCGAATTTGCTGCTTCGACCGCTTCGTCTTCACTTTGGTTGTTGGCATACTACTTGCTTGTGATTGTATATGGTTAGCCATGAAATTCACCCCATGTCGTGTTTTCTATAGTCTACCTTGTGAGCGATTCACGGATAAGTCACAGAATTGACCCTTTCGAGTAATATTTTAACCTGCGGGGTGGATTCCTATTTGAAAAAGGGATGAGGCACGGCAAAAAACCAGAACGCCTTAATGGCATTCTGGTTCCACTCTGTACTACTTATTCGCTTCATGCACCTTCAATAGTTTCCCCTTGATGGTCGTGTTCTTCATGATTTTGAGCACCATCGGCCCTTTGCCATTCAAAATGTCGACGTACGACACATTATCCTGAATCGTGATGATGCCGATATCCTCTGCGGTAACCCCTTCAATTTTGGCGAGGGTGCCGACGAAGTCGACAGCGCGAATCTTTTTCTTTTTGCCACCGTTAAAATAGATCTTCATGATGCCCTTGTTCAATTGGTCACTGCGATCGCGCTTGATGACAGGTGTAGCCTGCATCTTCTGATCGAAGGCAGCTTGCTTCGCGGCAACTTCCTCCGAATCGGGAGCATCCTTCCTCGGAATCTCGAAACCGAGATAACCCTCGATATCAGCGAGGAACTTGTCCTCATTCGGCGTTACGAACGTAATCGCCTTTCCCGTCTTGCCAGCTCGGCCTGTTCGACCGATCCGGTGAACATAGCTCTCTTTCTCCATCGGGAGATCGTAATTGATGACATGTGTGATGTCTTCCACATCGATCCCTCGCGCCGCGACGTCCGTGGCCACGAGGAAACGGAACTCTCCGCGCTTGAACGCATTCATGACGAGGAAGCGATCGTCTTGCACCATGCCGCCATGGATTTTATCGCACGGAAAATCCAGTTGATCTAGCTGGCGGAAAAGGTGATCGACATGCTCCTGTGTCCGGCAGAAAATAATGCAGTTATCTGGGTTTTCTATAACGAGAACATTCTGCAGCAATGGCCACTTATCGTTCTCTCGAACGGTGATGAGGGAATGCTCGATTTGAACCTTCGCGGCTTCTGGCGTCTCAATCTCGATATCGATGGGATTGCGCAGGTACTGATGGCACAACTGCTCCACATCTTTGGGTAGCGTAGCCGAGAAGAGCATCGTCATCCGATCCGTCGGCAGCTCATCAATGATCGCTCCCACCTGCTCGATGAAGCCCATCCGCAGCATTTCGTCTGCCTCATCAATGACCAGGTATTTCAGCCGCTCTACGTCCAGCGTCCCTTTTTGAATATGATCCAGCACACGCCCCGGTGTACCGACAACCACATGGCATTTCTGGTGCAGCTCCAGCTTCTGCTTGGCAAAAGGCTGCTTCCCGTACAAAGCTACCGCCTTAATCCGCTTAAAGCGCCCGATATTGGTCATATCTTGCTTCACTTGATCGGCAAGCTCCCGTGTTGGCGTCAGGATGAGCGCCTGCGGCCTATTCTCTTCCCACTCCACCATCTCGCAGATGGGTATACCGAACGCCGCCGTCTTCCCGCTCCCTGTACGCGATTTGACAGTAAGATCCCGCTCCTGCAGCGCGATCGGTATCACCTTATGCTGCACATCCGTCGGCTGCGTATAGCCTAGTGTGGTTAAAGCACGAGTGATATCCTCGCTTAATTGATAATCGTTAAAGCTTCTTGTCGTCACGATTTTACTCCCCTTCTTGTTGCTGTGGCTCTATTCTACTACATCTGGAGAAGGAAAAGAAAAAAGCGTCGTATCCTATTAAACCGTCGCCACACGACTCCCTTCAAATTCATGAGTGAAATACCCAACATTAAATCACCTGTCAGCTACGTGTTGTATATTTGACATAGCGTAGTAAACATACCGTCCAAATGGCCAAGCAAACCCCCATGACAAACGTATAGCCGTTGAAAAATAGGGTATTCGTATATTGATTCAAGGCACCGTACCGATAAATGATCGAACTTGGATTCTTCGTATCCCCGCCAATACTCACGATCTGTTCCTGATAAAATTGAACCTGCCCATTTAGCGCAAAAACGAACATCACGCCGAGAATGACCGAGACTATTACCAGATTCCTTTTCGTAATCAGATGTGTTGGAACCATTCGATAAAGCGAGATACTGCCTAGAACAAGAAACCAGATATAAAAGGGGATTAGTAGCACATCAAAAAAGAGTCCCAAATTACCATTCCCCGAAGTTCCTTGGTGGGCGTGCGGCTTAAACGTAAAAAGATGGATGCACACAAGCAGTAGCATATTTATAAGGAATAGAATACTTAATGTCATTAACCTAGCCCTAAATACCATCCCTCATCTCCTCCTTCACGCGCCGCTACAACCACTTTCGCATCACATACCAACTATCTATCCGCTCCGGATAAAATTTGTGCTCGATGACCTCGTAGTTCATTCGCTGGTACATGGTTATGTTCTCCGGAATAGATAGCCGCACCTCGACTCTTGTTTCCTTAATGCCCTGATCTCGCGCTTTGTTTTCTACGAATTGTAAAAGGGCTTTGCAAATGCCTTTTCCCCGAAACTCGGGAAGCACAGACACCCTGCCAATATACATATAATCAGCAACGGGCTTATACCTTGCTGACCCCACCACCCTAGCGCCTTCGCATGCGAGTGCCGCTCCGCCGCCGATTTTGAACACATTGATCGTGTGTTCCACCGTTTCGGAAAGCGCACCTGAAGGTGGATTGAGCTTGCCATCGTATTCAATGAAAGATGCTAACATGACTTGGTAAATGAGATCGGATTCGTCGATGGTTGCTTCTCTGATTGGTAGAGTCATAGGTGATCTGACCTGCTTTCTATCTATATTAAAATCAGATATTTCTACGTCGTACTTTTCATATTTCGTATATAATCAGGTACTCTCCGCATAAACCGTTCCGTATCCGATTCAAAATCATACTGCTTATACAACTCATGCGCATCCTTTGTGCCGAGCAATCCCATGAGATCTTTATATTCATCGGAGGTGGTCAAGCTTTCAACCAGTTTCTTTCCGATCCCCATTCCCCTGTAATCTTCATCGATAAATACATCGCATAAATAATACATAGTCGCGTGGTCCGTAATGATTCTAGCGTAGCCAACTTGTTTGCGCCCCTCATACACGCCATAGCATACGGAGTTCTCCATCGAGCGCAACGTCCTCTCCTCCGGTCGTTTATTTGCCCAATAGCTTCGTGAGAGGAAGCCTTTGATTACATCTACATCTAGTCTTTCTTTATTATCACTGATGACAAATTGATTCCATGTAATCTCCATCGTATCTACTCCTCTATTTAATAAGGTTAATTAATTTCTATATAGAATAAATTCCATGGACTACCAGTATTCCCTTTTCGTCCCCCTCGAAAAGTCCTACATACTTGTGCACGAAATGTCGGGCGTCAGCTTTCCATGCCTGCTATTCTATGGTTATAGGAGGTCAGAACGATGGATTTGCTTAAAAACATGAACGGTGCAATGAAGTATATTGAAGAAAACCTGACGAACACGATAGATGCCAAAGAAGTAGCGCGGCTGGCCTTATGCTCTGAATATCATTTCAAAAGAATGTTTTCCTTCCTTGCAGGCATTCCACTATCGGAGTATATCCGCCGCAGGCGTCTTACGCTTGCCGCTTTTGAGCTTAGAGATAGCAGCATTAAGGTCATTGATATGGCGATCAAATATGGGTACAACTCACCCGATTCGTTCGCGCGATCTTTTCAAAATTTACATGGGGTTACACCCTCAGAGGCCAGGAATAATGGGCAATCATTGAAAGCCTATCCGCCTATGACCTTCCAAATCACCATCCAAGGGGGAAATGAAATGAATTATCGTATTGAGGAAAAAGAGGCGTTTGGAATTGTCGGTATTCAGAAAAGAGTTCCGATTATCTTTAACGGCGTTAACCCAGAAATTGCCGCAATGTGGCAAAGTTTGAATATGGACATCATCACTACCCTTAAGCAGCTTTCAAATGTCGAGCCACTTGGACTGATTAGCGCATCTACAAACTTCTCCGAAGGCCGAATGGAGGAAAAAGGGGAGCTCGATCACTATATCGGCGTCGCCACGACGAACCCGTGTCCAGAAAACCTAACACAGCTTGACGTGCCTGCCTCAACGTGGGCGGTTTTCGATGCGATCGGACCTTTCCCTGAAACGCTGCAAAATGTCTGGGGACGCATCTACTCGGAGTGGTTCCCCTCCTCTAACTATGAGCAAATAGCGGGTCCGGAAATGCTGTGGAATGCGGATAAGGATACTACTTCGCCTACGTTTCGAAGTGAAATATGGATACCGGTGATAAGAAAGTAAGATCACACCTTGCAGACAAGAAAACCATCAGCTTGCGCCAAATTGCCGCGCATACTGATGGTTTTTTTCAACTCCTTCGCAGGAAGCGCACTGCATGACTGACCAGCGCCGGAAGCATGGAAACATACCCTTCCCCTTGGATCATGCGAACCTCTTGACTTCCGTATGTTACAATTAATGAAACCATTCTTTAACCGCATTTTCTCGGAGGTTACCTATGCGCAAATTAATCTTTTTCATCGGTCCTGCAGGAGCAGGCAAAACAACACTGGCGAAGGCCTGGGTGCGCCGACGTGGCGGGGCCTTCTTGGATATGGATACCTTGCTGCGCCCCGCTGCAGAAGCGATCATGACCCTTGCCGGGCAAGATCCGAATGATCGGGATTCGCCATTTTACAAAGCACACTGCCGTGATTTGGGGTATCGCATTACACTGGATGCTGCGCTCGAACAGCTCGCAGTTGATCAGGATGCCATCGTGATCGGGCCTTTTACCAAGGAACAGGGGGACCCGCTGTGGCTGGAAGGGGAGCTTGCTCGGATCGGTGCTACGGTGCATGACGTGAGTGTCAGAGTGATTTATGTTTATTTACCAAGTGAGGAAGCTTATCAAGAGCGTATTCGTATGAGAGGATCCGCTTTGGATGTCTGGAAATTGGAGAATTGGGAGCAATTCCATTCTTCGCTGCAGCGCAGAGAGGTTACTTGGCGGATGGAACCCTCATCTCTCCTGTATTGGAATAATTCGGAGTCTTTGACGGATGAGCGAGAAGATGAGCTAGCGAAGTTTATTCTGTCTTGATCTGGATTACCAACAGATTTACACGAGTGTAAACGTAAATTGACTTTACTTTATTTTAACTTTACAAAAATAACTTGTAACTATACAATTTCAACTATGATTCTACTTTCACAAGGCACAAGGAGCGTCCCCCATGAACACCAAAACGTCCATGCAAGATATCGCCGACCACTTAGGCATTTCCAAAAATGCCGTTTCCCTCGCTCTGAGCCACAAAGCGGGCGTCAGCGAGGAGCTGCGTGCGCGTGTTTTTGAAGCTGCGAATCGGCTGAATTACCGTACCGAAACGAAATCCAATAAAAAGAAGCGCAGCAACCTTCTCGTTTTACTACCTGAGTATATAAGGAATGATACGATATTCTATTATGAAGTGTTCTGGTCCATTGAAAAACGTGCCAAAGAGAACGGATATACCGCTATTATGTGCAGTGTCACGCAAGAGATGGAAGAGCAATTAACGCTGCCTGAGCTGTACAACGAAATTATTTTTCAAGGCGTCCTGCTCGTCGGCGTCCTCTCTCTCAACTATGTGCGCAAAATTTATGACCTGGAGATCCCGCTTGTCACCGTTGATCACTACTACGACAACCTGCAGCTTGATGCCGTTGTAACCGCGAACGTAGAAGAAGCCTTCAAAATCGTCTCGCATCTGATCGATCAAGGACACCGGCAGATCGGCTTCATCGGAGCGATTGAGATGACGAAAAGCTTCAAGGAGCGCTGGACCGGATACCAGAATGCCATGTCGGACGCAGGCTTAACCATTGATCCAAGTCACTGTATCATTAGTGCCTCACCCTTAGATATGCTGAACTCCAACCCAGCGGAGCTTTCCGCTCATCTGGATGCCATGACCTCCATGCCGACGGCGTGGTTTTGCGCCAATGATCGGATCGCGATTGCTTTTGTCCAAATCCTCATCGCCAAAGGGTATCGCGTACCTGAGGATGTATCGATCGTCGGGTTCGATGATATTGAGGCGGCTCAGATGATACTCCCGCGATTGACCACGATTCAAGTGCAGCGTGAGCAGCTCGGCTATGAAGCGGTTGATTTCCTGATTCGTAAAATTGACTATGGCGGCAGTCCCGCGAAAATCGCGATCTACGGTCAGCTCGTGGAGCGAGATTCCTGTCGGTCGCTGAACAATGAAAAACATCCTGTTCGGGGCGATTGAAGCCTCTGGCAGGATGTTTTCTTATTTATTTTCGCGTAGCGTGCGTGCGGAATGTTCCCGCTGGTAAACCATCACCATTGACGGAATTGGCCTCTGTGTAATTGGCCCAAGCATATCGCGCCTTAGTTGGCTTAGCGATATCTGGGTGCCACACCACGACGGTGTTTCCGACGATGCTCGCTTCGGCTGTCAGGTAGGGCCCGTTCCCCAGTTGAAAGCCGTTGCTCCTATGAATTACTTATATTTAGAATAATAATAGCTCATAGCTCAGCCATCATGTTACACTATTTTTAGACGAAGAACGTCCTTTTGCCAATTTGGCTGAGGGGCGTTTTTTTGTTTATAAAAGGAGGCGAACAGCGCAATATGTCATTTGTACTAGCTCATAAAGCTTTTATCGAAGATCACCTAGCTCGTCGTGCTGGAGAACGAAAAGGGCGCATACTTCGTGGGCACAACCATGCTGAAAAGCTGTTCCTGCAGCAGGTATGGTGGCCCTTATTCGAAAGCTTGGACAACCTGCATCCTGAGTATGAGATCTACGATTGGAATCGAAAGTCCCAATTTCTCGACTTCGCTTACCTTACGCCCTCAACGCGTTTCGGGATTGAATGCGACGGATTTCAGAGTCACATCAAAGACATGGATCGCGAAAAGTTTAGCTATGCGCTGAATCGCGACACCTTTCTTACAGGGATGGGCTGGCGGATGATTCATTTCTCTTTCGACGATATCCAGAACCGTCCCGAAGTGTGCCGTATGCTGCTCCAGTTGGTGATCGGCCCCCATCTCATTCGGCAAACATCAGGAGCGACATTGACTCCAGAAGAAAAAGAAGTACTTCGGCTTGCCATCAATCTCAGCAGACCCATCCGGCCGAAGGATATCATTATCTGTTATGAGGTTAACTTTCGCACAGCCCGTAAGTGGCTTAGCAGCCTTGTTGCGAAAGGAGTCCTCCACAAGCAATCAGGCGGTGGAGCTTATGCTCGGCATTATGTGCTGAGTGATGGGGCTTGGCAGCGGTTGTTGTGAGGAGGGGTGGACGAGAGGCCACCCTCCTCACCCGTCTGATTATCTGCTGTTCCTAGTTCCCGTGCGCGCAAGTTGTACTTTGTACAACATTATTGATGGAAAACAGCTCATTTGGGTCCCTATGTTGCATTTTGTGCAACATTATTGGCTGATTTGGTCTACTTTCGGGCAATACGCCTACTAATGTTGTACAGAATACAACATCATGGGCGATTTAGCCCTGAAAGCCCGAATAATGTTGTATGGAATACAACATCTCAGGGGGTTAGCTACTTTCCACTCACTCCTAGCGCAACAATTGCATCTTTCCGCCCCAGTTAATCTCACTTGTTTCAAACTAGCTATCTTAGCCTCCCTGCACTCTCCAAGTTCTTGGCGTGGATGCGCAGCGTGGGATGCCTTCTAGCTCTACTCTCATACGCAAGTTGTCTTTGCGAATTTGGGAAAATACTGGGTTGAGCACATGAATTTATTACAGTTTATAATCAAAATCACACAAACAAGTTGTTTAAATAACCTACAGGTTATACAATAAGGAAAACTATGCCTGTAAAGTCGAGGTTCCCCTATGCAAATTGAGGTTTCATCCAAAAATATGCCCTTCCTGGAATGCTTCTCCTCGGAGACTCGCGTGAAGATGATTGAACTATTAGGCGAAGCGCCGTTAAATATTAAACAGCTGTCCCAGCGGCTGGAGATTTCATCGGCGATCGTGACGAAGCATATTCAGAAGCTCGAGCAGGCTGGCATTGTCCGTTCGGAGAACGTGACTGGTGTGCGCGGCACGCAAAAGATCTGCTACCTGCAGCTTGAGCAAGCCACACTTCAGTTTAAGTCGAAGAAGCCTTATGAGCATCCAACAACGACGATTGCAATCCCTATTGGCCAATACTCGGCCTTCGACGTGAACCCGACGTGCGGTTTGGCCTCCTCGACGCAGCTGATTGGGGTGCTGGATGATCCGCGGTATTTTGCGGATCCGCTGCATGTACAAGCTGGCATTCTCTGGTTCGGCAGCGGCTATGTTGAGTACCGCATCCCGAATTTCTTTCATAGCAACCAGAAGCTTCGCTCGCTGGAAATTTCGTTTGAGATTTGCTCGGAGGCGCCTGGCTTTAACGAAAATTGGCCTTCGGATATTTCTTTTTCGATCAATGATAAGCCACTCGGACAGTGGACATGCCCTGGTGATTTCGGCAAGCACAGAGGCGTGCTCTCCCCCGATTGGTGGGGGAATGGCAACACGCAGCATGGTCTGCTGAAAATTATTACGGTGAATCCGCAAGGCTCTTTTCTGGATGGCACACAAATCTCAGCGACCACGATTCACGACCTGAACATCTTATTCTCGCAAGATATACATTTCCGAATTGCCTCCTTAGAAACGGCCGCGAATTGTGGTGGCGTTACGCTTTTCGGGAAAAACTTCGGCAACTATGCGCAAGATATCATCGTGACGATGCAGGAGGATAAGTAGCTCCTTCTGCGTCTAGCAGCGTCCATCTATTCCCCAATCCGCCAGCCCCTGTGAAGCGAAGCGCCTCGAGGTAGACGAACTCCTTTTGCGTGGAGAAGAAATAATCATTCGCAATTGCCATTGTAAGTGGTTCAATGTGATTGTTTGCATGCGTAACCAAACTATATTGGATTGGAAAATGACGTTCAAAAGAAAGTAGATTGACAAAATCCATTTGTCAAGTAATTCAACCTGTGCAGGTCCAATACTATGTAATTAGGATAAACAGATGTTGTTGACAGAAAGCTTGACGAAGAAGCGAAACATGACGAATGCGAGGGTTGGGAGGGTGTGGAGAGGGGAGAAAGAAGGCTTTCAGAAGGAGGAATTGGCTGGTACAACAAAATGACCCTTTTTCCACACCAAAAAGAGGGAGGAAGAAGAGTCGGGTTTGAAATGTGACAGAGGTCAACCTTGAAAATCGGTTCACGGTCGTTCCCGAAATTGAGCTGCGGTAGTTGACCTGAGTTCAACGATGATTTTAAACATTGGCATACGAAAATTGTAAACCATCCTGAATCGGAAGATAATGATGCTCCGTTTCCAAAATCGCATCCACGGTGTGAAGCACATCAGGCTGACGATGACTCATTTGTGCGTTCTTTTTCAACTTGAGTAATACGGACTGATTCGCGATGACTTCTAGCAGTTGGCTTTTCATCTCGGCCGCGTTCTTCACTTCAACGGCTGCACCAATCCCAACGAGATAGGCTGCGTTCGCCTGCTCTTGGCCTGGAATCGGCTTGTACAGCATCATCGGCAGATCCAGTGCTAGCGCTTCAGAAACGGTGAGCCCACCTGGCTTCGTCACGATCAGATCAGACAGCGCCATCAGCTCATGCACATGATCGACAAAGCCCGTCACCATCACATGATGGTGCGTTTTGGAGCCTCCTAGCTCCTCTTCCAAATGCTGCTTGAGCTTCTCATTGCGTCCACACACGAAAACAAATTGCACAGGCACCGCAAGTTCATCCGATTGCAGCACGGATTTGAACGACTTCCCGATCAGGCCATGCCCACCGCCCATCACAAGGACTGTTGGCATGTCGCGATGCAAGCCGTATTTATCACGAAGTTCGGCACGATTGTAAGTTTGTGTGAAGGGCATTCGAATCGGAATCCCTGTCACGACGATACGCTGCTCTGGGATCGCATACTTCAGAAGCGCCTGCTTCACATGCTCTGCCCCTACCAGATACTTATCCGTCCCCGGATGAATCCAGTAGCTGTGATCGGTGTAATCGGTGATGACCGTCACGGTCGGCACGGTTGTAAAGCCGTTACATTTTAGATAAGACATGGCTGCCGCAGCACCTGGAAACGTACACACGACTTCCGTGGGCGCCTCTTCTTCTAACAAATCCAGCATCCGGTCTGTGCTGAACGACTTCATTCTTTTGAACATATGGGATAACGCGGTATCATGTCTTGTCTTGTGATATAGAAAACCATACACGGAGGGTAAGCTTTTCACCCATTGCATATAACAGTATTTGCCGAACCCATGCAGGTAAGGATGTGTCCACGCCAAGTAGTCGACCACTTTCACTTCCATATCCGGCTTGTGCAGGCAAACAGCCTCAAGAATCGCTTGTGCTGCTTTATTGTGCCCGTCTCCCAGACTGCCCGTCAGTATCAAAAGCTTCCCTTTTCGTCTCATTGCTTTAGTCCCCTTTCGAGCTTATCCTGCGGCGCACTAGCAGCCATAGATCCTGTCAACCACGCTCTTCTACATCTCACTACTACATAGACGACTCCCTCAGCCACGAGCACTGCACCCACAATATCCAAAAGCGCATGCTGCTTCACGAACAGTGTCGAGACAATAATCAAAATGGCCATACTTGCCGCTATGATTTTGTATCGCATCGCAATCGGCACCGATCGGAGATAGGCTCTCATCATCAGGTAGGCCGTTAGCACGTGTGTACTGGGAAAACAGTTAAACGGTTCATCTGAGCGATACACCCACTGCACCGTCCGCAGCAGCCAATCACTGCCTACAATGTCCGGTCGCGGCACTGTCGTCTGATATATAGCATAGACGCTATAACACAAAAGCAAACCTATGATAAATTCGACTAGTGTTTGGAGGTAGTTCCAGCGATCTCGATATACTAAATACAGGAACCCTACGGCAAGAAAGCCATACCAGGATAAATACGGGATCACGAAACCTTTGATAAAAGGAATCTGTCGATCGAGATCGGTCATTAGGCTGTAAGCCGTACCACTATCTTGATTTAAATGTATATAAATGAGCCCTACTAATGGGATCAAAAGTAGTCCGCTGCAAGCTAGCATGTAGGACATCCAAGCTTTCTTTTTCATGCAAAATCCCCGCTCTCCTTTACGTTAACTCTATCATAAAGGAGATGTGCCACTTTCTGAACGCACTTAGGTACTGTCTTTCGTTAGCCAAAGGTCGTGAAAAAACCTAGACTAAAGGCGGAGTTGTCCACGTTGTGTGGTGCATACAAGGCTGACGTCGGCGACGCATCGGTACAGCCGCATAGGGGCTTTTCCATCGTTACTGTTACAGAAATGTTACGACAATATTACAACATAATACAGCATACCAAATCGCACGAGGAAAAGCACCTCTTGAGCATCTCGGAGAGCAGCATCCCTCCCTGCGCTTCCTGTGGATAAGTTTATCTGTGGATATGTGTATAAGGTTGTTAAAATCTTATACACAGTATGATTTGTGGACATGTTGATACTGTGGGTAAGTTTGGGGATAAGTGTGTTTTCGTGGGATTGGAGTGGGGAAAATCAGGTGAGAAAGAGGGAGAGACGGGGTGGATGTACGGCCATATATGGATTGATGGAGGATGAATACGATTTGAAGCTAGATGGATAGGGAAGATCGGGTTGATACGTGAGGTAGATAGATAAAAAAGAGCGACGGATAGAAGTTGAGAGCCTACTGGGTAGATGAAGGAAATCCATCTACATCTTTAGCAGCCACAAGATTCAGCGTGATACGAAGAATCCAGCGGCCGCGAGCACTTTATTATTTCAAAAACTGATCCGTGGATGCCGTCGCAACAAAATTACTAAGCTTCAAAAGCTTCTTCTTCCCCATATTGCCAGTTATCGTATGTGAAGTGGGCTTTTCGGCCTTTGGGTCATCTACGATTCTTTTGACATAATCACCTGTAAGCAGGTTATAGTCTTCTTCGGGAGCTGCCTTCTCCTCTTTTATGGCACTCGGTTCAATCGTTGTAGGCTCTGTTGCTTCACAAGCAGACAAACCTACCATTATCGTTAATACCATGAAATAATTCGAAACCTTCAACCTTATTTTCTCCTTTCAAAACCTCATCTTCAGCATTCGATTTATGTGGTGGTCTTATACAATGTTGGTACAAGGCGTCTAATCCTTACCTCTTTTCAAATATGTTACACCTATTTCAGAAACTTTCGGCCCTCACTTTACGTCTAATATTTGAAATATTTACCACAAATGGTGATGGGAAGTGGTTTGAGAATGAAGTGGCGAGTAAGCTTGATTGTATCTATGTTAGTGGTCATCCTAGTTGGTCTGCTAGGCAAACCTGCTGGATCCTCAGCGGATTTCATGGCTCGGGGGCCCTATCCCCCTGATGGTTTACGCATTCCTGGATCTATAGAGCTGTTGTCGAATACAGCTTACTCCCCTTCGCCAGATACTCCTATAGACCAACCTGAGGGCTGGTTTTCTCCTCAAACCGTCAAGGTCATTGAGACGTACGGCGCTTGGTCCATTGGCGCAGCTACTTGGAAAATCGAGACGATGTTCGGCCCTAGGTGGATTCATCCTAACCCATGGGACATTGATATCGCTCCACCTGAGCGTATCATGCTAACTTCGGATACGCCACTCTACAGCAAAACAAGTGAACGCAGCGGTTCGGTAGCCGCCCTAGCACCGCAGGAAGTTGAGGTTGTCAGCGCGGCGAAGCAATGGTTCTATACGAACGATCCTTCCAGTAAGGCATGGATTCAAGTTCATACTTCATGGATGGGAGACTTGTGGGCGCACATCCCGGTGAATCAAATTGGCATAGTTCAGGACGTTAACAAGCCTGTTTACCATCAAAACGTTACTGGAAATTCGGATCTTCTTGCCGTACTTCATCCGGAAAAGTCCACGATAACCTCTGAGGCCGCAGGCGAAACACGCATCATCAAAGAATTTACAACGATCTATGACCGCTATTTCTTAGTAAAAACAGATGAAGGTCCCCTCTGGACATGGCAAAGTGGCGTCCCCATCATCTCAACCGATGAGACGCTTAATCTGACCGCTGAGGTTCCTTTACTCAATGGACCCGCGAAGAAAGAAATAGCTGTCGTCTCTGGCGAGAAGGTCACTGCCTTCGAAAAAATCACGGAGCCGTTATGGTACGGTAGAGGTCCTTATGATATTTGGTACGCCACTACCTGGTATCATGTAATAACATCAAAAGGAACGGGTTGGATCAATCTCTTTTTCGGAGAGCCAGCCGATGCGATAAACGTACATTGGAAGGTATCCATTCGTGGTGACCGCGAGTTAATGCGCTATCCCGATGTGTACTATACGTCTTCCGTTTTATTACTACGGAATCAAGATGTGGATGTAACCGCGGTATGGAGCCTGCCAAACGGAGCTACATGGCTCAAGGTGAGCGCAGAGGGGCATACGGGGTGGATTCCTCTACAGCCATGGATCCAAGATCGATTCTGGGATCTGGATACAGGCACAGCGTTGCAGATTGAAACCCAATATCCACAGCAGCTGATCATCACGCCTGATAGCCAAGGTAACCTGAAGTGGAATCATGAGGTTGACGCAGGCTTTGTAAAGGAAGGCGTGGACGTTCTGAAGCTGAAGATCCTAGCTGAGCAGCTGGGATATGAACAAGCGAATGTCGAAGGAGTAAGCGGAGCCGCACGTTATACGAAAGGCGACTATGGCTTCATTTTGCACAAGGGGGAACGGAATGCGGAGATCTATTGGAAGGGTATTTTAACAAAGAAAATTACCCTTAGCAGCGCGCCCACCCAAAAAGAAGGCGATTGGTACTTGGAAAAGCCCGATGTCAAGCAATTATTCGGTGTTTCTCCCATTCCTTGGTATGATGGGCACGCCCTTTATGAAGGAGCCTATAAGATCGAATTCGGAGAACTCCCTGGTAAATTAACGGGGACAACGGCTACACTAGATGCGTTCCTTTACGATACGCAGGTTCAATGGACGCAGAAAAACCTCAAAGACTCCCTACAACCACAGCTTTCTCTGGAAGAAAACAATGATCATGGCGGTAAGGATTCCGTTTCAGCGATCTCTATCGCCCCTGCCGCTAAGCAGGTTACCGATGACACAGTGGTCCCTTTGTATCGATTGAGCGCCTCAAGAACTCTCGCCTCCGGCCCCCACGACTTGAACATCGTTCTTCGTGTAGGCGAGCGTATTGTGTGGATGCGGCCATGGCATGTGGTGATGGAGTAGTTGCTTTGCGGATGGAACGAAAGAAGAAGCCTTGGGAGAGGCTTCTTCTTTTTCGGTTCTTATGAGTTAGCGAAACCACTGGGGGTATCCCTTTTTGTGATTAAGCGGATCCATCCAGGCGCGGCGTCTAAATTCCCTTAGTACATTTAAACTCATAACTTATCTCCGTTTTATCATTGATCTACTTTTTAAGCCTTAGCCTTTTCATGTTTCTGAATATATGTCAAAGTATAATGAGTCCCGCAAATATAGATCCCCATGATAGATAGGTAATCTATTACAAACCTCAAGGCGGTTTCATCAAAGCCCCAATACCCAAATGGATTATAAATGAGCAACCTAGAACCCATATCTCTTTCAAAAGAAATCTGCACACCATAAACAACAATTAACACCGCCAAGAAACGAAACGCAATTGTGCGTACACGGCTTGTAGTGAGGATTCCCGTCATTTTTCTCGCTGCATTCATAATCCTTCCCCACGAGATTCCTATATGAACAGCCATGAGTATAAATCCCCAATAAGCACTTTGAACATGTATCTGCCTCACGATCATGTCATTATTTATCGGAATAAAAGGAAATATATCACGTGAAATTGGCACGGCACTAATCAGTGCCACAGCGATCGTTAATAGAAACAGCAAATTTACCGCTATGCTAAGAATTTGTTGTACCTTGTACTTCCCCCTAAAAATCGTTTTATACCACCGTCTATTTAAGATATTATGAACCATAAATAATACAAACAATAAAACACCAACCAGTTCGTGGATCATATTTCCAGTAACAGGATAAGCCATCGCCACTAACATGGATACTGTCATAATAAGGTCAATGGCCAACTTAATAAACATATTTGGATTCAAAAGCTTACCTCCATAACTTATTAGCTTATGATGTTTTTTCGGATGATAGAGTAGTCATATAAGCTTTTAATGCATGTAACTCCCAATCTGCCAAAGGGATACTTGCATGCCTCGATTCTGTATTATTATCCTGTGATGCCGTAAAATCCTCAAGTTTGAAACTCTCCATCTGGTTGTACGTGTATACGAAATCATCCCGTACCTGACTTGCGTGACAAGAAATGCAACTCTCAATGTTTCTCTTGCTATTAACTGACTTATCAGCAGTGAAAGCCTGGTATCGCCAATCTCCGTTACTCTTCTTAGGAGAGTTCTGATCGCCCCACCCCGTGCGCTTTTCCGAGACAAAAATGTCGGATAGTATTCCATCCCTGTAGATTTCGAGAGTCAATACAGTTCCACTAGGGAACGGCTTGCCGGTTTGCACAGCTTCAATTGTTTCCCGACTCGCATAAAGCAGCTCTTTGGCATTTCCACGAGTCACAGTCGTATAGAGCACGCCCTTATCGTAGTTCTCAGGGAGTTTAACTTGCTCACTTTCAGTTCCAGACGCTTCCGTTTCCCGAGTACTGTCTGTCATAGCACTATCAGTTGCAGACTGCTCCGCTTGCCGAGAACTGTTTGTCATGTCATTGTTGTTACTTCCACATGCAGAGAATGTGAAGGCAGTAACGAAACCGAAGACAAGTAATAATCGTTTTTTCAATGTTTTCCCTCCTCCTCAATATGCCAAGTTACCTATCCAGCACTATTGATCAAAATATCGGTTCGTCCAAAATGACAGACCATACGTAATTTAATTATGCAACGAATCAAAAAGAAATCGATATCCTGATTATCTTAAATGATTGCCTATTTCTCTCACGTGATCGAAATAATAAAAAAGCCAAATAGATTTCCCCACCTTACATTGGTGAGAGAGTTTCTATTTGGCCTTTTCTGGATATAGCTCGAACTAACTGCTTAAAATATAATCGGAGGAAATTCCGGCGGCATCAGCCATGTCTCATACATTGGATCCAGCAAAAATATGTTCAGTTAATTCTTGTGCTTGGTCAAATGTTTCCTTCAGACGCTTTATGTCTGCTTTGGGAGGAGAACCAAACATACGAGAATATTCTCGACTAAACTGAGATGGACTTTCATAACCTACCCGAAATGCTACCTCAGAAGCATCCGCTGACTCCGTTAACAATAAGCGCCGAGCTTCTTGTAAACGAAGCTGTTTTTGGAATTGAAGAGGGCTCATAGCGGTGATTTCTTTAAAGTGCCTATAAAATGAAGAAATGCTCATACTGGCAATCTCAGCAAGCTCTTCAATCCGAAAAGGTTGATCATAGTGAAGGGTAATGTGATCGATGGCATCCCTAATTCGATAGGTACTGCTTCCTTCCATCGCAATTTGCGCTAAGGCAACACCAAAATGCCCCTGAAGTAGCCTGTAAATAATTTCTCTTTTGTGAAATGGAGCAAGAAACGATATATCTTGCGGGTGATTAAGCAATTGAGCTAATCGGAGTACAGGATCCAATATCGATAAATCGATCTGGCCGACAAACATAGCTCGTGAAGCATTTTCCTTCAGATTGATATGAATTTTGGAGTCTATCAAAACCTCTAAAATTTCATTCTGGGTAAATTCTAGTTTCAAACTCAAATAGGGTGCGTCGGATGAAGCTTCTATGACCTGTCCAATCACTGGCAGGTTCATGGATGAAACTAGGTAATTAGAAGGACCATATTCAAAGCGTTCCTCCGCTAGAAAAACCTGTTTCATCCCTTGAGCGATGAAACAAAAGGAAGGATTGTACACGCCATAGGCTCGCTCAGTCACATTGGCACGACGAATAATGGACAAAGAAGGGATCGTGGTCTTGAAAACCCCATCTTGATTAGAATGATGCTCAATCAAATTGATGAGCTCATCCTGCCGTTTTAGTAATTCCTCCACATGGACTCCTTCCTTGTTGCTTTATTGTGTTCAATTATAACCCATTCACATCCGATGTGTTAATGGGAGTGAGAGGATTAGGCAAACATTTGCGACAAATGAGATAACGTTTCTTTATTTGTTGCTGCATAATAAGGTCATGCTCAATAATGCTCACTCCTTACAAATCCAATGCAACTGAAACAGCTGTCATGTACTGTACGAATGCTGAGATGTCAGTGAGTAAAAGGAGCGTTATCTATGAGGGCAAGAGAACTTCCCAGAATCAATCGAAGGAGGTATGCATTTACAGATGAACGACCAGGTTTGGTTTATTACAGGTGCCAATAAGGGCTTGGGTGCAGTATTTGCGAAAGAAGCTCTGGAAAGAGGATATAAAGTTGTCGCCGCGGCACGTAACACAGAAGGGATGGAGAAAACATTCGGCCATCTTTTCGGATATCGAGATTGATGACTACAAACAGAATCGTGAAATCATGCATGTGGCTCAGCAACCGTGATATTTTAACAATCACTATTTCGGAACTCACAATTAAAATAACCGATAAGAATTGACAGGAGGATTTCATATGCAAAAAGTTATTTTGAACAATGGTGTTAAGATGCCTATACTCGGTTTTGGTGTTTTTCAGATTGCAGATCAACATGAATGTGAGCAAAGCGTTTATGACGCTATTACGGCAGGCTATCGGCTGATTGATACAGCTGCCTCTTATCTAAATGAAGAAGCAGTTGGCAGAGCGATCAAACGGAGTGGCGTGGCAAGAGAGGAATTATTTATCACTACGAAACTTTGGGTTCAGGATACTGGTTATGAGCGCACAAAAAAAGCATTTGAAAAATCACTGGAAAGATTGCAATTGGATTATTTGGATTTGTATTTAATCCATCAACCTTTTGGCGATGTGCATGGCTCTTGGCGTGCTATGGAGGAATTGTATCGTGAAGGAAAGGTCCGTGCAATTGGCGTTAGTAACTTCCAGGCGGATCGTCTGATCGATTTGATTATTCATAATGAAGTAGTTCCTGCCGTAAACCAGGTTGAAACGCACCCTTTCAACCAGCAAATCGAAAGTGCGAAATTCATGAAAGAGAACAATGTTCAGATTGAGTCTTGGGCGCCTTTTGCTGAAGGGAAAAATAACTTGTTCCAGAATGAGGTATTGGTATCCATTGCTGAAAAGGTTAATAAATCCGTTGCTCAGGTGGTTTTACGTTGGTTGACACAAAGAGAAGTCGTTGTGATTCCAAAGTCTGTTCGTAAAGAAAGAATTATCGAAAACTTCAATATCTTTGATTTTGAATTAAGCCAAGAGGATATGGAATCGATTACTACGTTAGATACGAAACAGAGTCTGTTCTTTTCACATCGCGATCCTGAAATGGTGAAATGGATCAGTACCCGTAAACTTGATATCTAATAATCGCTATTTCGAAAGATAACCGACAGGTTCCGTTTTCGCAAAAAAACCGGGAAATAGTTCGTTAATTTAGCAATTAGATGTTGAAATAAGGAGCAGATGCACTTAGGCATTCCGCTCCTATTTCGTTTGCAGAATCCAGGTATTTGATGAAAATCGTGCTTACATTTAAATTGAATTTTATGGTAAATTTAGGAGGTGATCAATTTGAGGAGGGGTACATATGGCTGGATGGACAACTGAAGTGTTAGACTTACAGAAAGCAGATATCTCTGGTTCCAAATTTCAAGAGGTTAAAGCAGAAAAGCTGGATTTTGATAACGTCAGTCTAGCAGGGACGAAGTTTAATAATGCTAATTTAAGTGGGTTGTTGTTCAATGACGTGAATTTATCTGGCTCCCACATCAATAATGCCAACTTAAGAAATGTGAAAATAACAAATGCAAATTTTAGCGATGCTGTCATTGAGCATGTACATTTATTTGGCACTCAATTTCGTAATGTCATGCTTCCAGTTGAAGGAGACGCTAAATATAACGCCAATAATGACTACGAGCCCATTCAGTTCGATAATTGCGTTTTGATTAACAGTATACTTACAAATTGTGATTTGTCTAATGTGAACATCTCTAACTGCAATATCGCTGGCTTGAAAATTAACGGCGTCTTAGTCGAGGATTTGTTGAAGGGATTTTCGAGGAACGATTAAATCTAAAGTTAATCCACAGTCTTTCTATAAATCTTCATAAAACAAAAATGACACTCCCATGAGGAGTGTCATTTTCATTGCAAGATTCATATGATTATTGAGCTTGTACGATCTCTCTACCCTTATATGAACCGCAGTTTTTGCAAACGTGATGTGCTTTTTTAAGTTCAGCACATTGTTCACACTTCACCATTCCTGGCACAGCCAGTTTAAAGTGAGTACGGCGCTTATCGCGACGTGTTTTGGACGTTCTCCGTTGAGGAACAGCCATGATCAAAACACCTCCAGTTACTTTTCAAAATCAACAACAAGAGATATCATAGCCTTCTCTGTATACTTTGTCAATGCTTATGGCTCTTAACCGCTGAAATCAATAGAAAAATAGGACGACGAGTCTCGTCTTTCATTTCCGATAAGCATCCAGCGTCTCTTGCGTCGGTTGAGGTTCGGAGACCTTCGTAATTCGGAATCCAGCATCGATCAAGGCATTCATGTAGGTAATAATTGAAATATTAGCACTCCTACCCTTTTTTAGGGGCTGTCCCCAATTAGATTCGTCTACTTGGGGATAGTCTCTTTCCCTATTTCGTTACATGGGCGTGTGATAAGACATAGAAGCGGAACGTGAGTACGCTATTTAGATGAAATCGGTCGTTTTTGGCGTGAAGGGGAACCTGAGTGCGCTATTTGCCCGATTTTCGTCCTTTTCGGCATTTTTCGGGTAAATAGCGTACTGACGTTCCCCTTCGGAGTCCATTTTGTGCGTTTTGCCGCAAATAAGGCACCCTAGTTCCCTTTCCTCCATGATACTCACTTCTATCCAAACAAAAGAAGCCCACACAAAACGCTGCAGGCTTCTCTTCTTATCTACCTATGGAAATCTCATTTTTACGTCACTTTACTCACAATTTTCAAAACCGCATCCCGCGTCAACTTGTTCCCACCAGCAGCAAGCAGATTTACCGTAGCATGTGCTAGCGCCAATGGAACCTTACAAAATTTCAACGCCGGGCCTTGCTTCAGATCTGCGATATACGCATCGGCTAGTTGCAAATTGCGACGTGTGTACTGCTGCATTTCCTTAAAGCCCCAACCATCCGGGAAAAAGCTCACGCCGCGCTTCGCATCCTCCGCCTTATTACGAAGAATATTCACCGCTTGCAGTCCTCTCCCGAACGCAATGGCCTTATCACGATCAGATTGCGTTCCATCATGCCATAGCCAAAGCTCAGACAGCATCTCACCAACCATACCAGCTACGCTATACGTATAGCGGTCCAAATCATCTTCCGTATGAATGTTCCAACCGTTTTGGACCCATTCGGACATTTCAATGGACATTTTAGCAATATACTTCTCAATGATTGGAGTTGCAGTTGGCGGGCAAAGAAGCAGCCATTCATCCAGGCGCATCGAAACTTCGGGGATTACCGCTTGATAAGGCGATAGTAATTTCTGTATAGCACCGATGATATCCGAGGATTGGAAAGCGTCATATACCCCAGATAAAAGCTCTATTTTCAATGAGTCTGCGAGATCCTCATGGTCCTCGATTTCATCTATAGCCCGCATACATAAATAGGCAGATGTTACAGCCTCTTTTAGTCCTGCATCCAAATTACTTATCGGTATGTAAAAGGTACGGCTCGTTTGTTTCAACATCGACATTGCATCATTCAGGGTATCGGTATTAATGGTAATTACCTCCAAGTATATACTTACCTTTAACTTATTTATTATGTTATCTCATGATAACATACTTTAATAAAGTTAATCCAAATCAAACAGCCAATAGTTGACCAAACTGCGCTTCATTACACAAAAGTGTCAATATTTCAAATGACAAGTCGCCATTTGCAAATCACTTCCCATGAAATAAATAAATGCACCTTTTTCTGGATATTATACCCGAAAAATAAAAGGATTAAAAATACTACATCCAATTCATCTTTCCATTCGGTTGCCAAAAACATATAAATGGTGTCTATTGTTGTATTCTGTGCAACATTATAGGGCAAATTTTCGATTCTTGTTGAGATTGTTGTAAAACATACAACATAAATAGCCGTTTCCGTTCATTGAGAGGCTTTTCGGGCGAAAATGTTGTAGCTTTTGCAACTTGAAGAGTGAAAAAGGTGGAAATGCCCTGATAATGTTGCACAAAGTGCGACAAAGATTAGCATGGTTAACGATAAGTTATCCAACCAACAAGCATAGAACGTCTATCCCTGCTGCGGTTTCTCGCACACTCCCGCCTTCCTATGTGGTAAAAAAAGCAGTGTAAATCCCCCCCTTGTCGGGTAGCTTTAGCAGGAGGCTTCGATTGGATCGGGGCCGCTGTTTGTGTAATCGGGGTCTCCATTATGCTGTGGGCTTCGAGGAGCTAGTTGGTAATAATGAGTTAACTACTTAGTTTCAAATAAATCGCTAATATGCTTCTCCAATTCCTTTGAGTACACATAATAATTCCCTGCAATACTATTTGGGCTAAATGGGAGCTTCTTTTCCGTGCCTTCAAACAATCCAACAGCGAATAAATAACCTGTTCTAGCCTCTTGATTCGGGTCGGGCGTAAGTTTAATATGACGGATTGTACCGATCCAGTCCTGAACCACTTGTTTATCAGTAACGACCCGAAGCTCTCCTGTCGAACCACTTCTAATCTCAATATGATCCACCTTCGAAATGTCGCCTGGATAGAATTCTTCTATTTGTTTCGTTGTAAGCTTAGGTTTTACTATCGTTTCTCCCTTGCCACACCCTACACAGGCCAAAATGATGACCATGGTTAGCGTTATAAAAAACCACCGTTTGCTCATGGATCGCACACTCCTCCCAATATATGTTTATTTTCCTTTACATGAGTATAAACATGATATTGGATGTAAATGTTGCACTTTTTATCATAACGATCCGTTCCATCCCGCACGTTGCAGTATCCCTGTTACAAAATCATGCTTTCCATTCGAATAAGCCAACCGATCATCGCGGAATCGCTGTGCCAGCTCCCTCTTCAAGTCACCATATTCTTCGGCTGCTTTCGGATGGCTCCTCAAATAATCCCGAAAAAGAATATGTCGCTTATACTCCAAGTTATCCACAGGTACTACGTAAAGGTGATGCCATATCCTACTTTTCGGAGGGATAAACGCCTCTCGTCCTGTAGTTCCTAAATCGCCTTCATGCACATAGCCGAGTATCGCAAGCCTTTGAATAACGGTTCGAACGTCTTCATGATTAGAGACCACCACGTCCATATCGACAATCGGTTTAGCCGCTAATCTCGGAACGGAAGTACTTCCGATATGTTCAATTCCGACCGCAAGATCGCCCACGACGGGAAGCAAGAAGTCTTTAATTTGTTCGAAAATCAATACCCAATCAGGATCGTACTCTACGATTATAATAGGCGCTGCCATGTGCATCCCCCCGATTTCACATCGAAAACATTACTTCTCAATCTGCGTCACTCGGTAATCGGCTTCAAATCACTGAACTTTAGCAATACCTCTCTACTGGTATCGAGATAAATCACCCTAATGTCTAATTCCTCATCGTTAAGCTCGAAAGCAAGAATCATACATTTTCTCCCTCGATTCTTTGTCTTTCTTGGGTTGTCAGGAGCCACAACGTAAGAACCCCCAAGACTTAAACTTATTGTCTCATTCATGTTCATCTGCAACCCTCTCTTGTTGTTATAAGGATGTCCCTTTGCATACAATAATTCTTCTCTTGAACCAGTTGACGTAAGTATTTCTTATAAACCCATCACCCTAATTTCCTAACCTGTTCCTTCACTACACATTGATTACTTTCATCCCAAACTACCGATATTTCAAATGTACCTGATTCGAAAAATAAAGGAAACCTACGCTTAAACCACCCTTGCATAGGTAATTGTAATGCCTCGTCAATGTCCACCCAAGCTACATCCCCTTCTGGTGGATTAGACAGTAACTCGCCTGAATAAGTTCGAGTCAGATAATTAAACACCATATATCGATAGTTCTTTTCGGGAACTAAATATTCATCGACGCCCTTAAAAATGAGGTCTTCCGGGTTCACAATGAGCCCCGTTTCCTCCCAAACTTCTCGAACGGCCCCTTCCGCAAAGCTCTCCGCTAAATCCACCTTACCACCGGGGCCTAGAAATCCAGGAAACCCCTTAGATTCGGGACGGTTTATCAGAAGTACCCTATTCTCATCTTGTATCAAGCACATTGTGTAGATGCCACATTCCACTTTACTCACTTATGAAAATCCCTCCATACCCGCTCAATCTTCTCCAACCGCTTCTAAGGCGAAATCTGGATCCTCAAAAGACCTTCTAATTCCCTCGTACAACTCTCCCCAAGGAGCCTGATAATCCAACCCTTTTATCGAGCGTTCGATAAGCTCCTCGAATTCTACGATTTCTAAGGACTTTTGCTCAGCTATATATTGAATGGTCTGCGATGCTCTTGTGTAGGAGCTGGATGCCTATAATGAATATCCAGATCAGAGAAATACTCGGCAACCCGCTTAGCTGCCACGAAGCCCTCTGGCGATAAACCGCGTGTTTTCTCTTGCCCGAATTCGAAGGGTGATTCCGCATGCCTTACCATATAAATGATCGTTTTCATATATCCTCCCTTCAGCTCCAAATTTCCACCCATCCTTACATTTCAATCATGTAAACGGACTCTCCAGCAAAATAACCTCATTCGTCCTAGGATTTAACTCCACTCTCCCACCGAGAGGCAGAATCAATTTCGGATCCGTATGGCCAAAGTCAAAATCAACAACAATCGGCACATGACCCGCACCAAACTCTTTTGCCATAATATTTATGAGAGTCTCTCTAAGCTCTAGATTCTCTGCCTCACGATAATCCTTCGCCCTTCCGAAAATGACTCCTTTAATTTGTGAAAAGATGCCTTGCATCCCATAATTCCGCAGCATATAACCCACTTGCATGGGCAAAGGTTTATCTTCAGACGTTTCGAAAAACAAAATTTTATCCTGCCAGAAATCATTCTCCGGCCAATAGATGGTCGATTTCATAAACTCTAAAACCTCTATACATCCACCCCATAAATACCCTTGCTCAATCGATTCTCCCTGTATAAAAGTCCACCCATTCTCATTCTTCGTAAACGGCTTACACTCGCCCAATGTCTCTAGCTTGCTCCAGTCTTTATATCCATTCGTCCATTGTTGATAAGGAGCATAGCGATATGGGAAATGATCTTCAAACAATATTGCTTTGAGATGCTTGGTATATGCTTTGGGAAGATTTTGCAACTGGGCGAAGCCCGCCATGACAGAAGGTCCATAAAACGTTACCATCCCCAAATGATTTAAGTACGTTAAAAACGTCGTCGCATCCGAAAATCCCATGATAAATTTAGGATTGTTTATGATGACTTCCTTATTTAAAAAAGGTAATATCCTCACCGATTCATATCCACCAATTGAAGTGATGATCCCATCCATTTGTTCATTTTCGAAACAAAAATTAATGTCCTGCGCACGCAGGTGTGGTTTCATGTACAACTCCTCTGGAGACATCCTTGCCGATGGCATTTCAATGACTTCCCAACCCATGACCTCTTGAAGATGCTTCAAGCCAAGCTCATAAATATCTGGGAACAAATAAGGCAATCCACTCGAAGGCGAAATGATGCCTATCTTGGATCCAGGCTTTAATCTCTTTGGTTTGATCATTGAACTCACTCCTTTAGTTAGGATGAAAAGAAGGATATAATCAAGTAATTATGCCAACAAACCGAGAGGTTGGTGAAAGATGAGCTTTGAACATCTCAGTCCTGAAGAATTTATTGAGTTTTCTAGTTTCCGGGGACAGGTCAAAGACTATTTAGTTAACGTATTAAACTTCACTGAACAAGCTGCAATAAATGGGATTTATACTTATCGAAATGTATTTACTAAATTACAGCCATTTACAGAGCCGAAGGAAGTCGCTTGGAAGATCAGTGATAACCAATACATTGCTGGAGCAGAGAATTTCGAACAGTATCTCGATTCAATCAATGAGCTATTGTCTGTTTTTGTTAAAGTAACATTCCAATAAATTTCCATGCAACTAAAATGAATAACTTCCCGTCAGTCATCTCATAAATAAACTATTTTATAAGGTGGCCTACGGATGAAAAGAATGAGTTATGCCTTACTATGTGTTTTAAGCACGTCGTTGCTCCTTGCAGGATGCACAAAGACCGAGGTGGCGCCAGTAATCTCAACTAAACCAGTAGTTTCTTCACAAGAGACACAAGTCGCGACAACAATGCAAGGATCTGCGACGGTAGACAACGGGGACAAGGAGACGAAGGTGACATACACATTCAAGAACCAGAGCAAGGGAACGATCACCGTCATCGGCGGGGCATCATATACCCTACTGAAGGATCAAACGGTAATCGAAAAAGGCGGCGTTCCAATCAAAGACTACTTGGAACTGGAGCCGGGGCAATCCTATACAGATTCGAAAACCTTTACGAATCTACCTAAAGGAGACTATTTAATCGAAGTCGTGTGGAACAAAACGAAGGTGACTACAGAATTTAGTCGGAGCTAGCGTCCCTATTCCCCAGTTCGCTCCGCCACCAAGGTTTCCCCATGCTTTAACAAATGCAGTAAGCTGCGGTCAAGTCCTCTCTGCTGCCAATCCACCAGCAACCGATCCAACGCTTCCTTCGGCGTATCATCCGCGAGTCGGAATGCCCCATAATGCATCGGAATAAACTGCTTCGCCCTAACATCAAGGAATGCCTGCACCGCTTCCTCCGGGCTTACGTGCTGCATCCCCATAAACCACTCCGGCTCATAGGCGCCGATCGGCATCAACGCGTAGCGAATGCCCGGGTACCTCGTCCCGATCTCCCGGAAACCATCAAAATACCCGCTATCGCCAGCAAAGTAAATCGCATTGCTGTCCCGCTCTCCAACTGGCATAGACGCCGCAGTCTGTTTAATCACCCAGCCGCCCCAAAGCGAAGTATTCGTATCGGTTAGCGTACGTCTTGTCCAATGCTGCGCGGGAACAAAGTGAAACTCCAGCTGGCCGACGGTCTGACTCCCCCACCATGGCAATTCGTAAACGGTGCTAAACCCTAGCTTCCGCACCTTGGAGCCAAGTCCTTCGGGCACTAGCACGACGGGCGTGCCTCGCAGCTTTTTTAACGAACCAACATGCAGGTGATCATAATGCGCATGGGATAGCAAAATAACATCAACTGGCGGGATCTCTTCTATTGAAAGACCTGGCTCCTCGAGCCTCTTGGTGAAGCCCATCCTCGCGGCCCAAACCGGGTCGGTAACAATCGTCAAACCCATCACCTGCAGCAAAAAGGTGGAATGTCCGACCCAGGTGATCGTTACTTCACTGCGATTCGTCTTCAGTAGTTCCAGCTGCTTGTGCTCCGATTGGCCAATTCGGAAGCTCAAATCTTTAACTTTTCCCTTCCGCTCTTTTTGCCAACGACGTACTTCTTTCCACGTTTTCGTCTTTGCGTTTGGATCTAGATTGCTGTACCGCTGCCGCGCCATTCACTCATCCCCATTCATCATCAAACCTACACTAGGTAACACAATCGTCTTTCAGCTTACGCATACTCCTTTGAGATACACGGAAAGACTCTCGATGTTCATTCGAACATGTCGATTGTCCCCCTCTAGCTTGCTCATCATAATACCGCCTTCCATAACGGAAAGCGTGAAGGTCGCTAAAGCATCGATATCGAGATCTGCTTTAAATTCACCACTTTGAACACCTTGTGAAATAATCTCTTTCATGGTGTGCAGCGTACCCTTCAGTCCTCGCTGAGCTAGTTCGCGTAAGATAGGATGACTATCATCGCTCTCGGTTGCTAAGTTAAGCAGAGGACATCCTCCGATAAAAGGCGGCGTTTCAACTACATTTTCATAAACATGTAAATAAGCTAACAGCTTGCCAATGGCGGTCCCTTGTTCACGGATGGCATCTGTAATTTTCCCGCCAACTACACTGCCTGCATAGTCATAAGCTTCCAGCGCAATTTCGTCCTTACTGGCAAAATGGCGATAAATACCGCCCTTTTTTATGCCTGTTAGCTCCGTAATATCAGACAAGGATGAACCTGCATACCCTTTCTGGTTAAAAAGCTCTGCTGCCTGAGCAATGATATGCTTGCGAGTTCTTTCTCCTTTTTGCATGCTAACCCTCCGTTACACGCGTAAAATCTTACCTAATAGTATAACAAATGAAATCGAGGTATTGAAATGCAACCCCAGATAGGCGGGGCGTATTCTTTTTGTTGGGGTTGTCGAAAAAATATATGTCATGTTTCATTACATTAAAATTTACATAATCACAATTAACCACCCTCTTTTAATAAAAAACACAATCCTCCTACCAGGTCATTGACTGTTTCCAACAAACAGCCCTATAATCCAGTTAATAAAACGAAATTACGTTAGATTACCTAACACAAAAAGAGGTGCAGCGTTATGGAGCCCGATTTGATTATCCAATGCTTCTCTAACCCCCACTTCGGCACCTTGATGGACGTCGGCATTCGGGACGGGAAAATCTTTTCCCTGCAGAAGCATCTCCCCAACAACCCTAATGCGCTCAGCACGGGACAACTTATAGCAGCCAACGGACGGGTTCTACTCCCCGGTTTAATAGAACCGCATATTCATCTCGATAAAGCCTTTCTCCTGAATCAAATGACGAAAGACGCCTGCTCCATCGAGCAAGCAATCGCCTCCACCTTGGAGCTTAAACGTTCTTTTACCAAAACAGACATCCTAGCTCGTTCGATCAAAGTGATCCAACAGGCAATAACTCACGGGGTCACACACATGAGGTGTCACGTTGAGATTGATCCTATCGTCGGCCTGATTGGCCTCGAAGTGATGCTAGAACTGAAGGAGCGCTACCGTAACCAGATCACCCTGCAAATCGTCTCCTTCCCCCAGGAAGGCATTGCCAAGCAGCCGGGTACAGAAGAACTTCTCGCCAAAGCCCTTCAACTTGGCGCCGATGTCGTCGGCGGGATTACGTATCAGGATGAGGATCCGCAAGCGCATCTCAGCACTGTTTTTAACCTAGCTCAAACCTTCAATAAGCCTCTGGACTTACACGTAGATTTCTCCGACGATCCGTCCATGCTGGCCATTCTCACCATCATCCGCATGACGCATCAGTATGGGATGCAAGGACGCGTAAGTGTTGGGCACCTCACATCACTAGGTTCACTCCCTTATGAAGAGGCCAAAGCCATCTGCCAATCCATCGCGGAAGCCGGCATCCACGTCATGTCGCTGCCCGCAACGGATTTGTATCTTAATGGGCGCGGCGATGATCACCGTCACAGACGGGGACTCACCCCTGTGTCTCTCCTTTTAGAGCAAGGAGCCAATGTTATTTATGGAAGCAACAATATACAGAATCCTTTTACACCTTTTGGCACAGCAGATCCGCTGGACACGGGCATGCTTCTCGCACAAACCGCGTATATGGGTTCCAATCAGGACGTCGTTACCCTAATCGAAATGGCGACAACTCGTGCCGCTAAGGCACTTGAAATAACCAATTACGGCCTACACATCGGAGCTGATGCCGATCTCGTTTTATTCGAGGCAACTAATCTGCGCAGTGCCTTTTACGAACGTGTTCCCAGACGATATGTCTGGAAGCGAGGGCAGCTGGTAGCTTCAACCGTGAAGCAGACAACCTTTTACGATGAGAAATTAAGCTCCTAATGAGGGAAAGGCGGGGATTAGATGCACTTGACCGTTGAAGAAGCGTTAACCATTTACCCTTTGTCACGTGCCAAATTAGTTGCTGGAGAGAAAGGCTTGTCACGCATCTTAAGATCCGTCAATGTCATGGACGCCCCCGATGCAGGCGATTGGATCAAGTCCGGCGAGATGCTGTTTACGACCGCTTTTGTCATGAAAGATCACTTGGATATGGCTCTTTCCACCTTGCGCATGCTCGACGAGCGCGGTGGAGCAGGGCTTGGGATCAAAGTCGGCCGATACTGGAATCAAATTCCTCAGGAACTCTACGATGAGGCCAATCGACTCGAAATGCCGATCCTGGAGCTGCCATTTGAATTCACTTTTTCCGATCAGATGGATGCCTTGTTCAACGCCGAACACACCAAAACGACCAAGAAGCTGCAGACGGTCTTAGAAAAGCAAAAACAGCTCATGCAATTCGCCTTGCGCAATAAGGAATCTTCGGATATTTTTCATATGATTTCAGGTATTCTAGGGCAACCCATCGCTGTATTCGGGCAAGGAGGCAACATTCTCTTCCATAACACCTCGTGGTCGGAGGATGTCATCCTTCACCAATGGCCATGGACCAAATCGCCGCAATGGGAGGGCTTCGGGGACACAAGATGCTTCCGCATCCCACTATTGGATCTGCTTGGTTGCACCGGCTTTTTCAAAGTGTACGTGAACTCCCCCTTGATGCTCAAGGAAGAGGAAGCTTTGTTCCATCAAGCAGCCGAAATCTTAACCTATCATCTCGGACTCGATATTCTTAAAGGCAAAGACCCCTCGCGCCAACACGTGCTGAGTCAGGTTTTTACAGACTTTTTCCAGCGAGAGCTTTCCTTTCACGATTTCATGAAGACCTGCAAAAGCCATCAGCTCACCGTCATGTCTGGGACATATCAGTGCGTTCTTACGACGATTGCATCGGAACAACCTGGCGCTGCTAGGCTCCTAAATGAGGTTCGCCAGTTGTTGATCTATCAGCCGCAGCTGCAGCACTATGAGTCAGAGCACTTCTATTTAGCTGAGGGATTGTTCTCTATTTTCGCCTTGCCAGAGGATCAAATTTTTCATAAAAAAGAATTTCTAACTTCACTGACTTCTTGCTTATCAACTTTGACTGCACGAACTTCTGCTGCCAGCTTACATTGCTGGGTAAGTCGAGTGAAAACTCAACCTGAACTCATTTTCAACGCCTATAACGAATGCCTGGAAACACACCACGCCGCCAATCGGCTTGGTATGAGTCAAACCGTGCTGCATCACGATTCCATCGAGCTGTTCTCCCTGTTTCAGCATCTATCTCAGGAAGCCATGGAAAGCTACTATTCCTACGTTTTGGAGCCTATTTATGGCAAAAGCAAGCAGGTCGACCCCGAGCTAGCCTTAACCCTCGAAGTTTACTTCGAGTATGACGGATCCATTAATGAAACAAGCCGTTATTTATTCGTGCATCGCAACACCGTTTCGTACCGACTGGAGAAAATTGCAGATTTATTGCAGATGGATTTTAAAAAGATGAGTGATCTCTTGCGCTTGAAGCTCGCTTTCCTCTTTCGAAATTATTTGAAATAGCCGCAAGGTAAAGGAGTTATCACCATGGGACAATGGCTAAGTAACGTTCTCGTAAACGGAGCGCTCCACAATATTTATCTAGATCAAGGCGTTATCACCAAGATCGTCCCCGCTGCTAACAGCAAGGAGACTCCCTCTTGGGACGCGCAAGGCATGCTCATGTTGCCAACATTCAAAGACTATCACGTGCATTTGGATAAAGCTTTTCCTGACGAACAGTGGATTTCGAGGCAAAAAGTCGGTTCCTTATATGATCAATTTCAAATGGAGAAAGACCTGCTAGCTCCACTTAAAAGTGGACAAAAAGAACGGGCGCGAGGCATTTTGCAGGGAATGCTGGCCTTCGGAACGACCCGCCTTCGGGTTCATGTCGACATCGATCCTGATATCGGATTGTCACATCTCGCCATGGTGAAGGAGCTCCAGGAGGAATTCTTAGGGGCATTAACTATCGAAATCGTCGCCTTTCCGCAGCAAGGACTGATTCGTTCACAATCAATTAACCTCATTAAGCAAGCCCTTCAGGAGGGTGCCACGATTGTCGGGGGCGTTGATCCTGCTGGCGTTGACCGCGATATTGAGGCGTGTTTACGTGCTATCTTCGATCTAAGTGTCGCTCATGATGCCGAGGTCGATATTCACCTTCACGATCCTGGTCACCTCGGACTCTTCACCTTGGAGCGCATCATCGATTATACCGAGCAGACAGGCAAAATCGGGAAAGTCAACGTCAGTCACGCCTACTGCTTAGGCGAGGTCTCCGAAAGCGAATCCCTTGCGATTGCGCAGCGTTTGGCCGCACTCGATATCGCCATCATTACCAGCGTGCCGATCGATTCCGCAATGCCTCGCGTCCCTCAATTGAGAGCGGAAGGCGTGCGAGTATACCTCGGCTCCGACCATACAGGCTTGGATGCATGGACGCCCTTCGGCTTTACCGATCTCCTCATGCGTGGCCGCAGAATGGCAGATATGTACCGTTGGAATGACGATGAGCGCCTGCGCTCCGTCTATCCGCACCTTGGCTCTACAGCAGCGGTATTCCAAATTGGTGACCCCGCCGACTTCATCCTTCTAGCTGCGGTAAATGCTGAACATGCCGCAGCTGCAGCCCCTCCTCGTGAGGTCGTAAGCGTTCGAGGTGTTCCTGTTGCTGGTCGTCAGCTGCAGAACGCTTGGAAGATATAGACATAAACAATTAAAGGGAATGGGGAGATTTCGAATGAAATTACTGGGGAAAACAAAGGTAGGTACAGCCGCTATTGCAACAGTCCTTCTACTCTCCGCTTGCGGAACGAGCACACCAACAACGTCGGGCACAACAGCACCAGCAGCATCAACTTCGACAACTACGAAAGCTGCACCTGACAAAGTCACCCAAGCCATGAGCTGGTTCGCACAGCCAGAAATGGGTGGACACTATGCTGCGCAAGTCGCGCATCTCTATGAGAAAGCTGGCATCGACATTACGCTTCAACAAGGTGGACCTCAAGTATCGAACGTGCAGCTGGTTGCCGGCGGCAAGGTGCAATTCGCGATGGCCAATGCGGATGAGGTCGTTCTCGCCCGCAAAGAAGGCATCCCGGTCAAAGTCATTTATGCCAATTTGCAAACAAACCCTCAGAACCTGATCTTCCACAAGGATTCCGGCATCAAAAAAATTGAAGACCTCAACGGACGCAAAGTGTACACAGCCGTCGGCTTCCCGTTCTGGCAGTATATCAGCTATAAATACAAGCTCGACAAAGTACAAATTCAGAACTACACAGGCTCCTTAGCCGGCTTCTCTGCCGATAAGGACTCCATCACCCAAGGCTTCGCCACCAACGAACCGTATGTATTGAAAAAGCAAGGCGTCGACGTCGACTGGTTCCTGAACGCTGACCTTGGCTACAACCCTTACGGCAACGTTGTTATTGCCACAGATGATTTCATCAAGAAGAATCCCGACTTGATCAAGCGGTATATCAAAGCCACCAGCGAAGGCTGGGATTACTACTACGCCCATGCCGACGAAGTGAACAATGCCCTTAATGGCGTTAACAAAGATTATGACGTTGACCACCTGAAGGATGCGCAAGCCGTCGCCAAAGACTTTATCTTCGGCGGTGATGCCAAAGCTCACGGCGTTGGCTACATGTCCGATGAGCGTTGGAAAACACTCGTTAGTCAAATGAAAGAAGCCGGCATGATCAAAGAAGACATTCCGGTGAAGGATTTGTATACGAATGAGTTTTTACCGGTGAAATAAAGGTTGAGTGCGAGAATTTACAGGGGTTGTTCCAGAGGAAGAGGCATATCGGGCGCCTCTTCTTTATAATTGAAGGAGACATTCCATACAGTTCTTCGAGTATAGAAATAGATCCACAGATGAGCTGTGGACCTAATAATATATAACCTATTACTGTGTATCAAATTGCAAAAGTCATGGTAATAATAACCAACAAAATAAAGAGAACCAATACTGCCGCTGAACTAGTCCGGCTATGTCCCACTCCTGCTACATTTCCCATAATATTCAATCATTCCTTTCATCGTAATTTCAACATTGCTTTTTTCAAAAGAAAAATGGAGACCTATTGAAGAAAAACGGGGACTCCTCAATGGCCAATAAATCAAAAAGGACAAGTGGAGTGATTGGGTTGAAGAAAGGGCTGAACGGTGTAAATGGTGTAAATGCGCTTGTACTTATGGGTTTGGCATTTGAACGAAGATAGATTTTGTCACGCGTGCACTTATCCAAAATGCCATCTAAAACTTGCCCTTGTTGTGTCATAACATAAACATGTTTACCCATGAGGGATGTAAGCCGACTTTTGCTAATGCTCATTCCATTAACCTCCGATTGTTTACATTCTCTTAGAAAGCCTGAGGTATGTTACAAATTACCACGCAAAAGCACTGGTGATAATAACCAAAAGAATGAAAAGAACCAAAACAACTGCCGTACTTGTACCCAAACCACCGCTATAACAACCTCCTGCTGTGTAACCCATTCCAGTTAGCTCCCTTCTTTTATCAGATGGTCTATTGTATTTCAATGGCATTAGAAATGTATGGACAAATATCAGTTAGCGTAAGCCTGTTTTAATGTTTTTCATTTGGCCGTTTTTATCCCTAACAACAATTACGTAATTCTGCGATTAACTAGACACATATACAAAATTCTTGATTGCAAAAAAAGGAAGGAGCTGCAGTGGCAGCACCTTCCTTTTTTTGTATATGAGTCCCTTATTAACTAAGCTCCTTGTTAGCTTAGTCTAATCAGAGTACTACCTTTTTCAATATATCTTCTACTTTTGCTTGCATAGCTTGAACGGTTGTTTTCTTATATTGAATTCCAAGCCGAAGTACCTTCAATTGCTGTCTTCGGGAAAGCCTTCGAAAACGGGGTTCACGTTTCAGAAAATTACGAATGATAGACCAGCTATTGACTTCAATCCGATCTGGTTTGAGGTAAGGAACTTCATAAGGCAGTTGTCGTTTTCGGAATTGATTAACAAATCTTCCAATGTTAGCTGAAATCTTGCTTTCATCCACGAGACAAGCTGCCCGATTTTTATTTGTGTGCTTTTTGAGGAAATCGAAATGATGATGTCCGTCTCGGATAATATAACCACCATCTTTTCTGCTTTTATACACAATCAATAGATGCATAAGATCCTGTGCAACTTTTTTTAACTCCTTCTTTGGTTGTGAGGTCTTAGTGATGTTACTTTCCTGCTTAATCTTACTTAGAGGTATATATTGCACTGTAT
Organism: Paenibacillus sp. J22FR5; assembly: GCF_059691975.1. NCBI lineage: Bacteria > Bacillati > Bacillota > Bacilli > Caryophanales > Paenibacillaceae > Paenibacillus > Paenibacillus sp. J22FR5. The sequence continues at coordinate 88,873 of NZ_JCAUAN010000010.1, read as the reverse complement.
ATCTGAACTGTACCCCTCCTCATCACCACTGCTTAATGTAATGTATTCCAAGTTATAACAGTGTATGTGCGTCCTAGCAATGGAGGTGCTTGCCTAATCGAATTTCGAGATAATCCAAATCCTCCTGGCATATTTTTGTGGCTTTGGTTTCCTTAATAACTAAAAGAGACGGCTGTTAGTGTTTGTCGTTTAACAGAGTTTGACCGCGAGTACGTTAATAAAACCTCTCAGCAGCTAAGCTGCCACGAGAGGTCTCAAATACCCGCTGAGTCGCCGAAAGCGTGCTCCTCAGCAAAGCACGGCCGCCACTCTGAGCGGCCGGTAGAACACGATCGGCGCTGACGCCGCCGATTACAAAGGCACCACGTTGCGCCAGCTGCGCAACGCCGTAACATCTTCCGCGCCTGCGGCCGCGTAAGCTTCACACACGAAGCCCGGGACTTCCGTGCCGTCCCGGAGCTCAACCTTGCCGATCCCGAGCGGAGCTGGGATCGCTGCAGCGAAGCCGCCGAATGCTTCGAGCGGCATCTCCCAGATCTCCAGCTGGATGGCCGCGCCACCCTGCTGTTGCTTGATCATCCCCGGCTTCGCAGGGGATGTCGGCAGCTTCACAAGGCTGTACTTCGCAGCGGATTCATCCTCTCGGATGAACCGTGCTCCACAGCCTTGCATTTGTTTCTCCAGCGGGTAGCCACGCATGTGCAGCCCGCAAACCGCCACCAGCGTCGTTTGCACAGCAACGGCGCTATCCGTACTTGAACTCGCACTTGAACTTGAACTCGCACTCGCACCTGCACTCACTGCTCCGTCTACAGCACTCACTTCCTCACTCGCAGCTGCCTCAGCTCTCACTCCACCACTCGCCGCCACGAACAACTCCGCAGCCCCACAAATCAACCCTTCCTCTTCGGCTAATGCGAAGAGTGTAATCCCAAAAGGCGTCTCCGGCGCCGCATCGCCCGCAGGCACAGACACAGCAGACAGATCCAACAGGTTGCAATGGTTCGTATAACGACCCATGTCACGATTCGTGCTGATCGGATCAGCAAGCACTTGCTCGCGTGTCCAAGTGCCACCGCAGGTCGGCATCACAAGCACAGCATCTTGAAGCAGCTTACGCGCTTCAAGCTTAAGCTCTTGAAGCTTATGCATCGCAACAAACACCGAAGCCGCATCGTACTCGGCAGCGGAGCCCGAGCGCAATATCTCCTCCGTTACTGGGTAGGCTACACCCGGATTGGCTTCGATAAACGGCCCTATATCGGCCCAGCGTTCAGCTACCCATGGACCTTCATATAAAATCGCCGCAGCTTGCGCGAATAAACTCACATCAATTTCAACTACAGGGATATTCTCACGAAGACACACTTCCTTCAAGTGGCTAACCGCTTCCCCCCACGCAGCACGATACTCGACAGCGTAAGGTCCATAAAAGCCTAGCTCACCTTGAGGCAGGCAAATTCGAACAGGAAGTCCAGCCGCCTTCCGCACTACGCTCCTTGACCAAGGATCTTCCGCGTGGACACCGCGCGCCACGCTGTCCACGACTAGCGCATCCTCAAGGGTATGCGCGAAGACCGTGACACAGTCGAGGCTCGCACAAGCTGGCACGACACCTTTGGTCGGCCAAGCGCCGAGACTCGGCTTATAGCCGACTAGGCGATTCAGCGCTGCCGGCACACGGCCAGAGCCGGCTGTATCCGTGCCAAGCGAGAAGACTACTTGGCCACGGGCTACGCTGACGGCTGAGCCTGAGCTCGAGCCGCCGCTAATCAATTCGGGACGCAGCGCGTTATGCGCGTCACCGTAAGGGCTTCTCGCGCCGACTAGACCCGTTGCGAACTGGTCTAGGTTCGTTTTGCCTACAGGAATGGCGCCTGCAGCAATCAACCTCTCCACGACTCCCGCATGTTCATCCGGCGTATATGCATATTCCACACAGCCTGCCGTTGTCGGAACGCCAGCTAGATCGATGTTATCTTTGATCGCGAAGGGAATACCCCACAGCGGTGCATCTGCTTTTGAAAGAGATGACAAACGATCTAAGTACGGTTGGATCGCATCCATTGTCGGCGGCGTAATCCAAATGTTCATATCGGCATCCGCGATAGAACGCTCTACAATTGTCGCCATAACCTCCTGTGGAGATAATGTGCCCACTTCATACTTTCCACGCAAGTAAGCAATGGTTAATTCTTTTTCCAAACCCATAACCTCTTCACCTCTCCCTTACGCAGATTGTGCAATACCTAGAATGAGTTGCCCTGCATGCACCTGATCGCCCGGCTTCACACCAATCATCGAAACAAAGCCGTCACATGGCGCGTGCTGCGGGAACTCCATTTTCATACTTTCGAGAATCGCCAGTTGATCACCCTTCTTCACTTGTTCACCTTCGGACACGAGTACTTTCCACACACTGCCCGGCATAATACCTCGTACAGCCACAGTTCCCGCTGGCAACTCATCTTCCGGCGCAGCATCACCTGTTTCCTGCTCGGAGACATATTCAGCTAACCCTTTCGCCTTCCAGCTCTCACGCTCTTCATCGAACGCAATACGCTGCTGGGTACGGAACGTATCTGCGCTATCTTCAATGGAACTTAGGAATTGGAGATACTCGCCTAAATCAAAAGTCGTCTCCTGAATGTCCGCTTCATAACGCCCGCGAGGGAAATCCTCACGCAATTGGAGCAGTTCTTCCGCACTCACTTCGTAGAATTGAATTTGATCAAAAAATCTCAACAACCAAGGTTTCCCCGCCTGAAAGCTCTCCGTTGAGCGCAGACGATTCCACATTTGAATAGTACGTCCTACGAACTGGTAGCCGCCAGGACCTTCCATCCCATACACACACATGTAAGCTCCGCCAATACCGACGGCATTTTCCGGTGTCCATGTACGAGCTGGATTGTATTTCGTCGTTACCAAACGATGACGAGGATCAACAGGCGTTGCCACAGGAGCCCCCAGATACACATCGCCTAACCCCAGTACGAGGTAATTCGCTTCGAAAACAATCTTTTTCACTTCATCTATCGTGTCTAATCCGTTAATCCGTTGAATGAATTCAAGGTTGCTCGGGCACCAAGGTGCATCCGGACGCACGCCCTGTTGATAACGTTGAATTGCCAGCTGTGTAGCCGGGTCATCCCATGACAACGGCAATCGCACAATACGCGAAGGCACTCGGAACTGTTCTAAAGGAGGTAGGGCAGCGTCAATCGCAACGACTTTTTGGCACGCCTCAGTCACGGTAATTTGGGACGGATCAATATGAATTTGCAAGGAGCGAATGCCTGGCGTCAGATCCAGCACGGGAATTGAACCACTTTCCACAATCGCCTGCATCAACGCTTGCACTTGGAAGCGCAGCAGCAAATCCAGCTCTAGCTCACCGTATTCGACGAGCAAGTTTTGATCGCCGCAGCAGCGAATGGTGATTGGGAATCGACGGTTCTCCACTTCATGGAAAAGTCGCGGATATTCCGGCGTAATCTCCTCATTTACAGCAGGCAATTGCACGTGAACTAATTGGTCAAAATGTCCATCGCCAATCGTACGCAGGTTGCTCTCTTGCAGATCACGCAGTGCTTCCGCTTCCGGAAGCGTCAGCAGATGGAAACGGATCGTATCACCAGGGTGCAGCTGACCTAACTTCCAGAACTCGGCTGATGCCGTCGTCACCGGACACACGAACCCGCCAAGACTCGGTCCATCTGGTCCAAGCAGAATCGGCATATCTCCGGTCAAATCCAGTGTACCTACCGCATAGGCATTATCATGAATATTGGACGGGTGAAGTCCCGCTTCCCCGCCATCTTCCCGTGTCCATAGCGGAGCAGGCCCTTTCAAACGAACCCCTGTCCGCGAGGAGTTAAAATGCACTTCCCAACTCGTTTCTGTCAATTGATCCAGATACTCCGTACGCAAAAACTCACCTGTACAATGCGGTCCAGGAACAACCCCAATCGTCCACTCGCGCGTCATCGCAGGGCGATGATCTATAGCGAGTTCAGTCGGCTCACCACTTAAAATCTCGCCGCCTTCATTCACACCTAGCACATCTCCCGTACGAAGCGCACGTCCGCCGTGCCCCCCGAAGCCGCCCAGCGTAAACGTGGACGAGCTGCCTAGAATCTTCGGCATATCTAGCCCGCCGCCGATAAGCAAATAGGTGCGCATGCCTTCTTTGGCCTCGCCAAAGCTCAGCACTTGCCCGCGTGCCGCAAACACAGGACGGTACGTTGCAACCGTCTTGCCATCGAGCTCCGCTTGCATATCCGCACCCGTCACGCAGAACCACATGTCACTGCGGAACTTGTAAGAGCCGCCACGCAGTGTCATCTCTAGCCCACAAGCATCGTCGGCATTGCCAAGCAGTTTGTTCCCGATGCGGAACGATAACGGATCCATCGGTCCGCAAGGCGGTACACCAACATCCCAATGGCGGATGCGACCTGGGAAGTCTTGCACGGTCGTTTGGATACCGCCATCGACAACCTCAAGCGCTCGTTCGGTAGGCTCGAAAGTGTTGAGCAACTGCGTATAGACATTGCCGCTTAGGCAGGCTTCTTCTTGTAGAAGCGCACGCACATACTGCAAGTTGGTCGTTAGACCGTACATGCGCGTTTCAGCCAGCGCTTCCACTAATTTATGGATCGCATCTAAGCGGTCCTTGCCATGAATAATAATTTTAGCCAGCATCGGATCATATAAGGTCGTTACGGTCAGACCATCTCGGACCCACGTTTCGTTACGCGCGCTGCTAGAGAACACAGCACGATCCAACTGCCCTGCACTCGGACGGAACTGCCCAAGACAGTCCTCCGCGTAAATTCTAGCTTGGATACTATGGCCTTGCGGCTTGCGGATCAGCGATTGAAGATCATTCAGCTCCAATGCTGCTTCACGCACCATCCACTCCACGAGGTCAATCCCCAGCACTTCTTCGGTGACACCGTGCTCAACTTGAAGACGTGTATTCACTTCCAAGAAGTAGAACTCACATGTCTCTGGGTCATAAAGATACTCGACCGTACCCGCACTGCGGTAACCAACTTCTGCTGCCAAACGTTTCGCCGAAGCAAACATCGCCTCGCGTACGTCATCCGACAGGTTCGGAGCTGGACTTTCTTCAATAACCTTCTGGTTACGACGTTGAATGGAGCAATCGCGCTCACCAAGCGTGACAACCTCGCCCAAGGAGTTGCCGAAAATTTGCACTTCAACGTGACGAGCACGCGCGATATATTTTTCGAGAAACATGCCCCCGTTTTTGAAATTCGTTTCGGCCAAATGGCGCACACCATCGTATGCCGCCCGCAATGTCGCCTCGTCTGCGCAAACACGCATCCCGATACCGCCGCCGCCTGCCGTGCTTTTCAGAATAACAGGATAACCAATACGCGCAGCTTCCACGAAAGCTTCTTCTAGCTCCGTAATCAGCGGAGTGCCTGGCAGCATCGGTACGCCAGCTCTTTCGGCAATCTCACGCGCAGAGTGTTTTAGTCCGAACATCTCCATTTGCTCAGGAGTCGGTCCGATGAATACAATGCCATGTTCGCGACAAGCACGGGCAAAATCCGCATTCTCACTCAAGAAGCCATAGCCGGGATGGATCGCTTGTGCACCGGTTTCGAGCGCTGTTTTCAAAATCAGCTCTGTATTTAAATAACTCGACTTCGCCGGCCCCTCACCGATCAGAACCGCTTCATCGGCTCCATCCACATGTAAACTATCTTGATCTGCCGCCGTATACACAGCCACGGATTGAACTCCAAGCTTGCGCAATGTACGCTCAATACGCACAGCAATCGCGCCACGATTGGCAATTAGCACTTTTGTAAACATCGTAACCACACTCCTTCGCATTTATCTTCGTTATTTATCCCAGATGAGCACCTGAATCGGTGTCGGGTTATAGGCATTACATGGATTGTTAAGCTGCGGACAGTTGCTGATCAGCACCATCGAGCTCCCAATAGATTGCATTTCGACATAGCAGCCAGGCGCGGATACGCCATCATCAAATTTCAAACCACCGTCCGGTGTCACGGGTACATTCATGAAGAAATTAATGTTTGGCGCCAAATCCCGCTTCGTATACACAACGTCCTGCCCAGCTAGCTGAAGCATGAACGTATCACGACAGTTGTGCATCGACAGTTTATCGTGTGAGTAACGTACGGTATTGCTTTGAGCTGAGCATGATCCACCGACCGTATCGTGACGTCCGCAGGTGTCAGCTACGATTTTCAGTAATTCCTTACCTGACTCGGCTCTCAGTATTGAACCTGTGCTCAAGTAAATGTTGCTTTGACCCGTGATCGTCGCTACCGCACTGTAGTGATCCTCCGGATTCTCTGCATCATAGAACAAGGTGTCTGCCGCCTGATTTCCTTCCAGATCCACGATCCGCATCACTTGCCCTGGCTTCAGGACACGCATCCAGCCATCTCCCGCCCCAATCACTTCACTATATATCGCATCCTCCGCTTGACGAGGGCTCTCTACTCGATTAAATACAGCCATATTCCCTGCCTCCTCCGCATTTTCGTTTCTATTAAGAACCTAACAGTGTGTGATATTCCCATGTATTTTCAAAAGCTCGGCGATTCTCCGGGCGATAATTCAAGCAATAATCGTCTTCATTCACAGGTGATGCGGCAAGCACTTCGATTTTGACAGGTACAGATGGGTAATTCTCTCTTGGATCTAGTGGATTCGGCGTGTTAGACAGGACTACCAGTGTATCTAGCTCCGTCCTTAGCGTAACTGTTGCCCCTGCTGGGCAGTGATCTAGGCTGAGGCGCATATCCCCATTGTCATCCACGACAACTTTGGAAAATAAATTCACAACCGGCATCATATCCCGCATGCTCAGGCCATTGCGAACCAACTCTACTGCGAAGTTCTCTTGACCGCTCCGCAGCCAATCATTGCGCAGCTCCTGATAGTTCGTCGTCCCGTATTTCGCATCCGTCGCTGCACGACTTGTGTATCCGCTAAGCGGATCATGCCAGCCTAGGCTGTCTTCGACGATACTCACCATCGCACGACCATTATCGCTCATGAGCACATTCCCTCGGGTCAAATGAGCCGTATGCTGTGCCTTCAACGTATCCGGCATATTGTAGCGCTCCGTCAGGTCCTTTGCGTGGTACAACTGGATCGACACATTCGCGCCCGCTTGGAGCGCTGTCAAACGAATCAACTTCCCTTTGCCAATTACCGCTGACCATTTGCCTCCCGGCCCTATGTCCTTGCTCCAAATGTTCCCCATGCTATCGCTCTCCTTCGCTTTTTGATTAAACAAAAAGGGAGACATCACAAGACCATTGTCTTGGTGATATCTCCCAGGTTTTTATCCTTCCGTGTCACTCTCTTACAAGAGTGGTTTACTCTCGGACCAGCCCGGTTCGTACCGGCGGAACCCTAGTAAACAATCGTATTCGTTTGTGTTACTAAACATAACATCGTTGATGGTGTGTGTCAATAACTTCTAACTATTTTAGTTATTCCGCTTAAAATACTTCTCACGACTCTAATAATGTGTTATATTAACTTACACAAAAGCCGAATAGCTAACATCATTAATGAAATGCTTAACGATCTTATACATAAGTAATGAAACATCACATACAAAGTCTTCTAGGGTTCCGCGGGAATGCTTGCCGCCCCGGTCTGGACCAAGAGGAGACGCACAGCTAGCCCTGTGTTCACGGAGGGATAAAAGCCCGGGAGATATCTGTAACCTAGATATCTCCTTGGCTTTTTTGCATACAACCCGTTCAAGTGTTCACAGCCAACCACTGAGAGGAAGTGTTATCGCTATGACAACTGAAGTCAAACTACGTCAGTCTTTAAGCCTTTACCAAGTCGTCTACATGGGGCTTGCTTGGATGACCCCGATGATCTATTTCTCCATATATGGCATTGCGTATGAGAACGCACATGGGATGCTGACGCAAGCGTATTTGCTTGCTTTTATCGCTATCTTTTTTACCGCGTATAGTTATGGCGTCATGTCTAAGGTTTTTCCAACCTCTGGCTCCGCATATACCTACACCAAAAACAGCATCCACCCCTATCTAGGCTTTCTTGTGGGCTGGGCTCTGCTCCTGGACTACTTCTTCTCCCCCATCATCGCGTGCCTAACCTTCGGCATTTACCTGCATGCACAGTTCCCGTCTATTCCCGCTTATGTGTGGATCATTGGACTTAACATCGTCCTCGGTCTGATTAACATCGTAGGTATTAAGTTCTCCGCGAATATCAGCAAATTGTTCGTCTGGATTCAAATCATTTTTATCGCTGTGTTCTGCTTCTTCCTTTTCCGTAACTTATCTGGTGTTGGTGAAATTCACCCGCTTCAGCCTTTTCTGCAAACGGATGTGCCTTTCTCCACCATTCTAGCTGGGGCTTCTATTATATGTTTCTCGTTCTTAGGTTTTGATACGGTGACGACGATGGCAGAAGAAACGGTCAACTCGGAGAAAACCATCCCGCGAGCCATCATGATCATCATCATCGCCGCAAGCATTCTCTACTTAGTGCCATCTTTTCTAACACAGCTCGTATATCCGCATCTGACTTTTGTAAACATCGATTCTGCCGGCTTTGAAATTGTTAAAATGGTGGGTGGCGCAGCGCTGAGCTCCGTATTCCTCACAGTTTTGATTCTTGCGATTTTCACACAAGGTCTATCGTCCGTAACCAGCGTTTCCCGTCTCCTCTTCGTGTTAGGCCGAGATAACGTACTGCCTAAGCGTGTGTTCGCCTTCCTTCATCCGAAGTTGGGCACACCGGTCATCAACATCGTGATCGTTAGCGTTGTATCACTGCTCGCTCTTGTCATCTCGTTGGATAATGCCGTGAAATTCGTTAATTTCGGCGCTTTAACCGCTTTCTTCTTCGTGAACGTATCCGTTATTGCGCAAAAGTATATGAAAGAACGCCAACGCTCCCCGAAGCAAACGGTATTGTATCTCGTGCTTCCGTTGCTCGGCGCCGGATTCATCGGCTATCTGCTCTCCTTGTTGGATAAGGATGCCTTATGGATGGGCGTAACGTGGCTGCTGATGGGGATTGTGTATCATCTGATTCAAAAGCGTGCCGCTCAAACCAAAGACGCAGCCGTCACCCTGCATGCTACGGGGACGTTGAAGTAGTTGGGGGAGCATCAACATGATCTCCCGCTCCACGATCTGAAATAAAGAAGAACCTGAGGAGTTCCTCAGGTTCTTCTTGTTTCATCTGTTAGCCGCCCGCCCTACTTCCGATCCGCCGGAAACACCAGCCCGATCTGCCTCCGCGCCTCATCCATGATCGCCATTGCGGCGCTGGAATTCGCATGCGAATTCGTCGCAGACTCAAGTGAGCCTGCCTTGATCAGTCGGCAAAACTCCTCCGCCTCGTAGCGCATTGTTCTTACGCTTTGCTCCTGCGTCAGATCCTCCACAGAGCCGTCCCGGTAACGAATTTGCACCTTCTCTGGCTGATTAATCTTATCGATCACCATGGTCGCTAACTCGCCTTGAATTTCAGCCGGCAGGTAGGAGCTGGCGATTTTGGAATGCTGAATGACAGCATCCATCTCTTCATAGCTGAGCAACAAACTGCCCTCGCCATCAACACCGGATTCCAGCATCACGGCACTCGCCTGAACTTTCTCCGGCGCGCCAAACAATACAACCAATGGATAGATGCAGTACACACCTAGATCCATCATCGAGCCATTCGAAAACGTCGGATTAAACGCATTCAGCACAGTGCCCTTCTTGTACGCATCATACCTGGACGAATATTGGCAATAGCTTGCAAAATAACGTCTTACTTTCCCAAGCTTATGTAAATTCTCTTGTATCACTTTGAAATTAGGCATCAGCGTAGATTTGAGCGCCTCCATGAACACAACCTTATGGCTCCGTGCAGCGTCAATCATCGCCGCAAGCTCAGCGCTATTCGAAGCCGCCGGCTTTTCGCAAATCACATGCTTGCCATGCTTCATGCAATGAACCGCATACTCCGCATGCAGAGAGTTCGGGCTCGCAATGTAGACAGCATCGAACGCGTCACTTTGCGCAAATGCTGTTAGGTCAGTAAATTGATGTTCTATATCAAATTTCCCAGCAAATTCAGCCGCTTTTTCTGCCGTGCGGGAGTAAACAGCGGTCAAGTCGAACTCTCCTGTTTCGCGCGCCGCATGTATGAATTCCTCTGTGATCCAGTTCGTACCAATAATAGCAAATCGTATCATTTTTTCCCCATGACTCCTTCACCTTGCTAGATTCTATGATTTACCCTATCAAATTCAACCATCGAATTCAATTCTCATTGTTACTCTCTCCTAGAATTTTTCTTACTTCTCCTCTGGTGAACTCACTGAAACTTCCCATAATGCTTGATTTTCACATCCGGAAATTCCCACGCAGCATAGCAAAATAAAGCGCCTCTCGCGCTTCAATCCTCATTTTATAGCGATCATCCTTAAAAAGTGCAATCCGATCGACCACGGCATGATCTCCGTCATCTTTAATGATAGGTGCAACAGGATCAATTTAGAGCAGGTATCTCAAATCGCCTAGGTTCCTTGTCCATCCTCCGCGAAAAGGAGAATAATAATCGATCCCAAATTGCCCAAAAGTTACGATGGCGTGTACACCTTGACATGAAACTAAATGGTTTCATATAATAGAACATGTAACCAGAAGGTTTCGCGTTGATGAGACTGATGGAAAGTGACTTTGCAGGAAAAACTACGTAGATGAGCTTTAATCTGAAGACTTTTACATGAGGAATAAGGGAGATGCTAAGATGCAGGAAGAATTGCTGAAAAAGCTGCGCTATAAGCAAGGACGAGCTCTCGTCATGGGAGCGCCCGAAGGCTATGTGCTTGGTGTCGAGGAACAGGGAGAGCCGAGTGGCACCTATGATTTTATTCAGCTTTTTGTTGGAAATGCGGCTGATGTGGATGCCTGGATACATAAAGCGATAGCTTATCTAAACGAAGATGCGCTGTTCTGGATCACGTATCCCAAGCAAAGCTCGAAGGTCAAAACCGATATTAACCGAGATAGCTTATTCGCTATAGTCAATGAGTCAACAGCGTATACGGTTGTTAGTAATGTTGCGGTGGATGATAAATGGTCTGCGCTGCGATTGCGTCTTAAAGCGAAAGTGAAGAGCAAAGCGTAGCTTGAAAATAAGGAACACAAGAAATAGAACGAACACACGGAAAACAAAGAAAACAAAACTAGTCTGCCTGGAGGCCTTTTACTATGGAAAATCAAATTCAATCCCTACCTGATATTAAACAAACACTCGTTTTTAATGCTCCCATTCAAAAGGTTTGGAATGCGGTATCTACTGCTGAGGGCATCGCGGTATGGTTCATGCCGAATAATTTCAAGCCGGAGATCGGCTATGAATTTCATCTGGAGGCAGGACCTTTCGGTAAATCGCCTTGCAAAGTCACAGAACTAGATCCACCGAATCGTTTATCCTTCTCTTGGGGCAAGGATTGGTTCTTATCTTTCGAATTGACTGATCTGGATGGCAAAACCGAATTCACCCTCACCCACGGTGGCTGGGATATCGACAAGGTCACCGAATTCGGTCAACCGCATGATACGGTTCGTGAGACCATGGCACAAGGCTGGGCGGGCATTGTCCAACGGCTCACTGCTTACATCGAGGCTTAAGATGGCTATCCCTTCGCAGAAGCATGACGTCTTCCAGGCTATTGCCGATCCAACGCGCCGTCATTTGCTTCAACTGCTCGGTGATCAAGAAATGCCTGTCACGGTCATATCAGGTCATTTCCCAATGAGCCGCACCGCGGTATCGAAGCATCTTCGCATTCTAGCTGAGGCCGGCCTAGTGAAAGAACGCAAGGTTGGCCGCGAGACCCGATACCGATTGGAGGCCGAGCCACTAATGGAGCTCAAGCGTTGGCTATCGTATTACGAGCGCTATTGGGAGAACAAACTCAACGTGCTTAAACGATTTGTTGAACAGGACGATGACACAGCGGAGCTTACGTATTCTCGCCCGGAGATTGTGGATCCAGAGAAATAACTATCATGTATATGGTCGTGAGTCTAAGTAAGCCTCCCTTTTGGGAGGCTTATGGTGATTTCACGCAAGAAAAGTCACCCTTACTCTAACTTACAAAAAGTAATCAACTTACTTGACGAAACAGATTTCGAAGCGTATCATTAGTTACATAAAGTAATTAAATATATTTAAGTAAATTAATGATAAATAAGGAGATGTTCGCAATGATTTCACCGATTTTTGTAGGGCATGGTTCCCCAATGATGGCTCTTCAGGATACAGCTTGTACGCAATTTCTGCTTGATTACGGTAAAAAGCTGGCCCCCAAAGCCATTGTCATCTTCACCGCACATTGGGAAACCGAAGTGCTCACGATTTCCTCCACGAATGATGTCTATGACACCATTTATGATTTCCGCGGCTTTCCCGATGAGCTTTTCCAAATCAAATATCCCGCCAAAGGCGACGTTGCTCTCGCTCAATCTATCGCGGAGCGTTTTCAAGCAAAGGGTATCCCCGTTCAGCTTGACAGCACACGCGGCCTAGACCACGGTTCGTGGGTACCGCTTCTAAGAATGTTCCCAACGCCGGAATGCCCGGTCATTCAAATTTCCGTGAATCCGTATTTGCCGCCTGCGGAGCAATATCGGATCGGCGAAGCCCTTCGTGGACTGGATCAGGAAGATATCCTGATCATTGGCAGTGGCGCCACCGTGCATAACCTGCGTGCGCTGAACTGGAACGCCACTGAGCCGGATGCTTGGGCGGTCGCTTTTGACGATTGGCTCGCTGCGAATATGCAAGCTCAGAACTTAGAGGCGTTGTTCAACTACGCTACGGAAGCACCAAATGCGAAGATGGCAGTGCCGCGCCCCGAGCATTTCATCCCGCTTTACATCGCGATGGGAAGCGGCGATCCGAAGCGGCCTGTCGAGATCATTCACCGCAGCTATGAGGTCGGCTCATTGAGCTATTTGGCGGTTTCTTTTTAAGTAAAACCAGCCAGTTGCACATCTGAATGAAATTGGCAGGGTTGCACAAGCTAATAGTACCAATTTCAACAAACAGAGGTGCTCTGGTATTGGCATGGACATGGACGACTCGCATCATTCAAATCTTGTTGGCCGCAGCTTATGTCATGTTCGGGGTTTTGAAGCTGTCCGCCCATGACCTGCAAACGGAAGTCTTCACATCGACCTACGGGTACAGTGTAAGTTTCATGTACATCGTCGGTGCCGTCGAATTAGTCGCCGGCTTCGGACTCATCATTGGCCTATGGCACCCGCGGATTGCGCTCCTCTCCGCGGGTGTCATTGCCATGATTATGGCTAGCGCCATGCTCACCCACATCCGTTCCCACGAGGGGATGCGCACCGCGGTACTACCGCTAATCTTCCTCATCATGGCGATATTCGTCGTTGTGAGAAGCTCGCGTGGACGAGAACGGGAATGGGGCTAGAGAAAACCGGAGAATCGTTGTCTAGCACCTACTCGCCATTCCGTCCAGACAGGCTTAGGGAAAGAATAAGCACCCCCAAAAGGCTTATTCTTTCTACTATCAAGTCAACTTGTGAGATAGGACCATAGCAAGTGCTTATTACCTGTGCAAAGTTCCATTCCGGAAACATTTGCTAATAATAAGCACACCCACGTTGCTTACTCCAATCCAAACAATTGTCAGTAGACAAATAAGCAACTTGAAATGCCCTATTCACTTCACTAACCCGTAAACAGAGCCCTTGCTTGGTTTACAAGGTTTCCCTCATACAAAAAAGCGTGCGAGCCAAGAGGCCCGCACGCTTTTTTTGTTGAGACTACATAGGTTAATTAAACCGGATGATCTGTATGTAATTATTTCCCCAAGAGCTCTTAGCATCAACGATTGGAACGCGAGTAGTCGCGGCTGCGGACATTTAAGATTCATTAAAGGTTCTCGCTCTAAGATAGATTCATGACCTGTCAGACAGTCGAAGTCATGCATCCTAAACGAAGGAGTGATCATCATTTTTCGCCAACGAAAAAAAGCCAAAATCATCACCATTATAGCTATATTTCTAATTATCATCGCCGTAATTCTATATGGGCTCGCCAATCGTTATTTGTTCGAGCACGTCGAGGTCGTCGTCGCCTCCAACAACGTTGCAACCCAAGAGGAGCCCGTGAAACAATCAACGGCGCAAGCGCAAGCGGATGACTGGAATTATAAGGACGACAACGAAACGGTCAGCATCAAAAAGGTACAAATCGGCTCTGGATCCGACACGATCACCTATTTCGTAGCCGACGTGACTTTCAACACTACAACAAACTTGCTTACTGCTTTCGCCAAAAACGCCTTCGGTACGAACATCATCGAAAACACATCGACGATCGCGGCAAACAACAATGCAGTCTTCGCGATTAATGGCGATTACTACGGCTTTCGCAACGACGGCGTTATCATCCGGAGCGGTACCGTTTACCGCGACGAACCGGCGCGTGACGGCTTGGCCCTCCTCAGCAACGGCACCTTGAAAAGCTATAACGAGGAGGAGATTTCTTCGGAAGCTTTGCAATCCGAGGGAACAACGAACACCTTTTCCTTCGGCCCGACTCTCGTAGAGAACGGCGAGGTAGCCGGAGATTTCAGCAGCGTGGCCATCGACAAAAACTTCGGCAACCGATCGATTCAAGACGCCAATCCGCGAACCGGTATTGGGATGATTTCGCCGAATCACTTTCTGTTTATCGTGGTCGATGGAAGAGCAACCAATTATAGCCGAGGCATGACGTTAACCGAATTTGCGAATCTTTTCCACGAGCTCGGAGTAACTGAAGCTTATAATCTCGATGGCGGTGGCTCGTCCACGATGTATTTCATGGGCAGAGTCGTGAACAATCCGCTTGGGAAAGGCAATGAACGAGGCGTAAGCGACATTATCTATATTCCTAAATCATAACAAGGAGGACTGCTAGAATGACTATACTCATCCCTTCCTACGAGCCAGACGAACGGTTAATCACCCTTATTCACAAGCTAAAGGAAGCTAGCGACGCTTCCATCCTTGTCGTTGACGACGGCAGCGGTGAAGACTACCGCGATATATTTGATTCGGTGGAGAAAGCGGGTTGTACCGTGTTGACCCACCCGATCAACCAAGGCAAAGGAAGCGCCTTGAAAACGGGCTTCGACTATGTAAGACAGCACGGCGAAAGAGATGGCGTCATCTGTGCGGACAGCGACGGGCAGCATCTGCCAGGAGATATTCTGAGATTAACGAAAGCCGTTCGCGAGAATCGTAATCATATCGTGCTGGGCAGCAGACAATTCACGGGCAAGGTTCCCTTGCGCAGCCGCATCGGGAATTCGGCTACGCGGATGGTGTACGCTTTTGCGACGGGAAGGCCCATACAAGATACACAAACCGGCCTACGAGGCTATTCTTCCGAAATGCTGGATTGGTTATGCCAAGTTCCAGGCGATCGCTTCGAATATGAAATGAACATGCTTCTCGAGGCTCCAAATGTCGGATACGACTTGGTAGAGGTGCCGATCGAAACCGTCTACCTAGACGACAATAAATCTTCGCACTTTCGTCCGCTCGCCGATTCCGCCAGAGTCTATTTTCCTTTCCTGAAGTTCTCCACGTCTTCGGGATTCGCAGCAATCTTGGATTTCACCCTACTGTTCTTGCTGCAATGGTTGACCTCGAATCTGCTCGTATCCGTCATCGGAGCTCGATTATGCAGTTCCATTTTCAATTACGCGATGAATCGGAGATTCGTTTTTGTCAAAGGAAAAGGAACAGCTATCCGCAAATCGCTGCCTCGGTACTTCTCTCTCGTTATCGTTATCATATTGTTAAATTACGGTATGTTGCACCTTTTTCATGAGAGCATTGGCATTCCGCTCGTCGCGGCTAAGCTCTTAACGGAAGCCTCCTTATTTGTGTTAAGCTATTGGGCACAACGAAAATTCGTCTATTGAAAGAAAAACGAGGTCGATATCTCAACTCATTGAAAGAGTTGTGAACCGACCTAGTTTTTTTACATATCCCACATTGCGTTATTCAAAATTAATTCGGATTTCTGAAGCTTTTGGAAGAAGGATTCACAGTGAGAAAAGAGGAAATTGCAAGAGCACTTTACAGAGTTTTTGAATAGAGGGACAAGGATTTAGAAGATACGATGGGGCCTACAGCCGATTGTTGTGCGAGGAAGCGATACCGATCATATTAAAACCTCCATTCGTAAATTTTCTTGATATTACCTAAAAATGTAATAAACTTCAATATAAAAAAGGACATATGTTTACACTGCGTCAAATTTTATAATAGGATTATTATCCATTATGAACGCAAACGGCGTCTTTTCGTGTTCCAATATTTGATCGATATCCCACCATCATCATCCCGAAACAGTCGAATTCCGACAAATTTAAGAGGTGTCCAGATTTCATCAAAATAGTAATGAGGCATATTGATCCCGTCCCTAAATGAAATTCCCCAGTTGCAGACTTTATAGCAGAAAAGAAGGGGACGGCAACCCCCTTCTTCCAATTCAACAAGATATTTGCAGGTTCTGGAACAGCCCAAAGGGCTATGAATTAATAAATTGCAAATAAAGTACGGCGATTTTTACTTTATTTGCTCTTTTGTGCCAGCATCTTCAGCAAAACCGTTACCGCCTCTGCTCTTGTTGTTTGATCACCAGGAGCAAATTCATTCGTGCCTTTACCTTCTATAATGCCAAGTTTCTTCATTGCTGCTACTGCGCCTTTCGCCCACGTCGGAATGTCCTTGTCGTCCGAGAAGTCCGTTGCGGTATTCTCTTCGACAGGCTGACCCAAAGCGTTTGCGATCATCGCTGCCATCTCAGGGCGTGTAATTTCGGCATCAGGACGGAAAGAGCCATCCTCATAGCCTTTAATAATGCCTGCTTGCACCGCTTGCGCGACTGCTTTCTGAGCCCAAGCGCCGATATTCGCTGTATCTGTGAAGGCCAGCGCTGCTCCTTCTCCTTGCGGCTTCAACGCATTCATCAGCATGACCGCGAATTCCGAGCGTGTCACGGTAGCATCCGGCTTAAACGTACCGTCTGGATAACCGCTGACGATTCCGCTGCCCACCGCTTGCTTGATGCTTGCCTCCGCCCAGTGTCCAGAGATATCACTTAAGTTAATCATCGGTTTCGTATCAGTTGCCGCTTGATCTACAGCGAATACCGCATATTTCGTGAAGTGATTAACTTCTACGGAGATGTGATTGCCGTTTACATTACCGCCGACTTGTACCCATGACTTTTTCGCTTCGTCATAATAGAATACAGATGCCTTTTGGTTGCTCTTCATACTATTCGGATCGAAAGCAAAGGTCAACGTTACCGGATTACTGAAGTTCTCCGAGAAGTTTTTCAAAATCTCAAATACCGGGCTGGCTAGTACGTTTTTGTCTTTGTTCGTTACTAGTTTTTGAGTGTCCAACAATTTTTCTATCGTTAAT
The DNA here is from genome assembly GCF_059691975.1 of Paenibacillus sp. J22FR5. Taxonomy (NCBI): domain Bacteria; kingdom Bacillati; phylum Bacillota; class Bacilli; order Caryophanales; family Paenibacillaceae; genus Paenibacillus; species Paenibacillus sp. J22FR5. Next base: position 71,333 of record NZ_JCAUAN010000010.1, on the reverse strand, counting down.
TTCAGTTCTTTGCCTGAAGCATCGGCCGGAATAGAGATCGTGACCGCATCTCCTAGGCTAACCTCGCCTGTTTTACCTGTCGGAAGCGTTAGTTTACCATCTGTGGAGGTAACTGGGGTGTCGCTTGGTGTTATTGAACCACCACCCAATGATATAACTGCTGCTGTTACTGTAATCGTGGCTATTCCTTTTTTACTAGCATCTACGTTTGAAGTCGCTGTAATGGTATAGTTACCTGTCGATGCATTAGCCGCTACCGTTACTAATCCATTTACATTAACTGCTACTTTTGTTGAATCACTGCTTGTCCATGTTACAGTTTGTGCCGCTCCGCCCACCACGGTTACTGTAGCTGTCAGTTGCTGAGTTGCTCCTTGAACCACACTCGCTGTTGTTGGGCTTACGCTTACACTTGTTACTGCTGGTGTTAGGGTTGGCGTTGCACTGACAATATTAGAATAAGTACTTTCCGTAACTGTATTTGCTGCAGATGTTTTGAAATAATATAAGGTGCCATTTGTTAGTCCCGTCACCTGATAAGCTCCTCCAGTTACTAAAGCAGGAGTGCTAATTAAATGATAGGTTACACTATCTTGTGACTGATAGATATTATAATAAGTAGCTCCTGTAACAGTCGACCAAGTTAGATTGATTTGTGAATCTCCAGCTGTCGCAAATAGGGTGGTTGGCGCTGTAAGAACAGTTGGGCTTGCTGCTACAATTACCGTTACCGTGTAGTTCACTGTGCTGGCGTCAGCTGCTACTACGGTGTACGTTACAGGGCTCGTGAAGTTTTGTGGCGTTGTTCCGCTCGTTTGTACTGCGCTTCCTACCTTCACACTAGCTCCAGTTGTTGTAAACGTCGGTACAAGCGCGGTTACGTCTGTTCCGTTTGGTACGGTCAATGCAATGGTCTTGTTCGTTTCATCAATCGTTCCCGTTACTGATAGACTTGCAAAGTCAAATGCTGTAATGGCCTTCGCTGTGCTTGCTGCTACAGTCACGGTATACGTTACCTTCGTTGTTCCATCCTGCGCTGTAACAATAACCTTTTCGCCTGTTGCCAAAGCTGTAGCTACAGTTGTTCCGTCTGCATTGTAGACTTCAAACGTTGCATTCGCTGCTGGCGTGATTGATGCCTTCAATGCTGCTAACGTTGTTCCGTTTGGAATGTTCGTGATGCTTTCATTCGCTGTTCCACCTGTGCTTACGGTTCCTATTGTCGAGGTCAACGTTGCTGCTGTACTTGCTGCTACGGTTACCGTTAAGGTATACGTTACCTTCGTTGTTCCATCTTCTGCTGTTACTTCAATTGTAATTAGATTAGATCCATTATTTAAACTGATTTCTATTTCAGAACCGCTTGTTACCATATTTCCATTTACTTCAATTACCTCGTTGCTATTAAAAACCTTTGGCGAAACCATTATGCTCGATACGTTATTGGGTGCTGTTGCTGTATAGCTTAATCTGCTGCTACTAAACGTTTCATTCAGTGCTGCGCCGCTCAAAGTAAACCCGATCAACTCTGCATCGGAAACTGCTAATTTTATTTGGATCCGTCCATTATTCGCATCGGCAACATAGACATTTCCTCCATTGTCTACGGCAACGCCACCAGGATATTGGAATTGCCCATCTCCTGAGCCGTAAGAACCCCAATTAGCCACAAAATTCCCACTAGCGTTAAACTTACTAATTCGATTATTATAGGTGTCTGCTACGTAAATGTTCCCATTTGTATCAACTGCTACACCGTTTGGATAATGAAGTTGTCCATCTGACGCGCCATCAGAACCAGTTGCCATTAAGAGAGTTCCCGTTGAAGAAAATTTCTGCACGCGAGAATTGTTTTGTTCCACTACATAAATATTGTCATTGCTATCTATCGCCAAATCTGTAGGATAATTAAACCCACCGTTAAATTGAGATACATAGGTACCATCCGCTTGGAATTTTTGGATCCGATTATTATATGAATCAACGACGATAACAAAACCTTGACTATCAATCGCCACACCTTGCGGATAATTTAACTGTCCATTGTCTGTCCCTAATGTTCCCCATCTCCTTAGAAAGGTTCCATCCGGCTTAAATACTTGAATCTGATTATGAACTGAATCTGCTACATAAATATTGCCACTGCCATCAACCGCTAAACCGTAATTATGATATAATCCGCCATCGCCTGTACCATAACCACCAATTGTCGCGACAACCGTACCATCTGGGGAGAATTTTTTAATATTATTACTCGATACATCGGACACATAGACAAATCCACTCTTATCAAATGTAATTCGTTGCGGGTTTATTAAACCTCCCCATTTCACCACATGAGTTCCGTTTAATCCGAAAGAATCGGCTACTGCATTCACCGTTACGGTATACGTTACCTTCGTTGTTCCATCCTGCGCTGTAACAATGACCTTCTCGCCTGTTGCCAAAGCTGCAGCCACTGTTGTTCCGTCTGCATCGTAGACTTCATACGTTGCATTCGCTGCTGGCGTGATTGCTGCCTTCAATGCTGCTAACGTTGTTCCGTTTGGAATGTTCGTGATGCTTTCATTCGCTGTTCCACCTGTGCTTACGGTTCCTATTGTCGAGATCAACGTTGCTGATGTGCTGGCTGCTACGGTTACGGTTACCGTTACCGTGTAGTCCGCCATACTGTTATCTGCTGCTACTACGGTGTACGTTACAGGGCTCGTAAAGTCCTGTGCCGTTGTTCCGTTCGTTTGTACTGTGCTTCCTACCTTCACACTAGCTCCAGTTGTTGTAAACGTCGGTACAAGCGCCGTTACCGCTGTTCCACTTGGTACGGTCAATGCGATGGTCTTGTTCGTTTCGTCAATCGTTCCCGTTACTGCTGGGCTCAATCCAGCGAAGTTAAATGCTGTAATTGCCTTCGCACTGCTTATCCACTTCGCATACAGCGTCGTATCCGCCGTGATCAGAGTGTTAAAATCGAACACTGTCGTCAAGCCGATGTCGCTGTACCACCCGCCGAATGTGTACCCGGTCTTCGTCGGAGTTGGGTGTATGGCCTTGCCGTTATAGTTGACCGACTCACTGGTCACCGACGAACCGCCGCTGCTGTTGAAGCTTACCGTGTGCGGTGCGACCAAAGCGACAACTTCCGAGTCGCTTAAGACTCGATCATAGATGCGCACGTCTTGCAGCGAGCCGTCAAACTTTTCATTCTGACCGATCTCAGTTGCCCCTCCCAAAGCTAGTTGAGTAGTTGTATTATTTACGGTTTGCGTAATACTGGTTTGAATTGTTTGAGAAACGTTGTTGAGTGTAGTTGTATGCAGAACGCCATTGATATATACTTTGGCAGTCCCATTCCCAAAGGAAAGCGCAACATGTACAGGTGTATTGGCGCTGTATGCGTTCGGCACATTAATATACGCACCACTACTAGTCTGCGGACCTATAACGAACCATATATCGCCTTGATTTCTAAGCTTCACTGTCCATCCTGCTGTCGTACCGCTACTGAGCCTCGGAGATTTATCAATCGGAATCTGAAAGCCCAACGTGTTTGCCGTCATATCGAACGCTACGGTCATTTCGCTGGCTGAGCCGATAGAAGTCCCTTCGGTCTCCGGGGTTCCCGAGAAAGTTTGAGGTCCAGCTTTAGTCCATATCGGGGTCGGGGTCCACTTCGCATACAGCGTCATATCCACCGTGATCGGAGTAGTAAAATCGAAAGCTGTCGTCAAGCCGCTGTCGCTGTACCACCCGCCTAACGTGTACCCAGCCTTCATCGGGTCGGCAGGCTTTGTCGCCGTACTGCCATCGTTCACCGTCTGGCTGCTCACCGCCGAACCGCCGTTGCTGTTGAAAGTGACGGTTTGGGTGGTTGCTGCGTACGCGACATCCGATTGTTTCACGCCTATAAAGCTGGCGAAAAACGTTGTAAACAACAAAAGAAGCGTTACACAAAATGATAGCTTCCCTCTCACTTTGTTCGGCACGGAATGTCCTTCTTTGAAGTCAATTGCTTTATTGCTCCTAATACGTTTATCCTTACTAAGCATTCTTCTTCCTCCATATCTGCTGATTTCTGATTGTAGCTCCGATGACCTATATTGCTCGATTTACGTATACACCTCTACAGTCATTAGTATGATTGCAACTGCCAATGCAGCGATTCTGAATACTACAGACGACAAATAACGATATTATCCTCGCCTTGCTTGTCGACTTTTGCAACTCTCATTCTACTTTAAGACTATTTCAACATAAAAAAAATCCCCCCATCCGGGGGGAGAGACTTTAAAAAAATGGGGGATATACCTAATACCACTATCTATTGTATAATGATTGATTTTCCTCAATTGTGATCAATAGCTCCTACAACAATTTTAATTCTTTTCCTTGCCTCCGTGCCTGTTCTCTGCTGTTCACATCAAGTTTTCTGAACATACTTTTCAAATGGCTCTTTACCGTTTCGACTGTGATATGGAGCTGTTCCGCGATCTGTTTATTCGATAGCTCCATGTCAATCATCCGTAAGATTTTCAATTCCTGATTGGTTATAAGCAGCCCCGAGCTTCCGGTCTTATTCGCAGATTCGTCCATCATTAGAAGCAATTCTGTGACGTAGGGTAAGGATACGCCCTTAGAGTTGATCTTCCTTTGCCCGAGGTATTCACGCAGCAGCTCAGCCATCTTTGCCCCTTCATCCAGGAAACTGCGGATGTATTTTCCCGGTTCCGCCAATTGGAGTGCGATTTCCAGCTTCATTACAGCGTTCGTCATATCTCCCTTTCGATAAAAAACCATGCTATGCAGGACGGCTACCTTTACCTTATCCCACAGTCGATCTTCTTCTTCGACAAAACGGTACAATTGCTCAAGCAGCTGTAAAGCATTGTTTTCCCTACCACATTCCATAAGCGCCCGGGCCAAGTGAAGATATTCCCTCATCGAAGCGAACGGGGCCGTATCGGTATAGTGAATGCCGTTTGTTTGCAGCCACCCTGCATCGAAAGAGCCGTTCACAAGCGACAAATACGCCTTCTCCGCCTCTATCTTCCTCATAAAGATACTTTTGTCTGGAGAATGGATTTTTGATTTGAGCCGCTCCAGCAGATCAAACGCTTTAGCCGAATCTCCCTTAGCCTGATAAATCCGCACGGCAACCGCAGTGCCACCCAACAAAATAAGGCCATAGGGCTGCATGCACTTTGTCTGCAGTACTCTGTCCACATAAACTTCAGCCTCTTCCAAGCGGTTCCGCTCATATAACAGCAAGCTGTACGTAACGTAGTAAAAACCGACAAAGGGATAATCTTTCCTATCCTCCCACGTCTTGACCCATTTAGAAAAGTATCTCTCCGCTTCATGCAAATCGTTGATAAAACTCAATTGCGTGTCGAAATTGATCGAATACGAATTCCCTTCAATCATTTGGATGTAGCTGCCTTCCGGCAAATGCCGGTCAAACATCTCCATATATTCATCCAATCGTCGAATGTCTTTCCGATAAAAAGAAACCGCCGAAGACAAATAAAGCACAGTCCCAACGTACTCTTTCCATTTCGGATCCGATAGCTTGTCCTCCATTATACGAAGTCTGGCTTGCGCCAACGCCATTTCACCCGCTTCCACCATCACTTTGACATAAAGAAACTGAATTCCCGGTTTCTCTGCCAAACAGGACTCCGGCAGCTCACGCAGCCATCGGTAAAGCACCCCTCTTTTCACACGAAAGTCTTGCAGATGCTTTTCGATGAAATCACTTACTTCAACATAATGTCCGTCCATAAACAATTGCTCTACCGCTTCTTCCAGAAATCCGTGCGCCTCCAGCCAATGAGCTGCCTTGACATGCAGTTCCTTCGACCGTACCGCATACCTCTGCCGAAAGAGCCTTCGTAAAAACTCGGAAAACAAATGATGATAGCGATACCATTGCCGCTGATCATCCAAGGGAACGATAAACAAGTTTTGCTGTTCCAGTATTTCCAGCAGCTCCTGACAATTAGCTTGTCCGGTAACTGTTTCGCACAACGGGCCGTTCATTCGCTCTATGATCGAAGTTTCCAATAAAAAAGACTGAATCTCACTCGGCTGAAGACTAAAAACCTCCTGAAACAGATAATCGGATATACTGCGGTGTTCCCCGCTAAAAGCACGGATAAAATCAGGATAATTGCCGCTTCTTTGCAACGAAATGGCCGCAAGATGCAGTCCACTGATCCATCCCTCCGTACGGCTGACGAGCTTCGCTATCTTTTCTCCCGACAGTGACAATCCCATGCAATCCTGAAAGTAACGAATTCCCTCATCAAGTTGAAATCGCAACTCCTGAATCGTGATTTTCACCATTTGACCGGTCGTCTGCAACCTTGCCGCAGGAAAGGGCATTTCAGTGCGACTACTTACATAGAGGTGGATATGAGCGGGCAAATACGCAAGGAAATACGCCACCGATGCGTGTATAGGAGCAAGATCAATCGCGTGATAATCATCCCAAATAATGACCAATTCATCCGAATAACGGTCAAGCTCGTGAATCATCGCTGTGATGAATGGCTCAAAAGCTCCCGACTTCAGGGATGGCAGATACGGGGTGACCGCTTCTGCAAAATTGGGGTTCTTACTATTGACTGCAGCAATTGTATAGCTCCAAAATTCAATTAGATCATTATCTTGCGGGCCCAAGGAAATCCATACGGCAGGTATGGCGGTCTGCTGCAGCCACTGACTCAAGACTGTTGTTTTGCCATACCCCCCGGGAGCCGTTACGACCGTTAGTTTGCTCTTCAATCCTTCATTTAATAGCTCGGTGATCGCCTCTCGCTCAACAAGGTCATCACGCCGCATTTGCGGGATATGAAGTTTGGTACTTAGAATCATGGTTGGCACCTCGAATCTGGCTGTTAACATCCTTTCTACATTATATCTGATTATGACCGAAAGCTAAGCTTTTTTATTTATAGAGCAAAGGGGAGCGAACCATTGATTTCACGCGGAACTGCCAAAAAACTTACAGATGACCTTTACTTATACTGCCCAATGGAAATATTGATTTTATAATAGCCATAGTCAAGGATCTCATCCAGAAGTTTAGATAGTTCGTTTTGATCAGATACTTGAACCTTTAAAATGAAGCACGGCTCCCCACTAACACGGTGAGCCTCTTTGATTTCATCGCGTTGCTGAATAAACTCTTGGAACTTCGTATGTTTATAGTCCTTCATCATAACGGTTATGAAAATACAGTAGATGTTCCCCAGCAATTTTTCATTTAACCGGACCGTATACCCCTCAATAACCCCTATCTCCTCTAAGCGTTGGATACGATTGGCTACAGCCACCCCTGACATATGAACTATCTCCCCAATTTGAGCAAGTATACTCTACACAAAAAAAGAGACCCACAGCAACGGGCTGCGGGTCTTAAGTATATATATTTAAAAGGGGGTCGAATTTCATTATAGGCTCCGAACCTTAAAGAGAGATGAAATTCAGATGTCATTTGCGTGACAAATGATTCCCCCTTTGTTACAGCTTGCACTTCTTATCTTTTCGCCTTGACCGGAATATAAATGTCCATCTGTACAAGCTCATGCAGATTCTGATGACAACGCTCATCATAGTATTCAAACTCCGCGCTTCCAGCATGCTCATACCCCGAATGAGGGAACCATTCCGTGAAAATCGTATTCCACGTGCTCTGAATCGATGCAGCGAACTGATCCGGCGTCACCTTCGGTGTCGTGAAAACAGCATATTCCGCTCCCGGAAATTCGCGGCATACCATATTCGCAGGCACATCCTCGAAGCTCGTCGCTTCCATCCCGATGATGTAGGTCAAATCCCCGCTCTCCAAGTCAAAATCCGTACAAATCCCGAGCTCAACGCAAGACTCCGTGTGGAGGCGTTTTGGGATATGCGCACCCATCCCTTCTCGCAGATACTTTTGCCAAAATGCGGGGATATCCCGATGATTCTGGCCTTCTTTGCACGAGGTCTTCAATTCATAACCAATTAACTTAAACCCTGGCTTCGTTTTCAATGCGTAGTCCATACGTATTCCTCCTAAATAGGGATTAAATTTCCGTTCCAGCACATTCACTTTGGGATAGCTAGGTGGTCGTATGCCTTGCTTGCGATAGGCAAGCGGTGTACGTTCAAACACCTTTTTGAATGCCCGCGTGAAATTCTCAGGGGATTGGAAGCCATTGTCGAGGGCAATATCGATCAATTTCTGCTCCGTATGTGCGATTTGATAAGCCGCTCTCGCTAATCTCCGTTTGCGAACATATTCCATTACCGCGTCGCCCACCATGAATTGGAACACCCGATGGAAATGGAAAGCAGAGAAGCACGCGACCTCGGCTAAGCACTCTACGGACAATGGTCCCGATAAATGTTCCTCAATATGATCCAGCGTCATCTGAATCCGCGTCTCATAATTGGTATCCATCGTTTGCCCCCTTCAGCTTGGTAACCTCAGTTTACGCCATTCGGAACTACGCTTCTTGATATTTCTTGCTCCTTATTTCCAGCTCCCTTTCGAAGCGACCGCGTACGTCTTATACTGATTCTTCCCCTTAATTTCCAGAAGATTCAGTTGTAGACCGTAGGCACAACCGCCATCGATCCCGATCTTATCCGTATCAAACCACACATCCGCTTTCCCATGAATATCCTTCGTCGTCGTATGCCCGAACACTACAGGCTTCTTCACGACCGTTTTCTGCCCCACAAATGGCGCACGAATCCAGATAAAATCCCGCTCCGGTTGTGTTTTCCAATCTACATAAGCAGGATTTAGTCCAGCATGCACAAAAATATGGGTATCATTTTCATGATACAACGGCAGATTCTGCAAAAATGCTAAATGCTCGCCGCAATTCGCGCGGATGCGTTCTTTTGCTGTTTTCAAATCGAAGTCCCTGACTCCGCTAAAACTTTGAAACGTTTGGATGCCTCCATGCTCGAAAAACTTCATTTCCGTCAAGGAATCTGTCTCGCCCATTACTTCGATGAAGCGCTGGTCATGGTTTCCTTTGAGCGCAATCGCACCCTTTTCACGAACCAAAAACATGACATGCTCCACGGTCTCCCGACTCGCCGGTCCTCGATCCACATAATCTCCTAGTAAAATAAGCTGATCCTCTTCCGCATTGAACTTTACTTTATCTAGTAATTCCTTAAATTCGGCCGCACAGCCGTGTATATCACTAACAACTAGAATTCGTTTCATAGAAAGCTTCCCCCGTATGTGATCTTGTCCATCTCCCGTGTATATGAAGCTTATTTTAACATAATTCAAAGTCTGAGGGTCCTTAATTCTGGTATTCTATGTATCCACAGCCAAAAGGACGCCCTTTTCGGACGCCCCTGCAAAACATTATTTTCATGTTCTACTTACCTGAATGATCGTGAGGAACTGTGACTTCAGCGGAGACTGACTTCTTGTTGCCTGCTTTATCAGTGGCCGTATACGTAATGGTATACATACGCTCTGATCCTTTGCTCGATTTATCGGCACGCAGTTTAAAAGTAGTATCTAACGTACCCATTTGCACATCTTGAATATCTGACGCATCTGCGGCTGGATCATTACAGGTAATGGCTGTTAACGTAACATTGTCCAACGAGCTTATACTGTCGGATGCAATCACTGAAGCATTTACCGTAACAAGCTTATGATTGGCAGGCCAGAGGGTCGTGGTATCTAAGTTTACCTGTAGTGTAGGGGCTGTTTTGTCTATTCGGATAATAGCTTCCTTCCTTAACTCCACATTTCCTGCACGATCTACACTCCAGTAAGTGAGAGTATGAACACCCTCTGTTGTTATTGTAACTGTCGTTCCCATTTGTTCGGCAGAACCGTCTAACGCAAAGTGGGAAGCAGCAACACCAGAACTAGTATCCGTTGCTATCAGGTTTACTGTAACGTCACGGTTCACCCAATCTTGTGGAAAAAGAATCAAACCTCATTGAATCCGCTTACATTCTTTCTTGCTTCTTACTGCTTTCCGCAGCAACTCGGATAGAAGGACGCCATCCGGCGTCCTTTTTCTCCTAATGTCAATCCAGCGAGTGAACTGGATCTGCGTCTCTTCCAGATAGCCAGTCTCTGTCGACTGCCTTCCGGATAAGAACGTCCGCTCCTTTATCCGCACTTACTTCACTAGCGGCGCCACTTCGACGCACGCCATCACAAAAGCTCCCACACCATGAAGATCATTCTCACTCGTTGGGCGCGTGACATAGTTCTCGTAATCCCCAGCAGACGTCCCGATACAAATGAGTGGCAAAATAACTCTCCCTTGCTCGTCGAACTTCAACGTGCGCAGCAAACCTTCGTAGCCTTTCACGCCTGCGTCCGCGCACTCGGGGCCGACTACGCCGAGGTTCACGGCTTTGGCAATCGTGTACACGAACAGACTTGTACACGAGCTTTCGAGCCAGTTATCCGGGAGATCGCCTTTATCGATCACTTGGTACCAGAGGCCGCTTTCCGCGTCCTGATAGCGGATCAAAGCATGCACGAAGTCGCGCAGCGAGCTGACCAAAGCTTCGCGTCCGGGCTCTTCTGCCGGCAATTCGTCGAGGAATTGCGAGACGGCGAGGCCGTACCAGCCGAGCGAACGTCCCCAGAATTCCGGCGAGCAGCCGGTTTCAGGGTTCGCCCACGGCATGCGGCGGCTTTCGTCCCACGCATGGTACAGCAGACCCGTGCGCTCGTCTTTCATGTGCTTGCGCATGAGCTGCTCTTGCAGCAGCACGGTTTTGCGCAAGCCCGTTTCGCCGAAGGCGTTCGCGTATTTCAGCGAGAATACGCCGGCCATGTATAAACCGTCCAACCACATTTGGTTGGCGTATTTGTCTTTGTGCCAGAACCCACCCTCGGAGGTGAGGTTCAGGGTTTTGAGCAGATTGCGCAGCTTATCCGCTGCGATGCGGTACTTGGGCTGGCCTGTGCGCTGTTCCAAACGGAACAGCAGCAGCCCAGCTTGAATCGCGTCGAGCTCGTCGCGCGCGAAGTAAAGATTGCCATGCTCGTCGACGAGTCCATCGACATACGCCTGGATGTAGGCATCGTAGCGGTCATCCTGACCCGCTTCTACGAGCATTTCCATGCCGCACAGGAATACGCCTTGATGGTAATGCCAACGCCCTGCGGGCGGAAGCTCCATCGGTGTATGCGAAGCTATGATCGAGTCGCAGGCAGCCTGTGCCCACTCCAAAGGTGTTTTCGTCTGAACAGGAGCCATAATGAGGTTCCCCTTTCTATTGAACAATCGTAGATTTTAAACGCTTCAATTTCTTTCCATTATGTTGAAACTCGGCCGTTTCGTGAGGGCTGGCGCCTTCCTGCCGGCTAACTGGCAGCACACTGAACGAATCAACAAGGCCTGTGTGCCAGCGTTCATATCGCCTTCCACTTCGCCGCCCCCGATGTGAACCGCCTTCGGCATGCCGGAGTAATATTCGCCTTCCTTGACCTGCGCCACATTAGGCGCCGTAGGCGAATGCGCAAGCTCGCGGGAAAAGCCGCCGTCCGCACGCAGCAGACGCTTCATATTTGCCAGTGTAATAGCAATAATCTCTCGCAAATCTTCTGCAGGAATGGACAGCTTCATATACGAAAGCAAGTGAATCGGATTGCGAATATAGCACATGTCCACCGCTTCCTCATGCCGTAAGGCATAGAGGATGCTTTGGTAAATACGTTCCTCTCTCGGCAGCGGCACATTGAAATGATCATAGAAAATATGAAGCTTAAACGTTCCTGAGATTCGCACATAGTAGGATCCTTCTCCCCATAATCCGGTAAAAGGATCCTGCCTATCGGCGAAGAAATGGAACGCTGTTTGGGTAAACTCAGCTCTGCGACTCGCTGGCTCCACTTGCCTCACATAGACGCTGGAGGTTGAAAGACGATCACAGCCTCGCCAGCTGTTCGTTAGCTCAACCGACTTCAGCCATGCGAGATAGTCTTCTGACGAAGCCATATACGATGGTGCTTGCTGCACCGCGTAAGGCAATGCGTGAAGCGGCTGCCCGCCAAGCTTGCGCAACGCGTTCAAGCTATAGGAGATGGCGCGGGCAACCATCACTTCATCTTCACGCATGAGCGGATTCTGATCATAGAAGTAGCCCGAGGCTGCCTCCTGCTTACTTTGAAAGAAACGGATACAGCCTAGCTTCATTTCCACTGTCATTTCATCCAGCCAACCGCAGCGTTCTAGAATGTTGAGCGCTTGCGCGGTGGATTCAATGTCCGGAGCGCCGCCCGGTATTCGTCTGGAGCTTGCGGCATAATAGAACCCGCCGCTTTCTGCATCCATTTGCCCGCCGAGCCACGCTCCAAAACCATCAAACAATTGATCCATCTCAGCAAGAAGTTTATCGATCTCTGCACTTTGATTCTGCCCTTGTTCTTCTCTCTTATCTTGTTGTTCTTCTCCCATATCTTTCTGTTCTTCTCTCTGATCTTGCTGTTCTTGCCCTTCTGTCATGTCTGCTTCCTCGCTTGTGTATTGTGACATCCTGTCCATTCATTCACCGACTAACCCTTGATGGATCCAATCATTGCACCCTTAGCAAAATGCTTCTGCAAGAACGGATACACAATCAGAATCGGAATCGTAGCTACGACGATAACAGCCATTTTTATCGACTGCGCCGGTGGCGGTGCCGCGCTGTCTAGATCCGAACTTACGTTCAAACCGCTAGCAAGGACGACAATTTGGCGAAGCAAGACCTGAATCGGCCATTTGGCACTTTCATTGATATAAAGAATCGCACTTAAGTACGTGTTCCAATACGTTACCGCGTAGAACAGTGAGATCGTCGCGATCGCTGGCATCGACAATGGCAACACGATGCGGAACAAGATACCGAAGTCGCTGCAGCCATCAATTTTAGCCGACTCCTCGAGCCCTTCGGGGATGTTTTGGAAGAAATTTTTCAAAATAATTAAGTTGAACGCACTAATCGCTGTTGGAAGAATCAACGCCGAATAGGTGTCGATCATACCAAGCTCCTTCACCACCAGAAACGTTGGGATCAAGCCGCCATGAAACAGCATTGTAAAAACGACAAGGAACATGATCCCTTTACGTCCATCCACATCCCTGCGGGACAAGCCGTAAGCCATCAACGCCGTGATGAACATAGAGATTACCGTGCCGACAAACGTCGTCCCAATCGAGACACCCATGGCCTTAAATATCGTATCCGTTGAAAAAATAAATCGATAGGCCTCGATACTCCAATCCGTCGGAATGAGGACGAATTTCTTCGACGCCATTTCCGCGCTCGTCGTGAAGGAACCTGCCACCACGTGCACGAACGGGATGATCGTAATCAATCCGATGATCGTTAATAACAAATAGTTGATGATACCGAACATTCTGCCGGCTAATGTTTTATCTTCTACCATGACTTCAACCTCCTAGCTGCTTGGCGCTCACTTAGGCTTAGTAAACGCCTTCTTCACCCATCTTTTTCGCAATACGATTCACTAGCATCACCAGTACAAGTCCAATGAATGATTTGAACAAACCAATCGCTGCGCTGTAACTGAATTGCCCTTGTTTCAACCCTGCTGTATATACATAAGTATCAATGATCTCAGCAACTTCTCGGTTCATGGAGTTAAGAAGCAAGTACACATGTTCAAAACCGAGCTCGAGAACCGCACCAATTTTCAAAATTAATAAAACAATAATGACACTTCGGATCGCGGGCAGCGTAATGTGCCACACTTGTCTAAGTCGTCCTGCACCGTCCATGCGAGCAGCTTCATACAACCCAGGATCAATGGAAGCAATCGCCGCCAAATAAATGATCGTACCCCAACCGGCTTCCCGCCAAATGACTTGCAAAATATAAATCGGTCTGAACCACTCTGGGGCCAGTAAGAAGTTAATCTTTTCAAAGCCGAAATAGGAAATCATTTCATTAATGACGCCGCCATCCATGGTCAGCATCACGAAGCTGATGGAGACGATAATCACCCAAGACATGAAGTGGGGCAAATAAACGATCGTTTGAAACACTTTCTTGAATAGATCCCCTCGAACCTCATTCAGCATGAGCGCCAAGATGATCGGAATCGGAAAATAGAACAAGAGATTCATGACGAACAAAATTAACGTATTGCTTAAAATATTTAGGAAATCCGGCTCCGTAAACAATCGCCGAAAGTGCTCCAACCCGACCCATTCACTGCCGCTAACGCCTTTGAAAGGCTTGTAGTTCTGGAAGGAAATGATTAAACCGTACATCGGAATGTATTTAAACACGATAAAATACAAAATCCCCGGCAGCAGCATGACATAAATCCATTTATTTTTCCAAAGACGTCTTGAGAGTTCACTGCTTTGCTTTCTAGCAACCACGCTTTGTGCAACATTCACTTCTTGCATAGGACTTCTTCCTTTCCTTAAAAGGAGAAGACTGCCGCGGTGCTAGCAGCCCTCTCGCCTTGACTTGTCAAACGCATTATCGCTGAATTACTTCTTGTAAACTGCGTTGTATTCTTCGATGATTTTGCTGCCGCCACGACTTTTCCAATCATCAATTGCTTTATCAAAGCCGGCTTTATCCAGCGTGCCGTAAATGTATTTATTCGTTGCATCCACGATGACCGCTTGTAGTTGCACACCTTTTTCAAGGTTTGTTTTGGAATCAAGCGCAACTACAGGATCTTGAACAGCGAACTTCAAGTTCGCGATTTTCAACTCGTCTGCTTTTCCTTGTGCAGGGATTGTCGGAATGCCCAAGAATCTGCCGGATGTATCTTCATCACCGATCGCTGCATCTGTGAACGGTTTCACTTCACGTGTCCATTTTTCTTCATCCAGCTTCTTCGCTTTGTTATCTATTACGCTGTAGTTCACATCTTTAATGCCCCAGTTTGCCATGTTGGCTACTTCTGGTGTCATCATTTTGTCGAAGTAAGCTAATACTTTACGAAGATCAGCTTCCGTTTTATTCGCAGATTTCGGGAACAGAACTACGTTTGCATATCCAGGTAATGCCCATGCTGCGAATTTGCCGTCAGGTCCAGCAACCATACTGTGAACATCAACCACTGCCGTTGGTACGTTTTTGACCAAGTCCTTGTTCAGCGTCGAAACATCGGTCATCGCACCGATGTACATCCCTGCTGTCCCGCTGGTGAACAGCTTTTGCTGATCGGTTTTACTTGTTGCTGCGAAATCTTTGTTCATATAACCGCCATCACGCATTTTTTTGAAATAATCCATCGTCGCTGCATATTGCGGGAACATGAATTCCGGTGCTAGCTTGCCATCCTTAACGCCCCAGTTATTTGGTGTGCCCTGCCAAGCAGCAACGGTTTTGAACGCGCCGTAGATTAGATCGTTACGGTCCGTAAGACCGATGGTGTCTTTTTTGCCATTACCGTCAGGGTCGTTTTCTGTGAACGCTTTCGCCATAGCGAATAATTCATCTAGATTTGCAGGAGCCTTCAAGCCTAGCTTATCTGCCCAATCCTTACGATAGATTAGACCTTGACGTGCAATGTCTACACCGCGGTACAAGGAGTACAATTTGCCATCCACTTTCGTATTGTCATTCGTTGTGGATTTCAGCTTGCTGAGGTTCGGGAAGTCCTTCAATAGAGGCCCGATCTCCCAGAACTGTCCGTCACGGATCGCTGATTTCATTTGAATGAACGTCGCTTGGTTTTTCAAATATGTTGCTTGTGGCAGCGCGCCCGTTGCGAACGTCGTATTCAGCTTCTCTTCATACGTGTCGGCCGGGAAGAACTGGTACGTCAACTTCGTGTTCGTCAGCTTCTCAAGTTCTTTAATAATGGTATCTGGTGGTGTTTGTGCCGTATTGAGTGGTGCCATGATCGTAATCGGTGTCGGTGTGTTATCTGTCGCTTTCGGTGTTGCTGCCGTTGTCGATGTTGGCGTGCCTGATGACGATGCAGGCGTATCTTTATCTCCGCATGCCGCTAGCGCAAAGCTGGAAACGAGTAGAACGCTAAGTGGAATCGTAACTAATTTTCTCTTCATATCGGTTTGACCTCCGCGAAAATGTGGTGTGCTACAACACACACATTACACGGTATAAGATAGGTACCGAAACAATCATTTACTCATATAACCCCCGTCTGGCGCGGGATGTGAGCGAGATGTGAGATGATGATTATCGGTGGGGGAGATGATTATTGGGGGAGGGATTTGTGGCCGTAGCCGTGCCATTAAGCACAAAATAACAAAAAGAAAAAGCCTACCAAATGGTAGACTCGTTAGTTGGTACAATCTCAACTTGTTTGTGGCACCCTCCGGAAAGAAGGTTGATGCCATGGAAACTATAACTGCTTCACTGCTTCACTTCTTTCCATACCCCTCATTATACTCCGTGATCATCTGATTACCGCCGCCGCGCCGCCAACGCTCAATCTCCTGCTGAAAAGCAGCCTTATCCAGCTTGCCGAGTATATAATTGTACGTCGCGTCGGAAACAATTTTATACAATTCGACGCCGCGCTCATCGTAGGTCTTCGATTCAATACCTAATGTCGGATCCTTGACGACATATTTCTCATTATCCAAACTAAGCGTATCCGCCAGCTGAGACAATGATTCACTCTCTACAACGGGAATCACGTTCGGATTGTTCAAATCAGCGATCATTAGCGCATACAGCGCGTTGACCTCATTGACACGAATCTTCGACGTCTCTTCGGAGAGCTGGATCTGCCCATTTTTGGCCGTATAATGCCGTCCCTCCAAGCCATACTTCATGAGATTGGCGACATCCTTATCCATCGTCCGATCAAAAAACTGCAGCATCTGCTTGAGTTCCGCCTCGGTTCGGATCGCCTTTTTAGAGAAAAGATAGAGGGCACTATAATTCGGAATGGACCAAATATGAAACCCCTGCGGCCCTTCAATATGATTAACAAGCGTAAGCCTTGCCTCTGGATTCACCAGCTGCGCCTCATCCGAGAGACGCTGCACATCCTGCATACTCCCTATGTATACCCCGGCCGTACCGCGAATCAACTTATCCCGCTGCACATCTTTACTCGTCACGGCAAAATCCGAATTAATCAACTTCTCGTCATACAGCTTCTTCATGAAATTCATCGCATCCACGTACGCTTGCGTTTCGAACTCTGGCACGAATTTACCGGCTGAAACGGCCCAATTATTCGGTGCTCCGAAATAGGAGCTGATCGTCTTGAACGAACCGAACACCAAATCATTACGATCCGTCAGCCCGATCGTATCGTCTTTGCCGTCACCATCGGGATCTCCGTAAGTGAACGCTTTTAGCACATCGTAGAGCTCATTTAAATTCGTTGGCTTCTTCAGCTTCAGCTTATTCAGCCAATCCTCCCGAATAATAATCCCCTGCCGAGAGGACGGACGCTCGGTGTATAAGCCATAGATTTTGCCATCAACAGCCGCCTGTCCCAAAATCTCTTTATTCAACTGTTTCAAATTCGGATACGCCGACAAGTAAGGTCCAATATCCCAAAATGCGCCGGAACGAATCGAATTTTTCATCAGCATATAGTCCGTATATTTTACATAAGTAGCTTTCTTTAACGAGTTCGTCGTGAGGGCTGTATTCATTTTATCCGTATAAATGCCGTCCGGGACCCAGTTCAACTCCAACTTCGTTTGTGTCCGATTCTCAATTTCTTGAACAAGCTCAGGGATCGGCGGATGCGGAAAATGGAGCGGTGCCATAATAGAAATCACAGGTCGGGCCCCTTTGTCGTCCGCTGCTTTGGGCGTGTTGTCGCTCTGACAAGCACTCAACAACGCAAGCATGACCAGCCCCATCATCAGCCGTCCCATCCATGTGAACCTGCGGCCATATAAACCACTTCCCATGCTAATTCCTCCTTGCAACAGCAGTGTTTTTGGCGGCAAATATGAGATAATGATTATCCCAATTGCAGATGATTATTGAATTGAACCGTACTCTTGTCTACAATACATAGATAGTCTGACGAATGATTCTTCGAATAGATAGGGTGTTGGATGCGATGCGCTCTTTAAGTTTTCTTAGCAAAATGACGATATTCAGCTTCGTGCTCAGTACGCTGCCTGTCATCTTTATCGGTGCTTTCGCCTTCGTGACCTCCTCTAGTGAAATCCAAAAAAATGTAAGCGAAGGTAAAATGCAGTTAATCACCCAAATCAATTCCAATGTAGAGCAGAAATTAACGACTGTCAACCATACACTTAATCAAGTCATCAACTCCACCGTTCTCAAAAAAGCGCTGGAAATGCCGCTCACTGTAACCGATTTCATGATGTACGACGACTTGCGCAGTGAGATTCGATATATGCAATCTTTTGATACGAGACTGGAAGATGTTCTCTTGATCAATGCGAAAATGAACTGGATGATTAAAAATTCAGGCCTCTACCGTTTTGACAACTATCCGTATGCCGATAAATTGATCTCCCTGATGAACACGCAGGATAACAGTACGTGGACCCTCAGTCCCTCCGAGTGGTTCTATACCGAAGAAAATGCGCGAAGTGTGACCTGCGATTACAGTATTTCGCTGATCAAAAAATTGCCGACCACCGGCCTGGACAAATATGGCATGGCCTTGGCCAATATTCCCGCTTGCTCCTTGCAGGATATGATTCAAAGCGACTCCGAGCACCCCGATGACATTGTTATCATCGATGAACAGGGACGGATTATGATGAATCGGGATCCTGGGCTAATCGGCCAATCGATCACAGCAACTGGTCTGACCAACCTCAAACCGCTTGATGCAGCTAGCGGACAGTTCCGTGCCAGCATTCACGATAAGCCCTATTCCGTCACATTCCTGCGATCCAACCTGAATAACTGGACGTATTTATCCTTAACCTCCATCGACAGTTTGACGAAGGAATCCAGCAAAATCAGTACCTATACCATCTACATCTGTGTACTCATGCTGCTTATTTCCATGTTTCTAGCTTGGCTAGGCTCACGCAAAATGTACTCACCCATCCAACTCCTCCTGAACCAAATCGGAGGCCTTGTGACGGTAAATCAGAAGCGCAAAGCCAATGAGTTTCAGATGATCAGCGAGCACGTGCATACCTTATTCCAATCGAAATCGCAGCTCGAAAAAGAAGTTCACCAGCACATCGGTCAGGTGCGGACCTTCTTCCTGATCAAGGCTTTTCAGGGGCATATTAAGCCTGCTGAGCTCTTGGAAAAGCTAGCGCAATTCGGCTACACCGAACATATTGCTTCTTGGAAAACGATGTCCGTTATTACCATTCAAATCGATGCCATCGACCATACCCGTTATGAGAAAAAGGATATGGAGCTGCTGCTTTTTGCCGTGCATAACATGCTGGAGGAGCTCATCCCTTCGGAGCAGCGACTAGCGCCGATTCTGATTGATCAAACAATCGTTACTTTAATCGGCAGCGCGGATATGGTTGATAGTGACTTCCGCACGATGGTGTACGGTCTGACAGAGCAGGTGCAGCAGCATATATACAACTTCTTGAAGCTGCACATCTCCATCGGAATTTCCTTGCCGATTCATGCGTTCACCCAGATGGCACTAGCCTATAAGGAAGGCCTTGAGGCGCTGAAGCATCGGATCAAGCTCGGAGAAGGCATCATTATCCAGTATGAGAATATTAACTCCGGTAAGCATTACTTGAATTTGAACTATCCGAAGCCTTTGGAGAACGATTTGATCGACAGCATCAAGCTTGCTGAAAAGGACAAATCCCGCGAGCTGCTGAAGCAGTTGCTGCAAGCAGTCTTCGCCGCACCGCTCTCCCCGCAGGAGTACCAGATCCCGCTAGCACGGCTGCTCAACAACCTGCTGATGATGATGCAGGAGTCAGGCATCGCCTTGAATCAGATCCATCCTAACAAAGGCTCCCTGTTCGAAGAAGTGCTGGGCCTGCATACGACCGCCGAAATCGAGGACTGGTTCTGGACCGAAGTCATCCATCCGCTGATCCGTATCTACCGCGACAGACAAGATGCCCAGTACCACAACATTTCCGAGAAAATTATCGATCTCGTGCAGCATTATTACGATACCGACCTGACGCTTGAGGAATGCGCTTCTCGTTTGCATTACAATGCGAATTATTTGAGCAGCATTTTCCGCAAAGAAACGAACTGCTCCTTCAGCGATTACTTATCGAACTACCGCTTCAACATGGCGAAAAAATGGCTCTCCGAGACCGATATGCCGATCAAGGATATCTCCTCGAAGCTGCGCTACAACAACTCGCAGAATTTCATCCGCTCCTTCCGTAAGCAAGAAGGGCTCACGCCCGGCCAGTATCGGGATAAGCAGAAAGAGGGCTTGCCTGGTTCGTAGGCGGTTCGGCTCTACGAGCGAAGGGCACAAGCCAGTTAGCCGAGGGCGGGCTGCTAACAAGACAAAGCAAACAGCCTGCGAAGCCACCAACATTGTAGTTGGTGGTTTCGCAGGCTGTTGTTCTACCGGGCAAGCCTTGAGCAGGCTTGTCCTTCGGTAAAGAAGCATTTGTCGGTTCCTAGGCGGAAACGACCTGACTAGCTTCAACCGCTGCTTTCAGAGCAGCACGGTTGTCCCACAAGAAGGAGAGCAACTGGTTACGCTCCTCGAAAAACAACTCGGCCGCATCCTCATAATCTTTCCCCACGCCATGCACACTAAAGCGTTCGTCTTCATAGTTCATTAAGGTCCATTGACCTCCACGTTTTTTATCGCCAAATACGAGGTAAAGCTTCTTCCCTGCTGCGTCCCACTCTGCGAAGTTAGAAAAGTTGTCCAAAATCAAGCTGATGTCCTGTTTATTCTTAATTTGCATGATCTTATCTCCTTTTCGCTTTTTTAAAATCGTACCCGAGTTTCCGTGAGAAGTTTGTCACACTTTAGGGACGAATTGTAGGAATTTTTGTCGAAGGCGATGCTTACGTCTCTCACTTGCACATGATCACAGAATTACTAACCTGCCGGGCAGCTTCCCCATCCACCCTCGCCAATGAAAACCGAAAAAAAGAGCGAATCCCCACTAGAATTCGCTCCTCAAACACTACTTGATCCCCGCCGCGGCATAGACCTTGTCGAAGCCAGCCTTAGACCGCTCCACCAGACTCTCCGGCGAGTCCGTCGGCGCTTCCGCTGTCAGGATCTCCTGCGCCACAGCTCCGGTGTAGCCAATACGCTGCAGGCCTTGCAGGAAGCCAGCCAGATCAATGACGCCTTCACCTGGATACACGCGTCCGTTATCCAAAACTTCCGCCACCGGCACGTCCGGCGCGTCGTTAATGTGCACATGCACGATTTGCCGGGCGTGGAGCTTCTCGATATCGGCGACGGTCCCGCCATTCGTGTACCAGTGGTACGAATCGAACAGCAAGCCCACGCCCGGCTCGCCGATCGCATCGATCCAATCCAATGTTTCATCGATGGTCCAGATGAACGGATGCTTCCACCGTGTCCGCAAATGGTGCGGACCGACGAACTCCAGCCCTAGGCGGATGCCGTAGGCGCCTAGGATTTGGGCGCACGTGCGCAATCTGCGCGTCGCGAGCGCCATGAAGTGCGCTGCCCCCAAGTCCGTGGAGGGCAGCACATACGTGCAGCAGCTCGTACAGCCGAGCGCTGCAGCCGCTTCCGCGGCCTGCGCCAGCTTCGGCAAGCCCTCGCGGAACGCCTCTTCCGTGGTCCGCCATTCCACGGGCAACCCAATGGACCCGACAACGAGTCCATTCTTCTTCAATAACTCACGAGCACCATCAAGGGTGTGAGCTTCTACAAGGCTCAAAGCGTCGAGATCGACCGCTTGGAAGCCATATTTTGCCGCTAACTCTATGAATTGCTCGTTGCTCTCTATGTTGCCAAGCCCTGCTCTTGTTAACCCTCTAAGCATCGGATATCCCTCCAAATGGTTGCCTGCTCTAAACTTCTTGATTTTGCTCTATCCTGACTATCCCGCTATATCGCGACTAATTCCAGTTCAGCTTAACCTCGTTACCCGTACGTGAAGACTCATAAATTGCATCTAGAATCAAGTTGTTCGTGTAGCCAGAAAGTGCCGATGTGATCGGCTGTTTGCCTTCACGAATGCATGCTAGGAAATGTGCACTAAGCCGTTGGCGCTCGCCTTCGTCGTTTTCAGGCTTGCTCAGCTCAGTTTCGATTGCACGGTTGAACTTCTCCGTCAACAATTTACCCGCAGCCCCTTTGTAGCTAGCTCCGCCATCCGAGCCCATGAGGTGCACGAAAGGCGTGTTGTCCGTATCCATGTGCACGGCCCAGCTCACTTCGAGCGTCAGCGTGCTGCCATCCTCCATGCGAATGAGAGCCGTAGCCAAATCCTCAACATCATAGGTACCGTTCCAGTTCGGTTTCCCCCATGTTCCGATCCCTTTGCGGCGAGGACCGAATTCCGCATACGTTGCACCAACAACAGATATAGGCTTCGGATTCCCCATCAAATAGAGAGCAAGATCCAACATATGAACGCCGATATCAATCAACGGACCGCCACCCGACTCATCCATTTTGGTGAACCAAGTTCCCCAACCAGGAATACCTTTACGGCGAAACCAGCCTGTTTTGGCTGTGTAAATTTTGCCTAGCTCACCGGCTTCGACCTGCTCCTTGATTTGCATAGGTACAGACTCCCAGCGCATTTGGTGACCGATCATCACGATCGTGTTCGACTTCTTACTCGCTTCATATATTTGTTTAGCCGCTGCCGCATTAATGCCCATTGGCTTCTCGATTAGCACATGTTTACCAGCTTCAATCGCTTGAACAGCAAGTCCAGCATGGTATTGATTGGGTACGCCGATAATGACAGCGTCGACATTCGTGCTTTGAATAAGCTCCTCTGGGGTCGCTGCCACATGGGCAATCCCGTGTTCTTGCGCTTTCGCTTCAGCTAAAGGCAAGTAGGCATCTGTAATCGCTGTAATTTCACAGAGGTCACCCAGCTTCGAAAACTCCTTCATATGTACCCCGCCAATATTTCCTGCACCAATCATGCCGATTCTAATTTTGTTAACGCTTCCCACGATTGCGTTCCTCCTCATAAGTACACGCTGTTGACCCTGCTTTTATGATAAAATAAGATCACTTAGAAGTCGTACCGTATATTCGGAAAACGTCCCATTTTTTCGAAGGAGCCCTGAATGACCATGACGTATTTTCCAGATTATTTGAAAACGTATCCCAACATGCACTCTCCGTTTCCTTTTCACCTCAGCAGAAATACATTGGAGCGTGGCTTTCGAGCACATCGCCATGATTTCCTAGAGTTTTCCTATGTGGTGGAAGGATTAGGCGCTGAAACGATAAATGATGTAAAGCATGTGATGGCACCAGGCACATTTACCTTCGTGTTGCCTTATCAGGTGCATGAGATTTTTACGGATCCAGGTCAAAAACTAGTACTCTATAACGGCATGTTCAGTATGGATTTGCTCATGGAGCCAGGGAATGATCAGGGACTGTCTGATTTATTTAATGACGCGAATGATTTACCTGCTTATGTGCAGTTCGAAGGGGCAGAACAGCTTCAAATGAATGCGCTTATCGAAGATATGTATGGCGAGTATCGGGGGGAGGAGCGTTACAGACAAACCCTGCTGAAGGCCAAATTGAAAGAGATTCTGATCCGATTTGATCGACGTCGTTTCCAGCATGCTGGTCAGGAGGAGACTGTGATCATGGCCAAAACCTCATCGAAAGCCAGCCAAGCCGTGTGGCCGATCATTCATTATATCCATCGAAACTATCAAGAGGATCTTGCCTTGTCCGATCTTGCATCTCGCTTCACGATGAGTGTCTCACGCATCAGTGAAGTGATTAAGCAAACGACGGGCCAAACCTTCGTTCATTTCCTGCACGATCTCCGCCTGCGTCATGCCTGCAGCTTGCTGGTCTCCACCGACATGAGTGTCACGGAGATCGCACTGGAGGTTGGCTACGGCTCGTATAAAACCTTCTCGCGGATATTCCGCGAGAGTAAAGGCATCGTACCGAAGGAGTATCGGAAGGTTGAGCATGGAAGAGCGGTAACGTAGTACCAGTTGCCTTTGACATTGCCTAGAAAAAAACCTTCAACCCCACTTCAGTGGTTTTGAAGGTTTTTTCTGCATGAACGTTATCTCACTCCAAGCTCCCCTTCGGGAAAGCCCTTCCTTTCGAACCTATGCTGCTTTCTTCTTGTTCTTCACATGCTTATTAAGAAAATGGATAAGTGCCTGATAGAAATCGCGTTCGTTTTCCAGCTTCTGAAAGCCATGTCCCTCATTCATCTTGAGCATGTAAGCAACGTCTACATCTTGCTTATGCAACGCTGCGACCATTTGATCCGATTCCGCTTTATTAACCCGGGGGTCATTCGCACCTTGAGCAATCATGAGCGGCGATTTGATTTGGTCGATATGGAGCAAAGGTGATACGGTTTCAAGCAACTTCTTATCTTTGACGGGGTCGCCGACCTGTTGATACATCCGCGGACGATCGATTTCCCAATATGGAGGCATGGTACTCATGAAGGTAAGGAGGCTGGACGGCCCTACATAATCCACACCCGCTGCGTACAAATCAGGCGTGAACGTCATGCCCGCAAGCGTCGCATATCCGCCATAGGAGGCTCCAAAGATCGCCACACGCTCAGGGTCAGCAGTGCCTCGCCCAATCAACCAGTTCACACCGTCGGTAATATCGTTTTGCATCGCTAGGCCCCATTGCTTATCTCCAGCGTGCTCGAATGCTTTGCCATAGCCTGTTGAACCGCGGAAATTCAGCTGCAATACGGCATACCCTTGGCTAGCCAATAGCTGGACTTCCATATTATAGCCCCAGGAATCGCGGGACCACGGCCCTCCATGCGGATTAACGACAACGGGCAGTTTGGTTGCAGCAACACCTTTAGGAAGCGTCAAGTACCCGTGAATGGTTAACCCATCTCTGCTTTTAAAAGAAATGGGCTGCATATCCGCCATCTTCTTCTCATCGAATTTAGGCTGGATGTCTGCAAGTTTGTCGAGCTTGTCCCCTACGCGATCGTATAAATAATAGCTGCCATACGCTTTATCACTTTCCGTATATAAGAGCAATACGTCCTTGTCCGGTGATCCGATGAGACCCCAATGACGGGTTTGCAGCTTATCTTCGATTTTGCGCGACAACTTTTCGAACTCATTGTCCAAATAATGCATTTGCTTCTCATCCGTCTCATAGGATACAGCCAGAATCGATTTCTTTTTGTATGAGACAATGAAATTATCGATATCGACATCGTCATTCACATAGATAACTTCTGTCTCTTTCTTAGTGATCGGATCATATTTTACTAAGGCCTGTTTATCACGCCCAACGTTTGAAGCTACGTAGAGTTGTTTATTATCGAACGTGAACATAACCGGAATAAAGGAGTCTTTCGCGTCGAACGTGGCAATTTTGTCAAAAGCTTTGCTCCCGTCTTCCCGATAGATCAGACTGGTCTTTTCGCCGTCTCTGGCGATTCCTGCCCGAACTCTCCCCCAATTGTCTGCCAGCCAATAATCAACGTTCCCGGGATTCTGCACGTGCATGAATGTTTCTCCTGTGCTCAAATTAACCCGGTAGACATCCATCGCTTTCGGATCCCGCTTATTCATAGTAACTAACAGCTCAATGTCGCTCTCATTCTTCGCAGGCAGAACATCGAGTAGAGAGGCCTTTACATTCGTATACGGCGTCAAGTCGCGATCATCCGATCCATCGACATTCACAACCCGAATATGCGTATTTTCCGTACCACCGCTATCGAGCATATAGATGATCACCTTATCTGTAATCCAATATATGCGATCAATGTTCTCATCCTTAGAACTCGTAATTCGCGTACTTTGCGTTTCTCCAACCTTCTGGATGAAGAGGTTCATTCGGTTTTCCCATGGTTGCAAAAAGGCCAATGTTTTGGAGTCAGGCGATAGCCGCAGATTAGCCTTATCGGGCATCTTCAAAAAGTCATCCAATGAAACAGGGCCTTGCGTAGTTTCATCCTTTTGGGAAATGGTCCGATATAAAAATAAAACAAGCTGTGCACGTGTCACCTGATCCTGAGGCATAAACGACACTTGCTCGGTAATAAAATGCTGCTTCAGCTTGATGACATCATCGTGATGCGCTTTACCGATGGTTGCTTCATCCTTGAGCCATGCCTGGATGCCGTTATCTTTGAGCTGAAAAGCACGGACAAGCAAACTCGCCATCTGTTCACGCGTAAGTGGGGAATCTGGCTGGTACATACCTTCATTACCCTGCACGATGTTCAGTTCCTTTAACGCATTGACAGCCTCCGCATAGGGACTCGTTTCTGATACGTCTGTAAATGCATTCAGCGATTTCGGTTTGTTCAGCTTTAGTGATTTACTAAGCCATACTGCAGCATCTCCACGAGTTACGGCGTCATCCGGATGAAAGTCACCATCCTCTTTCGCATCGATAATACCTTGCTGCTTAAGCAGGGCGATTTCTTGACTCGCATAATAATCTGTCGGTACGTCCGCATAGGCGACTGCCTCACTGCTAGCCTGAGCGTTGATTGGAACCACTGCGGCAGCAATCCATACCGCAGCCAAAATTGAAACTACTCCTTTTCGGATAAAAAACTTCATGTTCAGCCCCCTGTAAAATGTATACAACTAATAGGTAATACGTAGTATTATATACCAGAAAATAGTGTATTGATAGATTAATAGAATAGATTTACATGTATCGCTAAAAAGCCCCCAATCACGATTGGAGGCTTCCTCTTTATTTGTTCAGTACCTGATTAGATACATCGCTGATTTGTTTCAATTCCCCCTCGGTCAGTGTGAATTGCATGGCCTTCACATTTTCCTCTGCATGATGCGTCTTTGATGCGCCTGGGATGGCAAAAACCGTCTCCCCATGCGCATGGATCAACCAGTTCAACGCAATCTGCGTTGGCGATGCATCATATATGCAAGCAAGCTCATCCAGCTTATCGATCAGCGGCTTCGACTTCTGCAGTCCCGCATTTCGGAAGGCCGATGTGAATTTGCGCGGTCCTTTGATCGCCTTCACGAGCGCCGGATTCTTGTGAAACTTACCGCTTAAGATCCCTTGCTCCAGCGGTGAATACGCGATGATCGCGACACCTAGCTCCCTCGCTGCGTCCATGATACCGTTATGCTCGATGCGGCGATCCAACAAGCTATATTTCACTTGGTTGGAAATGAGGCGAAGTCCATGTTCACGCAGGACGCGGTCGGCTTCTCTCATTTTGTCCGCCGAAAAGTTGCTGACTCCCACGTTCTTGATTTTGCCCGTTTTCACCAGCTCCGCCATCGCGTTCATTTCATCCCGAACGGACGAAAATGAAAAAGGCTGATGCACCTGATGCAGCTCAATCGTCCGGTTTTCCAGCAAGTGGATGCGCTCATCGATGGTGCTCGTGATGCTGCTCGCCGTGCGCAATAGAGGCCACCACTTCGTTGCAATGTGCGCGTCTTCGGCTAATGGACCCGCTTCGCGCAGCGCTTCGGCTAGCATTTGCTCCGATTGGCCTTTTCCGTAAACCTCTGCTGTATCAAACCAATTAATCCCGCCCTTGAGACTGGTCTGAACAATGCTGCGCACATCTTCCTTCTTCAGCACAGGCCAAAACTTGCCCACCATTCCCTGACCGTTGCTGAATTGCCAACAGCCAAGGCCAAGTGGTGATAAGGCCAATGACGAGCTGCCCATCTGCCGAAGTACCGCTTTCCCCACCATACTTTTCACCCATTCCTCGCTAGAATGTGATTCTCCCTTGATTATACACGATATCGCTGGGAATCACCCCATTCGCGTGAGGGGGGCGTGAAGCAGCTTCACCGCCAATTGTGCCAATACAGACAATTAAAATTTAGCTGGATTTTGTGGTACTCAGTTTTAGAGACACAGGCAATGGGCAATTTCTATCAAGTCTTTTTAAAATATATTTGTTTTCACGATATTCTACACAACATTGCGTCATTCAAACGGAACGAGGATCCGTTATTTCGCTCAAAAAAAAGGAGCTGCCGCCGCAGCTCCTCACGCAATCAAGCTCTAACCCAATCAAGCACTAGCCCCCGGCCCCGCCGCCGAAGCCGCTTCCTCCTGGCTCGACAGCACCTCCCGCTTCATGAAGAAGCACGCGATGAACGCCACAATGGCAAACCCGATGCCGATCACGAACATATGCTGAAAGCTTTCAGCAAATACAGTTTTGATCCGCAGCAGCAGATCCGCTGACAGCCCTTGCGGGATGCCGCCGTTCAGGATCGTTTCCGCTGTGCCCGCCGGGAACCGATCCGACATACCTGCCAGGCCAGTCGTAATGTTCCGCGACAGCAGGCTGCCGAAAATACTAAACCCTAGCGTCGTACCGATCGCCTGGAACAATTGCACGGTCGCTACGCCCACGCCGCTATGTTCTTTCGCCACGGACTCTTGCACAATGAGATTATCGGAGCCGAACAGAACGCCAATCCCTAATCCCAAAATAAAGAATCCTACAATAATGTACATGACCGTTGTGTCCACATGAATCCGCGAAAGCAAAATATAACTCGCTATCGGGAAAATAAACGAAAGGATGAACAGGTTTTTGTAAGCCACTTTCGTGATCAAATTGCCACAAAGAATACTAGCCGGAATGGCTCCAGCCATGAAGGCAAGCGACAAGTAACCAGACGCCGTCGGTGTCATGCCCATGACATTTTGAGCAAAGAACGGAAACCCAGACATACCGCCCATAACGCCAAGCATCGTGAGGAACACGATAATGGAGAGCACGACGACGGAACGATTTTTGAAAAGCACCAATGGAATAATGGGCTCCGCCGCTTTCATTTCAATGCGGATGAATAGTGCTGTAAACGCCACGAACAGAGCTAACAAGCCGAGAATCGCCGGTGATGTCCACGTGTAGCCTTTGACATCGATGAGAACAGGTGCCAGCAGCAGAGAGAACATGGCGAGTACCAACGTGCAAGCGCCTGCCCAGTCGATGGATTTCTTCTCGGTTTGAACCGATTCGCGCAAGCCTTTAAACACAATAATGGCGGAGAAAATACCAATCGGAATGTTGATCAGAAAAATCCAATGCCAGTTCACGTGGCTAACGAAGTAGCCGCCTACCGTTGGACCTAGCAGCTGTGGCAGAATAAGCAGCGGTCCAATGAAGCTTTGCAGCTTCGCACGCTGCTCCAGCGGGAACGTGTCTCCGATAATGATCATCGCAAGCGGCATCAAGCCACCAGCCCCAATCCCCTGAACCCCTCTACCTATCAGCAGCACGGTCATCGAATCCGCCATCCCGCAAATGATGGACCCCGCCAAAAACAACACAACACAGCTCAAATAAATTTTCTTACGTCCGTAAATGTCCGCCAGCTTCCCAAAAATCGGCATAAACATCGTAATCGACAGCATATAAATGCCTGCCACCCAGCCATACAGCGATAACCCATGCAGTTCGCGGATAATCGTCGGTAGCGCAGTTGAAACGACCGTTTGATCTAGCTCCGAGAAGATGAGCCCCAGCATCAAGCCAATCAGAACTAGCTTTTTATTACTTCCCTGCTTGGCTTCACTGTCCAGCTTCGCAGGATGCCCTTGCCTCGTCACGCCCTCTAGCGCTACATTACTTCCTTGCTCTGTCATAAGTACCTCCTATTTTCTTCTATCCATATTGGCTTCACCAGCCTGTAAATCACGCGTTTATTTGACTCTTTTATCATAAAGCTACAGGACCTTTCACTCATCAGGCGCGAGCTTTAACCTCATCTCGGTCTAGGGATGTAGTTTGCTAGGCTATGGTATACTGTCCACATACCTTACCATTGAAGGAGTTTGCGACCGGTGAACGTGCTATACAAGGAACAAACCGCTCATCATGACATTTCTATTTACGACACGAATATCTTTCTCGGTGAAAAAGGAAGCTTTCGCGTCCTAGAATTCTCTAATCACGCCATGCAGGGTGCCATGGATCTTCAGCAGCCAGATCGAGTTCTTTTCGAATACCCGCGCGCGATGATCCATCTCATGCAAGCTAATAACGTCAGCTTCCAGCGCGTTTTCCTGATCGGACACGGCATCGGCACCATCGCCTCCCATCTGAAGGAGAAACGCTTCACCGTTGCGGAACTGGACGAGCATGTCGTAGCGCTTAGCAGACGGTTCTTCGGTTATAGCCAAGATAATGTGTTTATCGGCGACGGGCGGGAGCTTCTGAACAACCAGGCAGTAAGCACCTACGACTATATCCTTATCGATGCTTTTACCGAAAAAGGCACGCCTAAGCCATTAACGACATTAACCTTTTTTCAAATGGTGCAAGAAAAACTCGACGCCGAAGGCGCGATCCTCCTGAACCTGATGGGGAAAGGTGAGCATGACCCGCTCCTCGCAGCCATTCACACGACACTTAGCGAGGTATTCTCGTACGTCAAAGCATATAAACTTCCGTCTGAGGGACGCCGCGATCTACAGAATGTCATCATGATGGGTCAAAATAAACCGATCACCGCCAACCTGCGCCATATGGCAGGCTTCGTCGAAATGGTGCCAGGCTATGGGCATATCCTGATGGATACGGAATAAACCCCTTTTTTCCACATCTGGGGAGTTGTTTGCAACCTATCGTTTATAATAAAATGTAAGAAGAAAAAAAGTTCAATAGAAAAGGTGTCATTCATGAGCATATTAAATGTAGAACGACTTAGTCACGGCTTTGGAGATCGCGCGATCTTCAACGATGTCTCCTTCCGCCTGTTGAAGGGCGAGCACATCGGACTTATTGGCGCAAACGGTGAAGGGAAATCCACCTTCATGAACATCATTACTGGGAAACTGCAACCGGACGACGGCAAAGTGGAATGGTCCAAGCGCATGCGCGTTGGCTACCTCGATCAACACGCTGTGCTGAGCAAAGGCATGACGATGCGCGACGTACTGAAGGGTGCCTTTCAATATCTATTCGATATGGAACAAGAAATGAACGATATGTATGGCCGCATGGGCGACGTCTCGCCTGAAGAGCTGGAACGCTTGCTCGAAGATGTAGGAACGATTCAAGATACGTTAACGAATCAGGATTTCTACATGATCGATGCCAAAATCGAAGAAACGGCCCGCGGTCTGGGTCTGACTGATATCGGCTTAGATAAAGACGTGAACGATTTGAGCGGCGGGCAGCGGACGAAGGTTTTGCTTGCGAAGCTTCTGCTTGAGAAGCCAGACATTCTGCTCCTCGATGAGCCGACGAACTATTTGGACGAACAGCACATCGAATGGTTGAAGCGCTATCTGAACGAATATGAGAATGCCTTCATCCTCATTTCCCATGACATTCCGTTCTTGAACAGCGTTATCAACTTGATTTACCACATGGAAAATCAAGCCTTGAACCGCTATGTTGGCGACTACACGCATTTCCAAGAAGTGCATGAAATGAGAAAGTCACAGCTGGAGTCCGCGTACAAACGTCAACAGCAAGAAATTGCTGATTTGAAGGATTTCGTTCAGCGTAATAAAGCCAGCGTCGCGACACGGAATATGGCGATGTCCAGACAGAAGAAGCTCGACAAGATGGATGTTATCGAGCTTGCCAAAGAAAAGCCGAAGCCACAGTTCAACTTCAAGGAAGGGCGTACGTCAGGTAAGCTCATTTTCGAAGCTACGGACCTGGTCATCGGTTACGACGAGCCGTTATCTCGTCCGCTTAATCTGCGCATGGAACGCGGGCAGAAGATCGCACTCGTCGGTGCGAACGGTATCGGTAAAACGACGTTGCTGCGCAGCATTTTAGGCGAAATCCCTGCATTGTCAGGTTCCGTGCATAAAGGCGAAAACCAGCAAGTCGGCTACTTCCAACAGGAAATTAAGGAATCCAATAACAATACGTGTATCGATGAGGTTTGGAACGAGTTCCCTTCGTTGAACCAATTCGAGGTTCGCGCGGCGCTTGCCCGCTGTGGACTAACGACCAAGCATATCGAGAGTAAAATCGTCGTGCTCAGCGGTGGCGAAAAAGCGAAGGTCCGCTTATGCAAGCTGATCAACCGCGAAACCAACCTGCTCGTACTCGATGAGCCGACGAACCATTTGGACGTTGACGCGAAGGAAGAGCTCAAGCGCGCACTTCGTGCTTACAAAGGCAGCATCATCCTAATCTCCCACGAACCTGATTTCTATCGCGATGTTGTGACGGAAACTTGGAACTGTGAGTCCTGGACGACGAAAGTATTCTAAGTCATGAAAGATCGAGAGCCCCTCTAGTCGCTTAGCGAATGAAAGGGGCTCTTCTCTTCCCCTCAACCTCTTTGTTCAGATAGCATTAGGAAAATGATTGACCAATTCTAACGTTACATGCTAGAATTACTTTTACTCAGGTCCGTAGCTCAATGGCAGAGCAACCGGCTCTTAACCGGTAGGTTGTGGGTTCGACCCCCACCGGGCCTATACAGCAATCCCCCTCGATTCGCAAGGATCGCAGGGGGTTTTTTTTGTCTTTTGGCGATCAGCTGGATGATGTGGACTATCATTCGGATAAATCTGGACATCCCCGACCTAAAATGATACATTATGTATCACTAACAAAGAAAGATACGTCCCTTTGCTATCCGTTTATGGAACGTATCCGAATTTAGCCGCGGAAAGCGAGGAACCGTATGCTTGTTTTTCGATTCTTATTTAGGAGCAAAACACTGGTCTTGCTGCTCGTTCTATGTTTTTTGGACGCGTTATTTACCGATATCGGTCTGCAGCGCGTATCATTTCGTCTGGCTATCTTACGGACTCACATATTTTGCTGGTAACACTTAGTTAACTAGGGATATATCGCTATCAAAACATATAGGCCTAATCTACTTACTACCGACTCTTTCGGCAGCAACGTGATCAGGCCTAATTGTCCGTCGTTCCTACATCATGGGCCACTCAAGCCCTCTCCGTTTCTTACTATCTCAAAGACCCTCACTTACCATCGCCACAGCGTCGCTGATCTTTCCAAGGATCGCATCGATCTCAAGCTGTATACGCTTCAAGATCATAAAGACCACCTGTTGATCGATGCCCTGCTCCAGCTCTTTCTCCATAGCGAGCACTTCAGACACTAACGCTTCTGCGTAGAAATTCACAGCAATCCCTTTCAGCGTATGGATCTTCCTTTTAACGGTGACCAGTTCCCCACTGGTAATAAACGGTGTGAGTTGGTCATAGAAGCTGCTGTAATCTTGCCTAAACTTCTCCATCATATATTGGAAAATATGAAGCTTATGATCGATGTTTCGCATCAATTGCTCTGTACCTACACCACGGAAATGGCTTAGCCAGTTCAGCTGATGCCATTTCGCCAACATATCTGTTAGTTGTCCCTCCGTAATGGGCTTAATGAGCAGATCATTCATACCCAGCTTCAGAAGCTGCATCCGATCCTGCATAAGCATATTCGCAGTAAGCGCTACGATAGGCACGAGATTCAAGTTCTTACGCTGTCTCAACTTCTGTGCCGCTTCATAGCCATCCATCTCTGGCATATGAATATCCATGAGAATCAGCTTCCATTCTTGACTGTCCGCCACTTCAATGGCATCAAGGCCATTCTGTGCAATCACCGCGTTATAGCCTAATTGCTTCAATAGCTCTGAGATGACGAGTTGATTAATCTCATTATCCTCAACCACGAGAATGTTCCCTTTGGACGCGACTACCTGCTTCTCCGCCGTCCGTGTCATAAGACTTGGCTCCGTTACCACGGATCTTGTCTCTTGCTGAACTAACCCTTCAATAGCCATCTTCAGCATCCCTCTTCTCACTGGCTTCACGAGCACCGCATCAGCCTGTAACGCCTCCGGCAGCTCCGACACCTGTTCTCTGCCGTCCAGCGTCGTATAGGCGATGATCTTCGTGCGTGCGCGGTCGCTAGGCGCCATCACACGCTCTATTCCGTCCAAATTCTGGAGATCTTCCATTTGCATATCGAGAAGTACATAGTCAACCGATACGCCTTTCCGAGCATCCTGTTCCAATGCGGTTACTAATTCCGACGCTGTCGCTACCCTATCAGTCTGTAGGCGCATCATTCCTAGCATTTCAGCTAAATGCTCAGCAACAAGCGGATGATCCTCCACTATCCGAATTCGCTGATGTTGGAAGGAAGTAGGATCCTCTTTCAACAAGTTAAGCGCAGCTTCCTCTTCGACACGAGCTTTTCCTAACATTAAGCTGAAATAGAATCGGCTTCCTTGCCCCAGCGTCGTATCCACCTGTAAGACGCCACCCATTGACTGTACCAAATGCTGACAGATAACAAGCCCTAATCCTGTCCCACCGTATCGCCGACTCATCGACGTGTCTGCTTGTGAGAACGGTACAAAGAGCTTGGAAAGCTGTTCCTTGGAGATGCCGATACCGGAATCCTCAATAGCAAACGAGAGTAAATAACCCTCATCCATCGTTTCCTCAAGAATAACACTCAACCTCAGATAGCCCATCTTGGTAAACTTAATCGCATTATTCGTTAGATTAATGAGCACCTGCTCCAAACGAAACGGATCGCCATTAACCAGATCGGGTAGGTCTTCCGATGTGTCGAGCATGATCTCGATTCGACTCTTCCCTAGCGATACACTCGCTAGGTCAGCTACCTTTTGGAGAGAGGCCTCTAAGGAGAAGTCCACCGTCTCTAGCGTCATTTTACCCGCTTCAAGCTTCGAGAAATCCAGAATATCGTTGATTGTGGCGAGCAGAACATTAGAGGATGAGTCAATTTTGCTCAAATAATCCTGTTGCATCGTCGTTAACTCCGTTCGTTGTAAGAGCAGCGACAGACCGATGATCCCGTTCAACGGGGTTCGGATTTCATGACTCATCCTTGCTAAAAACTGACTCTTGGCTTGATTAGATTGATCGGCTTCTTCCCGCTTCTTCAGATCCGTGATATCGTGAACCGTCCCTGTTACGCCATCGATCTCCTTTTCCCCTTCTGTAAATAGAGGGGATAGCGTGACGTTATATGCATGCTCCGATCCGTCCGGATGCATAAGGTGGATACCGAACTGCTGCGTTTTACGCTCCGTGATCGTTTGTTCAAATCTCATCTCCCACGTTTCAGGATCGTCCATCTCGACCAGTTCCGTTAATAGCTTTCCTTTCACTTGGTCGGCATCCTTCTGGTACGTAATATACATCTTACTGTTAGATGAGGTAATCGTACCATCCAGTCGAAAGCGGAAAATGAAGTCTTCCGAATTTTCTACTAAAGTCCGATACTGTTCATCCCTAGCCCTTGCTATATTCACCGCTGCTCGGTGCTCCGTAACATCACAAGCAGAGCCAATTAATTCTGTCACAACACCGTATCTATAGATGGGTTGTAGACTTACTAGGATCGTAAAACCATTACGGTCATATTCGTAATTGACGCGTTCTCCCTGCCAAGCCTTCTCGCAGTTTTGCTGGATTCGAGCCCGAAAGGATTCATTATACTCATTCACTTCGCTTATTTTTTTGCCAATAAATTGACTAGAGTGTAAGCCAAGCATCTGCAGGAGTTGTCCTTCAATAACAATGTAAACGTATTCATCGCGATGTTTATGAAGCTTAAACGTAAATCCTGGCTGAAAGCGCAGCATATCGATCAGCTCTTCTTCCACTTGCCGAATCTGCTGCTTATATTCTCGATTTCGAACCAAATAACGCATGAAACTAGCTATTACAACGGCGCATATCAACTGGTAACTAATGTATTTCCAAATGATGTCGAGTGATGTCCCATATACCATCCAGATCATTGCATAATAAAAAACAAAGAAGAACACAGCCCCACCCAGCCATTTCAGCCAATAGGATCGTGCTTTTGCATAGATGATGCCCGTTCCGGTGATCGCTGCTAGACCAATTAGCAGTGTCGGCAGTGAGATTGTGCCATCCATTACGAACCTGCCTACCCATAAACAGACAAAGGTAATGAATAAGGAAACGAAACCTCCCATATAGACGGAAAGCAACAATCCTACACCACGGAAATTTAGACTTACCTGCGGATCAATTTGAACACTGACATTCAGCAGCACGACCACAAGTGCCCCATGTGCCAATCCGATATAGACTTTATTTAACCAGCTAGGCCTCTGATCAAGCTTCATGACGAGAAAGAAATGTTCAACAAATACGACATAGACGGTTATTAACGCAAAATTTATGAACAAATCACGTAACAGAGCAATCACCAACCCGTTTCCGACTCTTGTAAAAGATTCCAATTTTCACACTTCATCATTCTACCATTTTTCCACATCAGAAAGTATAAATTTCGGTTGCCGAAAGCTGCTTTATGATTGGCGATAAAACTTACCTCTCTCGGGGTCCCCATCTATGAATTGCCTCAATAGAAGTTTTTTATTTAAGTAAGTTGAAAGAGCATTTCTTCAATGTGCCCCACTTCAACCGGCTTGCTAAAATAGTACCCCTGTACAAAGCGGCAGCCATACTCGCGCAGCACTTGCAGCTCTTCTTCAGATTCAACGCCTTCCGCAACCACGAGGAGATTCAAATGCTTCGCCATTGTAATCATGGAACTCACGATGACCGCGTTCACTTGCCCATGCTGTAAGTCTTTAATGAAAGATTTGTCAATTTTCATTTTATCAATAGGGAAATCACGAAGGTAACCGAGGGAACTATACCCCGTTCCAAAATCATCCATGGCAATGCGAAGGCCTAGCTTCTTAAGCTCCCCTAACGTATCTGAGGCAAGTCTGGCATCGACACTTAAGCTCTCCGTAATTTCGAGTTCCAGATACTTTGGATCCAAACCGGTTTCCTCCAGAATCTCCGCAATTGTCCTACTGAGCCGGTAATCATTGAACTGTTTCCTAGATAAATTCACGGCCACGAACATAGGGGGGAGACCTGCCAACTGCCATTTCTGGTTCTGTAGGCAAGCTTCTCGCAGCACCCATTCCCCGATCTCGTGAATGAGTCCACTTTCTTCAGCGATCGCAATAAATTCAGAGGGGGATACATGTCCGAAATAGGGATTATCCCAACGAAGGAGACACTCCACACCAACAACACGATTCGTATCGATATCCACAACAGGCTGATAGACAAGCTTAAATTCTTGCTTAAAGATCGCCTTACGTAAGTGAAACTCCATATCCATTCGTCGCTGGAGTAAGGTTCCATTGAACGGCGTGCCAATCTGCCCGCTATCCGATTTTTTGTCCGAATGGATTGCTGCGGGATACACACCTTTAACCCCATTTTGAATAGCCAATTTACAGCGATGTAGAAAATAGGTGATAACTCCCTCGCCCTCCAAATTGGTAACTAGCATTTCTTTATGGAAATAATCCACGGCCCCTAAACGCATCGCCTGGATCGTTTGAACCGAGCCCTCTGATGTGTGCGTGCTAAGCACAATCACCGGAATAGGACTATGGTCCATGATGAGCCTTAGTGCCGTAAGTCCTAACAATTCAGGTAAGGCCATATCAATAAGAACCAGATCTGGCTTATCACGTAACATACAAGTCAATGCCGTATTACCATCCGCTGCAATTCCTGTCAGATTAAGCTTTGCATCCTGCTTTAATATAGTCGTAATGACCTCCTGCGAATGCTCGGATACACTCACCAATAGTACCTCATACCTGCCCGTTAGACTCATTTTCCCGCCACCTCTACAAGCCATTCTTACTTATAATCTCATTTTACTTTCCACTTATTAGGTTACTTACTTAAATCCTATGAATTTCATCGCTATTTTTCGCTAATATTTTGCTAACATTTTTTTAGATTTCCTTTATGAAAACGGTTTACTCTTAAAATTCGACAGCGTATAATAGAATTATTAGCTAAATATTAGCAACACCACTCATCTCTTCACTTTTACGAATTTCAAATTAGAAAACTATGCGTTAGGGGGGACTTCTAATGGACAGAGTTCTATTAATTGAGGACGATGATATTATCGGTGAGATGATCTGCATGTATCTGAAGGAGGAGGGGTTCTTTGTCCTCAGGTGCCACAATGGTAAGGAGGGTCTAACGGCCCTGAACAATTTCCAGCCAGATCTCATATTACTTGATCTTATTCTTCCCGACTTCGAAGGTACAGAGCTATGTAATTCCTTGCGTGGGTTAACACCCGTTCCTATTATTATCATCTCATCAAATTCCAAGGTCAGCGAGAAAATCGAAGCCTTTACCGTTGGAGCCGATGATTATTTATGCAAACCATTCAGCATGCATGAGATGAAGGCCCGCATTCAAGTTTTATTACGCCGTTTCAAAAAGGGATTCCCCTCCGAGCAGCACCAGCATGCTGAGCTTACTCCGATTCGTCAACGGATCACCGTTCCCGCTATGGAGCTACAAATTAATTTAGAGAAAAGAACGCTGCATGTGCGAGGCGAATCCATCGAAATGACCTTCTCTGAGTTCGAGCTTATCCGATTATTAGTGGAACATCCAGAACGGGTTTACCGTCGTGAAGATCTGATTAGTGCTTTACGTGGATTCGATTCCTATATCAATGAGCGTGCGATCGATGTACATATTACGAATTTGCGCAGGAAAATTGAGGTTAATCCCAAAGAACCGAAGTATATAAAGACGGTATGGGGCGTAGGATATAAATTTGTAATCTAACCACATTAAACACAGACCCGGTCCGTCATTGGATGGGTCTTTTTTAGGATTACTTTTTTATTTAAAAATAGTAAAAATTGGTTGACCTTCCATCTATCATCCGTTATTATTGGAGTTCTGAATACCGCTGCCGCGGTGACCATAACTATGTAACTTACGGGTGAGGGATTAGCATGCACAATGATAAGTACATTAGGAAGTTTAGCCATGAATCGGACGAATTGTTCAGTTTGTGTAATGACACCCTAGAGCAGGCAGATAGAATGACGGATGAATGGGTAGAAGCTCTGAAGAAGGCTATCTCAACATCGGATATCCCCAGCCATCTCGATGTCATTCATGTGGGGAAAAGCAGCATCCATATTCTCACCTCTTCAAGTGAAACCCCCTATTTCATTCCAAACGGTATCCTCGATCTGAATCAACAGTTCCACTTGCGGAAAGCTCCAAATCAAAGGCAAATTGCAACGTGTATCAAATGGCTCTCTTGTCGCCTGCCGCCTACCTTACAGACCTTTGCATGTATCGGCAACGGGCTTACTGCCTTGCGTCAGTTGCCAATTGAACTCGAACAGGATCTGTATTACCTGCGAGAAGATTTCATACTCTTTGCGCAGCAAACTGCCCTTCAAGATGTTCAAACCCTTGCAGCTGACTCCCCCTCCAAGCCCGCTTGGGTACATGAGGTCGTCGCGTTACACTGTGTGATTCTTGCTGGATTGTTCAAATCAGGTGCCTCCAAATTCATGCCATACACCTTCTATTCCTGATGAGTGCTAAACAAATAAACAAGCGCAGCTCTATTCGAGTGCATGCGCTTGTTTATCTAGGGATTGCAGCTATGGGCATCTTACTTATTCACCACACGGTTTCGTGAAGAATTCGACGCGATTCATCACTTGGGTAATCGTGAACTGTCCTAAGTAATCAATCGTGCGCTGTTCGGCTTCCATCAAAATTTTCTCCAGCTCAGCGTCCAACAATTCACCTGCTTCACCACAGTCAGAGCCTCCTTCAGGCTCAGTACATCCAAGGCTAACGGCAGAATATATATCTCCTAGCGTAATCTCTTCGGCCCGCTTCCGCAGCTTGTATCCACCTTCACGCCCGCCCTTGGATTCCACGATCCCTGCATCAGCAAGCGACTGCATCACTCTGCGCATGAAGGTCGCGTGCGAGTCCACTTGGTTCGCAATCGTCGCACTGGATAGAAGGCAACCACTGTTAGCTAACCAGACAATGGCATGAACGGCTATTTTGAAACGTGGAGGACCAATGTTCACTCCTCGATTGGCTGTACTCACTCGACACCACTCCTATAAATTAGCAGCATCCGAAAATGCCTGTTTAGTAAACCCATTATACCATCGCTAAGAATCGCAATAAAGTCGCTTGACACCGTGACATTTCAAAGGAAACTTATTTAACGACGTTGAATTAATATTTAGTCAAACTAAATATTAATAAGGGATTAGTGTAATTTAATTTGTATTCTTTGTAGTTGTTCCTATTCGCGGAGAGGGGACATGAACATGAACGTTCAACAACTTGTTAAAGGGGTATATTTGCTTCTTCTTGGAACAGTTAATGCTTACGTGATCGAAGCGGAGGACGGTCTCATTCTAATTGATACCGGCACGCCAGGAAGCGCCCCCCGGATCCTAGAGGGAATCCGAGACATTGGTCATAAGCCGGCGGACTTAAAGACCATTCTACTCACGCATGGCCATCCTGACCATGTAGGTGGTACGGCTGCGCTGAAGCGAGAGGTGCC
This sequence comes from Paenibacillus sp. J22FR5, assembly GCF_059691975.1. Taxonomy (NCBI): domain Bacteria; kingdom Bacillati; phylum Bacillota; class Bacilli; order Caryophanales; family Paenibacillaceae; genus Paenibacillus; species Paenibacillus sp. J22FR5. The sequence goes on along the minus strand of NZ_JCAUAN010000010.1, from coordinate 30,891 downwards.
GCATGTGAAGATTTACATCAGCGAAGTGGATGCGCCGATCGTGGAGAAGGGGCTGCCGCAGCGGCCACTTACAGCAACACCAGGACTATTGAATAAACTGATGTTCCGTTTATTCATCAAAGAAACGCCGATCGAGACGTTTCCGATCGACGGCTATTTGAAGGCGAATGACACGCTTGATTTCGCTGGGGGACTGCAAACCATCCCCGCCCCAGCTCATAGCGCAGGCCAGCTCGCTTTGCTTCTGCCGAAGCAAGGCGGCGTGATGTTCGCCGCGGATGCAGCGGCCAATATGATAGGCCTTGGCTGGAGCATAGGCCACGAGAATTTCTCGCAAGCGAAGCAAGATTTGATCCGCTTAGGGAAAGCGGATTTCAATGTTGCCTGCTTCGGCCATGGCAAGCCTATAATGGAGAAAGCTTCGCAAACGTTTAGAACTAAATGGTCGTAGCACTTCTATGTATACGAAATAACCCGGCAAGCCTCATGGCCTGCCGGGTTATTTTCATTCCTTTTTCTTTACCTTGATGGATGCAAGCGTTGCGCCCTCAGGTACAGCATGTCCCTTCGACTTGGATAACCCTATTCGCTGTGACGTGTAAATCCCCGAGTGGCCAGAAAACAAATAACTCACAATACAAGCCATGAACATGTAGATAATCCCTTCGGAACCAAACAGCTCTATACCCATAATGAAGCAAGCAAGCGGTGTGTTCGTTGCGCCGCTGAATACCGCGATGAGTCCAAGTCCTGCTAAGAATGGCGCGGAGAGCCCTAACAAGTCGGCAAGCGAATTGCCCAAGGTAGCCCCGATGACAAATAAAGGGGTCACTTCCCCGCCCAGATAACCAGCACCAAGCGTGAGCGCGGTGAATATCGTTTTCCACAAGAACGCGAAGTGGGCGACGGGTTCTTCGAAGGACTGCTGCAGCAGGGGGATACCCAAGCCGAGATAGTCTCTCGTTCTGAAGATCGCAACAAGCGCGATGATGACGAGACCGCCGACAAATGCTTTCAACACAGGGTTCTTGCATATATGTGTATACAGCTTTTTCAACCCATGCGTAAGTTCACTAAACAAAATACTAGCTAAGCCGAACAGGATCGACGCAAACACAACCTTGAGCACAACCCCTGTGGATAACGTCGGCACAGCTCCCATGGCATAGTGGATATGGTGTATCCCCCACGCGGTGGTAACGAGATGAGCGACCAAGCTAGCGATAAAACATGGGATTAACGCTTGGTATCTCACCATCCCAATGGCGACCACTTCCAAGCCGAAAATGGTTCCCGCTAGCGGCGTACCGAAAACCGAGCCAAACCCGCTGCTAATGCCGCACATCAGCAGGATTTTTCGATCATTTTCGTCGACTCGGAACACTTTTCCGATCCATTCGGCCAAGCTTCCCCCCATTTGAACGGCTGTACCCTCACGACCTGCTGATCCCCCAAACAGATGCGTTACGAGGGTCCCTATGAGGACCAAAGGCGCCATACGAAAAGGAATCGTCTCCTGACCTTCATGCAGTTGTTCGAGGATCAGGTTATTCCCCTTGCCCGAATTTTTGCCGATTTTCAGATAGACATAAGCCATTAACGCCCCGCCAACAGGTAAAAGAAACAGTAACCACGGATGGACAATTCGTTTCTCTGTAACAAGGTCCAGACTAGCTAGAAACAGTGCGGAAGCAGATCCTGTCATGATACCTACGAGGCTTCCATAGAATATCCATTTTACTAATGAACCTATAAGTGCAACATGCATGAATTTAGCGGCATGATCGAATGCCTTTGGACGATATTTCAACGTAACTCTCACCCCTCATTGAAAGGCCTAGTACTACACGGGTCCAACTCGATCCATCAAATGCTTACTTTCCGCGTTCAAGCCAATAATCGTTACGGTTTTATTGATGTGTTCGTATTTCTGTATCGTTTTGGCAGCCTGTGACCTTCAGACTCAGAAAAGTCGGGTCCGTTCATCAACTTGTCTCATTATACACAAATCTTCGACATCCCTCTAGACCTGAGTTCAAGCTGTTGAAGGCTTTCACGGGTATAGGCCCTAAAAAAGAAAAAGCACAGCGCGCTCCCCTTGAGGAGTATGCTGTACACAATTTCGTACAGTACCAATTAATGAAATAGTAAATTCCTAAAATTCAGAGTTTTACTCACTCAGCTAACACAAAAGAGCCTCTCCCACTTAAAGGAAAAGCTCTTCCTACGTAACATTTATCTGTTATTCCTATGTTGCATTAACAGGTTTCCGATTTACAACGACTTCTACTTCCTCCGCTTGACCTATACGTTTAATGAAGAAGGAAAGCAGCAAACCAACAACACCGATACCAATAATGACAAGATAAGAATCATTAATTCCTTGAATAGATGCTTCTTTGATAAGTTCCTTGGTAGCAGTCGCCGTTTTGCTTGCCGTCATCATCTCTACGAGATGAGATTTACTTCTCGTCGTCATAACCGTGATCAGAAGTGCCGTACCTACGCCACCAGCCACTTGCTTAATGGTATTGGAGATCGCTGTACCATGCGCATTCAGTCTTGCAGGCAATTGATTGAGGCCCGCCGTCGTGATTGGCATTAAGAAGAGCGCCATCCCAAAGCGTCGTCCTGTGGACATAAGAACTAAATACGTATAACTAGTAGAATCCGTCAAATTGATGAATCCAAGTGTGGTTACGATGGTAATGGCCATACCGACAATGGATAACCACTTCGCTCCGAACTTATCGAACAGCTTACCAGCCACTGGCATCATGAAGCCCATCAGCAGCGCTCCAGGGAGCATTAGGATACCTGACTCCAACGCCGTATAGCCGCGAGCATTCTGCAAATACAATGGAAGCAGCATCATATCCGCATACATGACCATTGTAACCGCAATGTTGATTAACGTTGTTAGGGTAAACATGTTGTACTTGAATGCTCTAAGATCTAACAGTGGATCTTTAATAATCAGTTGACGCCATGTAAACAATATTAAAGCGACGACACCTACAATAATAGATACGATAACCTCCGCACTCGACCAGCCTTTACTACCTGCGCTACTGAAGCCGTAAAGTAAGAATCCGAATCCGATTGTTGATAGAACGGCACCCCACATATCAATTTTGGGATACTGACGTTCAGAGACATTTTTCAGATAGATAAAAGCAACCGCAATAACGATGACAACAAATGGAATGATGCCGTAGAAAATTGTACGCCATGAATAATGCTCCAAAATATAACCAGCGATAGCAGGACCGACCGCAGGGGCAAAAATGATAGCCAACCCAACCATGCCCATAGCTCCTCCACGCTTATCTGGCGGGTAGATCGTAAAAACAACAGTCATAAGAAGCGGCATGATAATACCAGCCCCAGCTGCTTGAATCAGACGGCCTGCCAACAACATTTCAAAGCCCGGTGCCACCGCTGAAACAATGGTACCAATGAGGAAAATAATCATGGACGCTTGAAACAGCTCCCGCGTCGTAAACCGTTGCATCAGGAACGCTGTGATCGGAATTAGGACACCGTTAACCAACATATAACCCGTGGTCAGCCATTGGGCAGTTGAAGCGGCGATATTGAATTCGGCCATTAGTGGCGGTAAGGCAACACTCATAATCGTCTGATTCAGAACGGCAATGAACGCTCCCAAAATCATAACAAACAACAAAGGACCTTTCTTAATGGAACTACTATCAAATGCAGCAATTTTACTCATTTCCCTTATTCCTTTCAATTTAGACTTCTTACTAATTGACAAAGTGTTGTATAATAAACTTGATGTAAATAGTATTATAGTCATCCATTCTAATGTTCACAAGCAACAACTTTTTTGTTATTGTTTATTAGTTTACATTTAGAAGAAATTATGTCGTTTAACTATCACATAATCAACAGAACTTGCAGAATTTGTCGCATAGTGAGCTTCAGAGGAGGGAAATGATCACTTATGTCAACATCATCACAACGTATTGACCCACGTGTACTGCGTACGCGCCAGTTAATTCGAGATGCCTTTATCGAATTACTTCAGGAGATTGAGCTGGAGAAAATAACGGTGAATCGAATCGCGGAGCGAGCGACGATTAATCGTGTTACCTTCTATCTGCATTATCGGGATATTCCAGATATGATCGATAAGTTGGCTGAAGATATGGTTTCCGAAATCCATGCTATCTTGAAAGAAATTCCGAACCCACCCGGTTTTAACATGCAGATCCTGGTCAAAATGCTTGATCATATCGCGGAAAATTCGAAATTTTACAAGGTTCTGCTCGCTGCCAAGCGGATACCCGTATTTACGGAACGACTTATGAAGCTGATGGCTGATTTTATCACAGCCCGAATGGACAAATTAGAGGCTTCCCATACTTTGAACATTCAAACAGATATCGCGATCTGGTACGGGTCCTCAGCCATCATTGGTACGATTGTCTGTTGGCTTCGCAATGATTTGCCTTACACGCCGGTTTATTTGGCTACACAACTTTCACAATTACTTCATCTCCCTCAAAGTGATTCCAGACATAAAGATAATCCTAAGAAATGACCTCTTTCATAGTATTCGTATAAGCCTTGGATTCCTTCATAGGAACCAAGGCTTTTTTATTCTTAGAAAACCCTTATACGACAATTGGATGCTGCTTTGTAGATTTTCTTCTGGTTAGTCGACAGTTTGTTTGCATCTATAAACTATTAAACACTTCAAAAAAATCTGTTGCTTGTGAACAACAAGGGTCGTAACTATAATTTATTTACAAAAGTATATTATACAACAAAGTGTTTATTAAATTTTATCCGGTGATCAACTAGGAGGTGAGTCTATCATGAAAATTGGAATTATGGGTACAGGATACGTTGGCTTAGTTCACGGCGCAGTACTTTCCAGTCATGGATTTCATGTCACTTGCATGGATATAGATGTGGATAAGATTAATCGCTTACAGGATGGATTTTCACCGATGTATGAAACAGGCTTGGAAGAACGTCTCCAGATCAGTATACGGGATGGGATGCTGACGTTTACCACAAGTCCACAAAAGGTTATCCAAGAAAGTGACGTTATCTTTATTGCTGTTGGAACACCTGCCAAAGAAGATGGAGGAGCTGATCTTTCCTATGTTCGAGACGTCGTCCAACTCATCGCTGCCTATATAAATGGTTATAAAATAATCGTTTGCAAGTCGACCATGCCCGTTGGCACCAGTCGCCGTATCGCCAATTATCTCGACGCTGCGCTTAGAGAGAGACATGCCGACTTCAAAGTGGATGTGGTGTCCAACCCAGAGTTTTTACGCCAAGGGAACGCTGTGAAGGATGGGTTATCACCATCTAGAGTGATTATCGGCACAGAGAGCAGCAAGGCTAAGGAGGTTTTGCAATCGATCTATCAGGTACATCTTCAGCATCATGTCCCCTTTCTTTATACAAATCTGGAAACGGCTGAAATGATCAAATACGCGTCCAACTCATTTCTGGCTGTCAAAATCTCCTTTATCAATGAGCTTGCTCTTGTATCGGAAAAGGTTGGCGCTAGCATCCAAGATATTGCGACAGGCATGGGTCTCGATGAGCGCATCTCCCCTCATTTCCTGCAGGCCGGCCCGGGATACGGAGGCAGCTGCTTTCCCAAAGACACGCAGGCCATGGTCGATATCGCTGAAAAAAATGGTGAAGATCTCTACATGATTCGTGCTGCCATCGCAGCCAACGAGAAGCAAAAGAAGAGCATGGTCAACAAAATAAGCGAATGCTTATCCGCTAACGGCACATTAAAGGGGAAGATCATCTCTTTATGGGGACTCTCGTTCAAGCCGGAGACTGATGATATTCGCTATGCGCCAAGCTTCGATATTATTAACGGATTGTTGCAACAGGAAGCGGTAGTCCGAGTCTTTTGCCCGCAAGGGATGGAGCAAGCCAAGCGCGTGTGGTCCGATTTTAACGAACGTATCCTCTATTGTAAAAGCGAGGCTGATTGCGCCCAGAACGCCGATGCGATCGTACTGATGACGGAGTGGAACCAGTTTCGAGAAATGAACTGGCAGCTGATCGCAGGCCGTATGCGCGGCAATACCTTTTTTGATTTAAGAAATATGTTCACTGCGGATTTACAGGTGCGCGAATTATTTCAGTATTACTCGGTTGGCTAGAGCTAACCTTAGGAGGATTCATGAAAACTTATTGCGTAACCGGAGGAGCAGGGTTTATCGGCTCCCATCTTTGTGAGAAACTATTGGGCCTTGGCCATCGCGTCGTCTGCGTGGATAATTTCAACGATGCCTATGACTACAAAATTAAGATTAGAAATCTCTTAGATGCTACAGGAACCTTTCCTTTTCCTTATACCAACAAAGAGTCCGATCTGCTCCAGCTGCAAAAGGTTGTTAATAGCGAACAATTTTCATTGGTCGTTGCGGATATCCGGCAATCACGAGACTTAGATGTCGTATTTGCACACGAACACCTAGATGCGGTTATTCATCTTGCGGCTATGGCAGGCGTGCGGCCTTCGATCGAACAACCGCTTCTCTATGAAGAGGTTAATGTGAGGGGTACACTTAACGTGCTGGAGGCCATGCGCAAGCATGGCGTTCGTCACCTACTGTGTGCTTCGTCTTCTTCCGTCTATGGCAATCAAACGAAGGTTCCCTTCTCTGAGCTGGATAGCGTCGATCGCAGCATTTCGCCCTATGCCGCCACGAAGAAAATGTCCGAAGTGCTCGCTCACGCCTACCATTATCTCTATGAGATCAATACGATGATGCTGCGCTTCTTTACGGTGTATGGCGAACGACAGCGTCCCGATCTTGCCATTCACAAGTTCGCCAAGTCTCTTGATCATGACGAGGAGCTCACACTATACGGAGACGGCTCCACAAGACGAGACTACACGTATGTCGGTGATGTCATCGAAGGCATCATCGGTGCCCTTCAATTCGTTGAGCAGCAAGACGACCTGGTGTATGAAATCGTTAATTTAGGCACGAACCGGACGATAACACTCCTCGAATTGGTTCAGCATTTAGAATTGGCATTCGGTAAAAAAGCCTGCATCCGTAGGACGCCGAATCAACTTGGGGATGTAGATCAAACCTACGCTGATATTTCCAAAGCTAACCTCTTATTCGGATACAATGCCCTGACCGATTTTGCTGAAGGAATAAACAAATTTGTCACATGGTATAGGGGGAAGACGAATGGTCAAGCTTTCGATTATAGCACCAATCTACAATGAAGAAGACAACATTAAGCTGCTTCACCAAGAAATTACGAATGCGGTCAGCGGCAAGATCGAAAGCTATGAAATCGTGCTCGTCAACGACGGCAGTAAAGATCGGAGCGCGATTCTTTTAAATGAGCTGGCGTTATCTGATTCTACGGTAAAAGTGATTCACTTCGAAAGGAACAGCGGCCAAACTGCCGCGATATCGGCGGGACTCAAGCAATCCATAGGCGAACTTGTCGCGTTGATCGATGCCGACCTGCAAACGGATCCTCGTGATATTTTCAAACTTATGCCTTATATCGTGAACATGGACTTCGTGAATGGCAAACGTGTCCACCGAAAAGATACATTCGTCAAGAAAGTCTCTTCGCGAATCGGTAACGGAATCCGTAATTGGTTAACTGGCGACCAAATCTATGACACGGGGTGCCCCATGAAGCTTATGAAACGTGAAGTCGCAGACAGCTATTACTTATACGAGGGTATGCATCGATTCCTTCCTACGCTGGCTAAAATTAACGGCTTTAAGGTCATCGAAGTCGGGGTATCCCATCGTGAAAGACAACATGGCGTCTCCAAATATGGCGTATTCAATCGCGCCTTTGTCGGACTTATGGATGCGATCGTCATTGGTTGGCTGCGCAAACGAGTCATTCACTACCAAATAAAGGGACAATAACATGTGGTGGCATTCCTCCGTTAACCTGTCGCCCTATCAAATTGGTTGGATCGTGTTCGGATTTATCGGACAAATCATGTTTTCAATGCGATTCATTACGCAATGGCTGGCCAGCGAGAAAGCGAAGAGAACCGTCATTCCACTATCTTTTTGGGTATATAGCATTCTAGGTAGTGCAGTTCTCTCGATCTATGCCATTTATCGGAAAGACCCCGTATTTCTGCTCGGGCAGCTGCCCAGTGTTTTCATTTATTTCCGCAACATCGTTCTGAACCGCAAATCAACGGTACGGACGACCGACGGTAAGTTCAATTCCGTTGATTCTGGCCAATAGGAACTAGCAGAACGAAGAAGCCCTTGGTCCCTCCTGTTGGAGGAATCAAGGGCTTCTTTCCATGATGGGCTTACTTCACATCAACGACGAAGGGCACCGTCATCACTTCTCCGTTATGTTGAAACTGCCCCCAAATCTTATAGGTACCCGCTTCTGGAAAAGAGGTCGCGAACCTTGCAACGGGGCCAGTCGCCTTTTCATCAAGCGGATGTACATGAATATACTGCTCCGCATCGGCTGAAAGGATCACAACATGGCCTACAGCGCCAAGGTAAGGTTGTAGATTCGTGATCTCCTTTTTCGTCTGAGCATCACGAATCGTAAAGGTAAGCGTTACGTCTTCTTTAGCCTTCGTACTGCTCAGTGCAAGATCGACCTCTTTGCCGCTAACTTCTTTCATAAGTTTAGCGTCTGCGGTAAGAGCAGAATGCTCTGCATCTTTCCCTTCAACCTTCACCCAATTACTCAGTGTTGTACTGGTACCTCCACTTGGAATAAAATCAGCAATGAGCTTAAAGTCCCCGCCTGTCGGGAAGCTCGTGTCGATCGTAAACTTGCCATTTCCTTTGTATACTGGATGAATGTGTTGAAAGAACGATAGATTGTGATTAACCATAATAAGATGCAGCAATTTTTCATGATTAACTTGAAAATCTGTGACTGGTTTGCCGACATTGTCAGTAATTTCGATCGTTAATTCCGACTTATCATTTGCCTTCAGACTTGTCGATGGGAACGTAAACGATGCTTTGAGGTTGGTGGATGTCTTTGGTTGTTCTGCACCGTGTCCACTGTGTTCACTTGTACTTGCTGGAATAGAAGTTGCCATATGACTGGCATGCTCACTCTTTCCTGTTGTATCTTTTACACCGCCGCATGCGCTTAGAAGACCAAGCGCGAGCACTGCTGAGATAAGCCCTATTTTTTTGATATCCACGCGTTGTTCTCTCCTATATCTAGGTAAATTAGTGCCGAATCTTAACACGTTGAAGTCTAAGCGCATTAAGAACAACGGAGACCGAGCTTAAGGCCATTGCCGCGCCCGCTACCCAAGGTGCCAATAAGCCTAGCGCAGCAATTGGTATACCTAGCGTGTTGTATCCAAGCGCCCAGACCAAGTTTTGCTTGATGTTGCTCATCGTTTTACGACTCATGTAGATCGCATCCGGAATACTCGATAGGTCACCGCGCATCAGCGTCACATCTGCGGCTTCCATCGCCACATCCGTGCCTGTTCCGATGGCCATCCCGATGTCAGCCGTCGCAAGAGCGGGTGCATCGTTGATACCATCGCCGACCATCGCTACTTTTTTACCTTGTGCCTGAAGCTTTCTCACTTCTTCCGCTTTTCCTTCTGGTAAAACTTCGGCACGTACTTGATTGATCCCCACTTGAGCCGCGATTGCCTTTGCTGTCCGCTCGTTATCCCCCGTGATCATAATGACCTCAATACCCATTTTCTTCAATCGGCTAACCGCGGCCTGTGAAGTTTCTTTAATGGTATCCGCAACAGCTACCATACCCCCGTACCCTTTATCAATGGCAACGAGCATGGCTGTTTTACCGGACTCCTCCAGCTTCGACATCGTGTCGTAAGCACCTTTCGCATCAACTTCAAATCTCTCCATGAGACGTCGAGTCCCGATTAATAGCTCTTTACCATTCACGACAGCTCTAATGCCATATCCAGGGATCGCTTCAAAAGCTTCCGTCCCCGGCATTTCAATGTTTTTGGCTTTAATGCCTGCAACGATCGCTTCAGCAAGTGGATGCTCCGAATGTTTCTCCGCGGCGCCTACAAGTCTTAGGAATTCAATTTCTTCTCCTTCTGCGTAAACATCGGTAAGCTCCGGCTTCCCATTCGTAACAGTCCCTGTTTTATCTAAAATGATGGTATCTATTTGATGAGTTTGCTCTAGATGCTCGCCACCTTTGAACAAAATACCCAGTTCGGCTGCACGTCCTGATCCCGCCATAATCGAGGTGGGCGTCGCAAGACCCAGCGCACAAGGGCAGGCAATAACTAAGATCGCGATGGCTTTCTCCAAAGCCCCTGCAAAATCGCCCGCTGTCACGACGAAATACCAGACTAGGAAAGCGATAAGGGAGATACCCACAACAATGGGGACAAAAATCCCAGAAATGACGTCGGCTACCCGTTGTATCGGAGCTTTTGAGCCTTGTGCTTGTTCCACGACTTTAATAATTTGTGCCAGCGCTGTTTCTTTTCCTACCTTCGTCGCTTGAATGCGAAGCATCCCGTTTTTGTTGATGGTTGCCCCTATAACAGCATCGCCTGGCTTCTTTTCTACAGGAAGACTTTCGCCAGTTAGCAGCGATTCATCCACAAAGGATAAGCCTTCGAGCACTTCCCCATCCACCGGTATTTTATCGCCAGGACGCACTAATACGATATCCCCTGCCATAACTTCGTCCACTGGGATACTCAGTTCTTGACCTTCGCGGATGACCAAAGCCGTCTTGGCCTGCAGTCCCATCAATGACTTAATCGCCTCCGATGTCCGCCCTTTAGCGAGGGCTTCAAACCATTTCCCCATAATGACTAGCGTAATGAGTACAGCGCTTGTTTCATAATACAAAGACGGCCCGTGATGCATGCTGGCGCCCCCGATAAACCAATCGATAGTCAAATACAAACTATAGAAGTAAGCAGCCGAAGTCCCCAATGAAACCAGTACATCCATGTTTGCAGAGCCATTTCGCAGCGCTTTATAAGCACCTTCATAGAATTGTCTTCCGATGTAAAACTGAACCGGCGTTGCCAGGATGAATTGAAACCATGGATTCATGAAGAACTCTGGTATCCAAATCCATGAGGTAAACGAAAAGTGGCTAACCATGGACCAAAGCAACGGCAGTGATAAAATCGCAGAAATCAGAAGCTTACGTTTTTGCTTTGTAATCTCTTGTTGTCGACGTTCGGACGGATCGCCTTGTTCCTGCTTAGGAACTGCTTTGTAGCCGAGCTTCTCCACCCGCTTCTGCATATCCGACACGGTAGCTTCAGCTGGATTGTACACCACATGGGCGGCTTCCATCGCAAAATTAACCGTGGCCAGGCTTACACCAGGCAATTTATTCAATGCCTTCTCAATCCTCATGGCGCATGCCGCGCAAGTCATACCCTCAAGCTGCAAATCAACAGCTTCCTTAGCTGTATCATATCCAAGCTTCTGAATGCTTTGTTCCATCTTGGCAACATCAATTCGAGTAGGATCATAAGTCACCGTTGCTCGTTCCATCGCGAAGTTTACATTGGCTTCCGTAATCCCTTCAAGCTTGTTTAAACCTTTTTCTATTCGATTTGCGCAGGCGGCGCATGTCATCCCGGTAATCTGCAGTGATGTTTGCTTAGTCTCAGTTGCTTCATTAGCAGTTTCCATCATCTACACCTCTTTTTTATACGTCGTACCCTTGTTCTTCAATGGCTTCTTTAATGGCATCTAGCGTTAGCTTAGTTTCATCGAAGTCCACATTCACCGTTCCGCTCGCTAAGTCAACTTTACCTGCAGCACCTAACGTTTTCAAAGCTCCTTCAACTGAATTCACACAGTGGTTACAAGACATACCTGCTACTTTTAATGTTACAGTCTGCATCGTTCATTCTCCTTTTTGTGTTAGATATGATTGAATTTAGTATACCCCCCTACCCTATATTTAGTCAAGGGGTTCTGTAAGATTAGCTTCACTTTAAAATGATAAAAAATCCGGAGTTCTCATCGCTCTCCAGATCCATCATTTCATGAGTTTATTAATCGTTGTTAATAATTCTGTAATCACTTCTTCGTCGCCTTCTTGAATGCGATCGATCACGCAGCTTTTCATATGATGCTCAAGCAATTGCTTGCTAACACCGTTTAACGCAGATTGGATGGATGAAATCTGATTCAACACATCGTCACAGTACGTATCCTTTTCAATGAGCCCCTTAACCCCTCGGATTTGCCCCTCGATTCGGTTAAGTCGGGTAATTAGATTACTTTTTGCTTTGTCGGAATGGTGGCTCTTTCGTTCGCTTGAAGTTGCACACATGTCGTGTGAGTTGCTCTCTTCCTTCATCACAATCACTCCCTAATGATTGCATTTTATCATAGCCCCCCACCCTATGCAAACGACAAAACTAACTTCGATTTCATATCCTATTATCTAACTTGGTCACTTTCTAAAGAATGTGAGGATTGATACTACGCTGGTACTACCCCGTTATGCAACACGGCCGGAACTATCTGCATCGGATCCACATACAAGGAGCACTGGCAATATTCACAGTAAATTTGAAGCGAATATTGAAATTGACTGATTAAAATCTAGCAAAAGACGTATATGTATGAATAGAAAAAGACGGCTCCTTCCATTAAAAATGGAAATGAGTCGTCTTTTTGTTTAGAGAATTTAGATATTCTGAAAAACAGAGAGTTCTTCAGCGGCCTCTTTTCACCATTGGTGAAAGACGAGCGTAGACATTTATGATTTCACCTTTTTCTACGGTGATAAAAGAAATTCGGCAGCTTCACTTCGTTCGAATAATGCTGATGGAAAATATGCGTCGTCGCTGGAGAGAGCGGTGGGATCAGCCATGTCCAATCGCCGGTGAGGTCGCGCCCACTCTTCTCCTCGTTATCTTCAAACCGCTGAAACTGCTTCGCCGCAGTGTGATGATCAACAATGGCTACGCCTTGCTCTTGAAAAGAATGCAGCACCGCTATGTTCAGCTCCACCAGCGCTTTGTCACGCCATAGGGATGACTCGCGAAGCGTGTCGAGCCCCATGATCGATGCTACCCGCGGCAGCATGTTGTATCTGGCTTCATCGGCAAAGTTCCGAGCTCCGATTTCGGTTCCCATGTACCACCCATTAAAGGGAGCTGCGGGATAAATCACGCCTCCCATTTCGAGGTACATGTTCGAAACCATCGGCACCGCATACCACTGCAAGTTCAGCTCCTCGAAGGTGGGCAACTGTGGATGCGTGATGGCGACCTCCAAAATCAACGCTTTCGGAATCTCAAAAAGCCTTGGCGCTCGCTCTCCTACCTGAATCAAGAGCGGCAGCACATCGAAATTCGTCCCTGCGCCCTGCCAACCATAGGCCTGGCATTCTTTCGTGAAGGCCAATGAAGCAGGATCGCCTACGATGCCATCGTCTGTCTCATAGCCTGCATAACGAATCAGCTGCTCGTTCTTAATCTGAACGCGGGGCTTCCCATCTCGTGCAGCCGGGAAAATCGTAATGACGGGGCGAATTTTGCCGCCATTCGTCGCCACCTCGATATGCCTGAACAGCGCGTCCACCATCTCTTCCTCGGTTTCAACGTGACGAGCATCGTGTACACGAAGCGACTCCCAGAACAAGCGACCAATGCAGCGGTTGCTGTTGCGCCAAGCCATTTTCGCACCATGCTCCAGCTCTTCCAGGGTGTGTTCATACTCACCTTTGAACCAGATCGCTTCGGTAATTTCTGCAAGTCGCGACTCGATTTGGGCCTGACTTTTGCCTAACTCGGTGTAGCTGTCTTGTATAAAAGGAATGGCTTTCTCTAGCTGTTGATCCTGAACTTTCATCTGTGTTGCTCCTTCCGTGTAGGTTCATTCTCAAACTCTTGAAAAATAAATACGTTCTAAATTAAAATCGCTTCAATTGCCGTGTCCAACGTTTCCTGGATTTGCATTAGGCTGCCAATCCACATAATCTGCGTCAGCATCCCCGGCGCGTTGCCGCTGGCGTTGTTCGCACCGATCGGATGCACCGTCTGCTCTTGCACATCGAATGGCGTGAGCAGCGCCGTAGCCGTGTCGCCGGTCCGTCTTCCACGACGAGCGCCACGGGCAGGTTCTTCGGCTTCGATCCAAGCACCGAGCCCATCATCGCCATCCCGAATATTGTCAGCACGACAAAGACAGCAATCCATCACGCCATCTCCACCTTATCTTTATATTTATATCGGACACGATGTTGATTAATGACCGTATTGTTAATTATAATGAGAAAGGAGAACAATACAATCGTCAATATCGCGATCACTGTTCACTAATCGTCACTAGGCAGGTATTGTATTCATTAGCACAACCTTTTTTGCAGGAAATGGAGGAAGCATAGATGACAACCGGTAGAATGGACCGAAGACAAGCACGAACGAAGCAACTGCTCCACCAAGCGTTCATGGCACTCATTCAGGAGAAGGGCACGGACGGCTTAACCGTTACGGACATTACGACCCGCGCGAACGTGAGCCGTGGGACGTTCTACCTGCACTACCGGGATGCACAGGACATGCTCGAACAGATCAAGACGGAAATCTTGAACACACTCTCGGTGCTTATGCAGGAGAGCGATGTATACGAAGTAAAAGCTTATGTCGAAAACGACGAGCCTTATCCGAAATTGGTACGGATCATTGAAGAGCTGGAGCACAACGGCGATTTCATGAAAATCATGTTCGGTCCTACGGGCGATATTTCGTTCGGACTGCGCTTCAAAGAGCTAGTCACGAAGCATATTTGGGGCAAAATCACACTGCGACATCCAGATATCGAACAGTTCCTCATGCCCGCCGACTACTTACTCGCTTATACGGTGTCTGCCAATCTCGGTGTGCTCACGCACTGGATAAATACCGGCATGCGCGAGACGCCGTCCGAAGTCGCCCGCTTCATTGCGCGAATTATCTACCACGGTCCGCTGATGTCTTCCGGAGTTTTAGAGGGTCATAACGACTGATCCGGAGAATCTTCATTAAATCACTTCTCTAAATATGAGGAAATGCAGTTCAACCACGGAAGGTTTTGCTCCATTTCCGATCTTAAAAACACCGATTTTGCCTAGATAAAAAAGCAGCTGATCATTTCTGATTAGCCGCTTTCGTAATTTTTTCGTTATCTTATTTCTTTTCCGACACAGCAAAGTAATTTTCTTCATCATGGTACCGCCGGCCGATTAATTTGACGTCATGTTCACTAAACAATGAGATAAAGGACTATCGGCAATGTTCGATAGCCCTAAATGTATAAAAAATTATAATTTCAATATATTAGCATTTTCACTTATTTACTAGATAAGCTGCTACTTCAGCTAACCGTGAAGCATAACCCCATTCGTTATCGTACCATGTTGCAACGGATAGGAGTTCTCCCTGTACCTGAGTCAAAGGAAGGTCGATAATGGAGGAATGGGAATCGCCTACGATACGAGAAGATGCCCATTCACCTTCTAAAACATCCAAAACTCCCTTCAGTTGACCATCTATGGCGGCACTGCGAAATATATCGTTTACTTGTTGTACCGTACATGGCTTTTCCGTAACAAGGTTTAATTCAGCAATACTTCCGGTACGGGTTGGAATTCGATACGCCTTACCCGTAATCTGTAAATCGTTCCATATGAATTTAAGGGCTTTTGCAGCCCCAGATGAAGAAGGAATGATATTTTCAGCAGCGGCCCACGAATCCCTTCGATCCTTCATAGGCTGATCCGTTAGCGATTGCGTGTTTGTATAGGAATGGACGGTCGAGAATAGACCATACTTGATCCCGAAGTTTTCTCTTACGATTTTGACAACTGGAGCCAATGCATTGGTCGTACAACTCGCCATACTAATGATCTTGTGCTTTTCCGGATCGAAACTATCCAGATTTATTCCTTTAAGCAAAACAGCATCGCAATCTTCAAGGCTCTTACTGGGTCCACTAACCAGTACTCTATTTGCACCGCGATCTAAATGGACTTGTGCTATAGCGCGGGTAACGGCTCGGCCTGTACAGTCGATTACCAGATCCACATCCAATGCCTTCCAATCCGGAACTTGTTTCGACGAATTGATAAACTGAATCTCCCGTCCTCCGATAACCATAAGACCTTCCCGTCCGGAGACATCTTCGGGCCAGCGCTTATAGTTGGTATCTACTTCGAAAAGAGCCGCAAGCGTCGCTTCATCTTTAATATCCGAAATGGAAACCGGAACGAAAAGTTGATCCTGCAAAGCGACTCTTAATAATTGCCTGCCGATACGTCCAAATCCGAAAATCCCTATTTTACCCATTGTTAACCTCCATTGAATGATGAATTATAATTTTTCTTAACGATCCATGCTTTATATGCCAAAACTCATTCGGAATATACTCGATCCGAGATTCGGCGGCGATTGTAAGCTGTTTGAGCTGATCATCGAATTCTCGAAAAAGAAATGTAATACTTGTCTTCTTGGTCTGATGATAAATCTATCATACTCATTATTGACCAAATAGTCAATAATTTGAATTTTGGCACCTATTCACGTCTTTATTAGCGGTTTATTTTGCAGGAACAGAAGCAGGAGCCTCATTTGGAGCTTTGACCATTTTCCATGCCGAAGCCAGCAGCAGTGACAGCCCCGCACCCGAGACTGACCAGAGCACCGTAAGATTCAAAGACGTCACCGACACATCCGCAAAATACAGCGAGTTACGCAGCGCCGAAGCCGCGAACTTGAGTGGCGTCCATGCATAAAGCCAATCCTGTGTCGCTTGCGGGAGAAATTCCGGCGCCATGTTCACGACGGGCATCGAGAAAAACATGAGCAGGATCATAATCGGAATCGTCGGCAGACCAATCCAGTTGAACACCGCGGACTGTATTAGGTAGAATGCGACTCCCGCAAGCATAAGTACCGTCCAGGTGCCACCGGAATCAACGAGCGGCATACCGTACCACGCCGTGGCCATCCATACCAGGAAGCCGGAAGCCAAAGTCACGAACACGATGCCTGTGATCGCCTGCGACGATATCACAACGATCCGGCGGCTTTCACCAGCCGATACCTTCTTTGACGACAGGAATAGCAGTATGCTTACGACTAGGCTGCCAATCCACATAATCTGCGTCAGCATCCCCGGCGCGTTGCCGCTGGCGTTGTTCGCACCGATCGGATGCACCGTCTGCTCTTGCACATCGAATGGCGTGAGCAGCGCCGTAGCCGTACCTACTGGAATGACGTTCGTCTGCTGGGAGATCATACCGAGCACCTGCTGTGACATCTCGGCACTAATGCTCCGCGACACCTGGCCGAGAATCTGCTTCACTGTTGTCGACGCCTGCATGTTCATTCCATCGTTTCCGATGATTCGCACCGTCGCGTGTTGCGGTTCCGGCCCGGCAAGTGAAGCGACGCCCGCGCTCAAATTCGCCGGTAGCACGAACGCACCGTAATAGTCCTGCTGATCGAGCCCTTCGTACGCCGCCGCTTCCGTAGCGACAACGTGCCACTCGATCGGCAACGTTTTGTTCGCTAGCAGTTTCTCCTTCACGATCACACCAACGTTCAACTTGCTGCCATTTTGCAGTGTCGCCGGTCCGTCTTCCACGACGAGCGCCACGGGCAGGTTCTTCGGCTTCGATCCAAGCACTGAGCCCATCATCGCCACCCCGAATATTGTCAGCACGACAAAGACAGCAATCAATCCGATCCATACCGTTTTTTGTTTGAAAAATGCCATCACGCCATCTCCACTCTATCTTTATATATCGGACATTGTGTTGATTAATGACCGTACTGTTAATTATAATGAAAAAGGAGAACAATACAATCGTCAATGTCGCGATCACTGTTCACTAATCGTCACTAGGCAGGTATTGTATTCATTAGCACAACCTATTTTTTCAGGAAATGGAGGAAGCATAGGTGACAAACGGTAAAATGGACCGAAGACAAGCACGAACGAAGCAACTGCTCCGCCAAGCGCTCATGGCACTCATTGAGGAGAAGGGCACGGACGGCTTAACCGTTACGGACATTACGACGCGCGCGGACGTAAACCGTGGGACGTTCTACCTGCACTACCGAGATGCACAGGACATGCTCGAACAGATCAAGACGGAAATCTTGAACACGCTCTCGGTGCTTATGCAAGAGAGCAATGTATACGAAGTAAAAGCTTACGTCGAAAAAGACGAGCCCTATCCGAAATTGGTACGGATCATTGAAGAGCTGGAGCACAACGGCGATTTCATGAAAATCATGTTCGGTCCTATGGGCGATATTTCGTTCGGACTGCGCTTCAAAGAGCTAGTCACGAAGCATATTTGGGGCAATATCACGCTGCGACAGCCAGATATCGAACAGTTCCTCGTGCCCACCGACTACTTACTCGCTTATACGGTGTCTGCCAATCTCGGCGTGCTCTCGCACTGGATAAATACCGGCATGCGCGAGACGCCGTCCGAAATCGCCCGCTTCATTGAGCGAATTATCTACCACGGTCCGATGATGTCTTACGGAGTTTTAGAGGGTCACAACGACTGATCCGGAGAATATTCATTAAATCACTTCTCAAAATATAAGGAAATGCAGTTCAACTACGGAAGGTTTTGCTCCATTTCCGATCTTAAAAACACCAATTTTGCCTAGATAAAAAAGCAGCTGATCATTTCTGATTAGCTGCTTTCGTAATTTTTTCGTTATCTTATTTCTTTTCCGATACAGCGAAGTAATTTTCTTCATCATCTGCGAAGTTAAAGACTCTGCCGGAGGGAAGTTCCATTATGTCTCCAACAATCCAAAATCGAAAGGCAAACGGGAATACCAAGTGTACGAAATCAATTTCGGAAACGGCTGGACGGATAAATGGGCTGAAAGGAATTCAGTGTGGGAAGTAGGAACCGTTTGTCAAGAAAAGCACTTGAATAACTTAATGTGTCCGATTTAAAAGAGAAAGTAAGATTATTGGGCCCGAAGGCAAAGAACAGGTACAAAGGAGAATCAGTGTCATTGAACTGCATTAGGCCAACTCGGGCAAACATGCGAATTTAAGTTTACCTGAAACTGCTTCTTTATAAAAAACATCAGAGCAACACACCGTACGATAATAGAAAAAAGAGTGAGATTGCCCAAACGTATATTTCCATTAATCTTTCGCCATGCTTTTTGGTTTTGTTCGTACAAATCCAAATCAGTATTGCATTCATGAATAAGAAATTTTTTCTTAAGGGATAATGTTAAAAAAATAAAGGAGGTGTCTGTGATTGAAAGTACATACGAATCCTGAATCAATTTCCCAGGACATTCTGAACATTGATTTGGCAGAAAATGAAGCATTGATGCGGCAAGTCTTCAATCGATGTTTCGACATCGTTTATCAGACTTATTGTTTACATAACCAGTGCTCAATCCTCATGATTTATGTGAACGGATTGGTTGATACTACAATTTTTGACCCTACCCTAATTGCTTCGTGGCTGTCTGCAAAATTAGGTAGCGAAGGCGAAAATGAATCGTCTACTTCATCCTTGAAAAAACAATTTCCCGCACTGAGATCAATCGAATATTCACACTATGTGAGTGCTATCGTAGAAGGGATACTGCAATCCAAATTGGCAATCATTGTAGATGGGGAATCTGAAGCTGTGCTTCTAGATATTAGCGGTATGGAGCACAGAGGAGTGGAAGAACCAGCTTCTGAGATTACCATCCGTGGCTCTCGTGAAAGCTTTACTGAAACCTTAACGACCAATTCAGCTTTGATTCGCAGAAGAATTCAAACGCCTGAACTCAAGTTGGAATCCGTTAGTATTGGTCAACTATCCAAGACAAAGATTGTAATCGCATATTTGGAGGGAACGGCTCGATCTGAGGTAATCAATTTAGTGAAACAACGATTATCCGTTATACATATAAAAGCTGTTCTAGAATCAGGATATATCGAGGAATTTATCGAAGACAAATCATTTACTCCATTCCCCCAGATACTTAATACCGAACGACCTGATATTGTGGCAGCCAATTTACTGGAGGGAAAAGTCGCGATACTTACTGATGGAACTCCAAATGCTCTTATCGTACCAATGACTTTTTGGACAGCCTTTCAATCCGCTGAGGATTACTACGAGCGTTTTCTATATTCGACGCTGGTACGTTGGACACGTTTTATTTTATTTACTATCACTCTGTTCTTACCGTCTCTGTTTGTGGCTGTAACAACATTCCATCCTCAGTTGCTACCAACCAATTTCTTGCTAAGCATTACATCTGCTCGTGAAGGCGTCCCATTCCCTAGCCTCATTGAGGCTCTTTTGATGGAGTTCCTATTCGAAGGATTACGTGAAGCCGGAGTACGCTTACCCAAAGCGGTCGGATCTGCCGTGAGCATTGTCGGAGCTCTAGTAATAGGTCAAGCAGCGGTACAGGCAGGGATCGTATCCGCCCCTATGGTCATCATCGTATCCTTGACCGGTATCGCCTCTTTCGCGATTCCCCGTTACAATATGGGAATTGCTTTTCGAATTCTTCGATTTCCTTTGCTCCTCCTATCTGGCGCTTTGGGATTATATGGGATCGTAATGGGAACAATTATCATTATGATTCATTTGACAAAGTTAGAATCGTTTGGTGTCCCTTATCTTTCCCCAATCGCTCCAATGTCCGTAAGTGGTCTTAAAGATATACTAATCAGAGCTCCGTGGTGGGGAATGGATTCACTGTCAAGATCGATAATCAGTAGACTAAAACGGAGGTAAAATGAAAGATAAACGGCTAGCCTGTCTATTCGCAGTAATCATTATTTCTTTATTGACTGGATGTTGGGATCGTCGAGAGTTAAATGACAGATTATTCGAATTAGGCGCCGGAATTGATCTTCAAGAAAATGGAAACTATATGATTACCACGCAGTTTATGATTCCATCGAAATCTGGAGAATCTGGAAGTGGTTCAAGACAGTCTTATTTTGTCGAAACGGGAATTGGGCAAAATATATCTGATACGCTATTTAATATTCAACGAAAGTTATCGAGAAAAGTATCCCGTGGGCACCGTCGAAATATTTTTATTGGAGAGCAGATGGCAAAGACCGGCTTTTCAACAATCATGGATTCATTTGCTCGTGACTCTGAAAATCGTTTTAGGGCCGATATTTGGGTTGTAAAAGGTGCTACTGCTCTTGAATTCATGAAAGTGGACTATCCACTCGAAAAAGTGCCTGCTATAGCCGCACTAAAGATGAGGCAAACGATTGGTACCGGTGTAGGGAATTCTTTTTTGGATTATATCATTCAGGAAAACAGTGAGGGTGGTAGCCCTACGCTGCCGGCAGTTGAGATTGAAACAAATCAGAAATTAAATAAAAAAACAATCAGTTTCTTTGGTCGCTCTATTTTTAATCGTAAACAGGAATTAGTTGGATTTTATAATTTAGTTGATTCCGGTCTTCGGTTGTGGGTCATCGGCGAAATGAAAAACCTCCCAATTTTCAGCGTAAAGATGCCAAAAGAAAATGCAATGTTTAGTGTAAATATCGCGCATCTAGGCAGAAGGGTTTATACTCAAATCGATTCCGGCCAAGTTAACATAAAAATCGAATTAACTGGAACTGCCTTGGTTCTCGAAAACAATACAACCTTAAATATTAGAAACATCGAGAATCTAAACAAATTCGAAAAGGCTCTTAATAAAGAAATTGAGAAAGCTGTACTCCGAATCATTAGTACTGCTCAAAAACAATTTAAGTCCGATGTATTTGACTTTGGCGAAACTATCTCCCGACAACATCCACACGAGTGGAAGTCCTTGAAGTACTCTTGGCAACAAGATTTTATAGACGCGAAACTAAGTGTTCAACCTAAAGTTTCGATCAGACAAATCGGCTTCCAGGGCCCATCTTTGACAGAAAATTGATTATAAGGATGAATAAAACGGATGTTATCCAACTCGTGAAGCAACGCGTATCCAAGAGTCATTGGAAAAATCCAGGTTTTCAAATATTTTAGATTCATTTACTCGCGACCCTGAAATAGTAAGCTCAGTGTGTCAAAAGTATTAATCAAACAAATCGGCCTCCAAGGTACATCGGCGGACAACTGACTTTAAGGATGGATAACATGAAGCTTTCGAGTTACCAACTGTTTTGGCTATTGTTTTCCATGGAATTAGGAATGACAAATCTATTCACGTTGAGTCCGGCTTTCGCTGTGGCTAAACAAGGGGTCCTATTAGCTATGGTCATTTCTTTATTTGCTTCGATTGTCATCACGTATATCGCAGCAAAAACCAGCCTTTTTTTTCCTAATGAAACATTTGTTGAATTTGTGCAAAAACTTATTGGACGATGGTTAGGCCGAGCAATTGTACTCATCTATTTGTTTATTTGGATAGTGATTGCTGGAATTATACTCAGAGAGTATGCAGATTTCGTTTATTTGGCACTATTCTCCAATACCCCTTTATGGGTGATTATATTATTCATGCTCATTGTCATGGTATATGCGGTCCATTCAGGACTTCATATCGTAGCACGCTGTAGTGAAATTATTGGCCCATTTATCCTTTTAAGTGTTGTACTATTTTCGATCTTGGCTTTAAAAGACGTTAAACCACTTCGTTTGTTTCCTCTACTTCCCTCGGAAGGGTGGCCACCAGTATTTAGAGGCGGGTTAATTATGACTTCGCTCACTGGGGAATCGTTCATGATCGTAATGCTCATATCATTTATTTCAAACAAAAAGAAGGTTTTATTCTCGAGTTTATGGGGCGTTGGCATTTCATGCTTGTTTCTTTTAAACAATATCGCATACCTTTTAATGGTTTTCGGGAACTCGGTGCCAGCTAAATTACAATACCCGATCTTCTCCTTCATTCAATACATTTCTGTCATGGGGTTCATACAAAACATGGATATATTGGTTGTCGTCGGTTTTATTTTCAGTATCTATCTTAAATTGAGTCTTTACTTATTTATTACGAGCTACGGATCTGCACAGTTATTTCAAATTCGGAACTGGAGAAAAGTAATCTGGGTGCCCGCAACACTTATCTTCATTGTTTCACTTTTACCAAGAAATATCGACGAGTCTCAAGTAATCTTCCCAATGTTCTTGAAAAACTTTATTTTTCCTATATTTCGTTTTGGGATTCCAACTCTTCTTTGGTTAATTGCCATTCTTCGCCGAAAAAATTTGAAGTCGATGCAAGCGGATTGAGAAAATATGCTTTGATTCGACTACCGAGACTGAAAATCCAGGCGTTTCCGACCGGGCAAATAGATTTGCTGGACAAATTAATTGAAACCCATATCGAAGAACTTTGCGAACGATGCGAAGCAGCAGCCGAGATGGATTATAAGTAAGCGTCAAACAGCCCCCACCATGCAGAGATGTTGAGGGCTGTCGTATAATGTATCTATTGTTGTTTATCTACTCAATAGTTCCATTTAAGCACCGTCAGCTATGAGTATTGAGTTCACTTTACTGGCTAAAGTCTGTATTTGAAGCAAGGTCTGCCCATAAATTAACTTCCTCTATTCTTTTCTCTAAAGTTTGGCGAATGCTCACAGTTGCACTTGCACCTACAGGAAAGTGAACTGGTGGATTAGAACTTTCAACCATCGTTATTATGGCATGTACCGCTTTTGCTGGATCTCCTGCAGCCCAACCAGCAATCATTTTGTTTATTCCTTCATGGATAGCTTCGTACTCAGGCAGTCTCTCCGTATGCTCCATTGAGCGCCCAGCAAAATCCGTTGCGAATAAACTAGGCTCCACGGCTGTAGTTTTAATTCCGAATGATTGTAATTCTGCAGCCATCGTATCTGATAGTCCTTCAACCGCAAATTTAGAAGCACTATATAAACTAAAAGTTGGAACACCAAATGTGCCCATAACTGATGAAAAATTAAGATAATGACCGGATAATTGTTTTTTTAATACTGGTAATGTAGCACGGACAACATTTATTAAACCAAAAACATTAACTTCAAATTGTTTTTGGATTTGTTCTTCCGTATATTCTTCAAGCATCCCTTTTAAACTATAACCTGCATTGTTAACAACTACATCAATACGTCCGAATTTTTCAGTTGCCGCATTGACAGCCTTATCAATTTGATCGCGATCGCGTACATCCAGTGCAGCTACAAGCAATTGATGAGGAATTTCTCTTTCCAATTCAAAAAGATTTTTCGGATTGCGAGCAGTCGCTACCACTTTCTCCCCTCTTGCTATGAGTTGTTCGACAAATTGTTTTCCGAACCCACTAGAACTACCGGTAATAAACCATACCTTGCTCATCTTCATTACCTCCCAATTGTTAAATAAGTACTACATCAGCATAGCGCGAACGCGCGAGGCGGCGCTCTTCGTCATCCACCGTCGTCCACGCGGTTCAGTCAATGGAGCGGAAATCATGCAGTGCGTACATTGTTTCGATGCACTGTTATTTCGTAAGTATTGTTGCCCTACTTTGTTTTGGCAAGAGACCGAATGCTGTAAATGTTCCAAGAATTGAAATCACGGCCGCAATCATCCAACTATTATCAAAGGCGCTCGAATTTCTTATGGACGAACCGAGTACAACAACTAAAATTGTTGTCCCAAAGACTGTACCAATTTGTCGGAACATATTAACGATCGCGCTGCCCGTAGCTGTCTGATTAGTTGTCAATTCTTTAGTGGCTGAAGAGATAATAATAGGTAACGCCATTCCATACCCCATCCCGATTATCATCCAGCCAGGAAAAATTTGTGTCCAATAATTAGGAACATTTTGGGTGGATAATGCAAATAGCATGGAACCCACTCCAATCAAAAAGATACCAATAGCAGCGACTATATTAAGAGGAATTCGTTTAGATAGACGTTGACCAACAATGGCAAATGGCCATACCATGCAGGGACCTGTACTAATCGCAAGTCCTGTTGTCAATGAAGACCAGCCCCATACGTTCTGCATGTACATAATAATGGATAACAGTTCCATGGCAAAAGCAATATTAACAAGGAAGATCGTAGTATTTGAAAAAGTGAAAACTGAGCTGCGAAACAATGAGAACTCAATAATAGGGAATGGATGTTTGCGTGAACGAAAGATGAAACCAGTTAACGCAACCGCAAATAAAATGAAGCTTCCCCAAATTGCCGGATGTTCCCATCCTAAATCAGTACCTTTTCCGAGTCCAAGGGACAACCCTCCTATGGAAGCTACAAGAAGTAATCCACCCCAAAGATCTGGTAATCCCGAATTTGTTATCGATCTTTGATTAGGTATATATTTGAATGCAGCTATTATGGCGAATATACCTATAGGAATATTAATGATAAAGATCCATTGCCAGGATAATTCCAGTAAAAAACCTCCGGCAGCAGGCCCTGCCGCCGCCGCAAGTGACCCACTGCTCGTCCAGATTTGAACAGCTCGTCTTTTTTGTTCGTCCGGCATAACAGTAAGCAGGAGCCCCAAACTACTCGGCGTTAGAATCGCGGCTCCTACAGCCTGAAGACACCGAAACAGAATAAGCACCCATAAATGCCCACTAAGTGCTGCCCCTAGACTTGACACTGTAAATAAGCTCAATCCCATTAAGAACCCATTCTTCTGGCCAATTCTATCCGCTAATTTTCCTGCCGGAACCAACAAAGCGGCATAGAAAATGGCATACCCGTTAAGAACCCAACTCAAATTAGATAACGAGGCTTGCCCTATAGAATGTCCAATTTTATTTAGTGCGACATTCACAATAAAAACATCTAAGCTTGCCATGAAAACAGCAATGCATAAGATTATTAAAATTATATTACGATGCTTCGCTGATAGGATATTGTTATTATCCGCGTGGTTTGTTTTTCTGTTATTCATATCAGCAGCTCCCTTATCACAGTCAATTTTCTGCTCACCATTATTGACCAAATAGTCAATAATATATAAAGAAAAGTAATGATCTCTCTAGATTAAATTAAAATTGTTTCAATTGTAGTATCCAATGCTGCTTGGATTTGTTCTTTAGGCATGTTTGCCCGTATCATAACTCTAATTCCAACAATCGAATTGGCCATATTATGCGCTAACTGCTCACTTGTTAGCTTATGAGTTATTGTCCCCATCTGTTGCCCCTCAAGAATAACGCAGTTTAAAATGTCTCTTATCCCGTTAAACATTTTGTCAAACTCATTTTTAACGAATACAAATTCAGGATCCGTCAATTCTAATGAGGAGTTAACGATAAGACACCCTACATTCTTTCTTTCATCATTAAATACGAGGAAATGCTTTTGCAAATATCGTAGTGCATCTAAGCCTAATGAATCATGAGCCATCATTTTCCGGAAACGAGATAGGAAATCATCACAATAAAAAGAAAGTGACTTTTCGAAAAGAGATTTCTTGTCTCCGAATGCTCCATACAGGCTTTGCTTTTTCAACTTTGTTCCTTTCGTTAAAAGTTCATATGATGATGCATTGTATCCATGCTCTCTAAATACTTCAATAGCTTCACGTAAAACTTGGTTATAATCAAATTCTCTTGGTCTGCTCATGAAATTATCATACTCATTATTGAACATGAAGTCAATAACTTGACTGTTAAGGTCAGTTCTTTAGGTCAACGATACGATTTGCTCGCTAACTCCTAATTATTATTAACATGTATCGAAAAATAAATACAAATGGCATTGCTTCTTTTATCAAAGCCATCGTCAATTCTGAATTCAAAAACATTTCCCTGTAATACTGTGTGATCGCTCACGCGTGCTAATAGTTCCGCCTTCTTACTTCGAGTCCACTTCAGGACAGAATCATCTACAATGAAAACTCGTATGCGAGAGTTTGACGTAAGCGACTTGAAATGCCGGATGAAGGTAAGGCTTAAATCCTGGAGGAATCGGCGCCAAG
This sequence comes from Paenibacillus sp. J22FR5, assembly GCF_059691975.1. Classification (NCBI taxonomy): domain Bacteria; kingdom Bacillati; phylum Bacillota; class Bacilli; order Caryophanales; family Paenibacillaceae; genus Paenibacillus; species Paenibacillus sp. J22FR5. The sequence goes on along the minus strand of NZ_JCAUAN010000010.1, from coordinate 3,989 downwards.
CAAAGCTCGAATGATACAGAAAAAGAATGATGAAGTCCTTGCCTGGTAATTACCAAGCAAAAGGTATTTTTCTATCACTTTTAGGTCGCATGGTGCAGGGCCTAAACTACAATTGTGAGATGCGAAAATTGAGTTAATAATATGGGGAAATGAGCAGATAAACAATGACGCCCGTACAACTCACATATAACCAAATGGGCATGGTTAGTTTGGCAATTTTACGATGCTGCTCGATTTGCATATTAAAACCTCTTGTAGCGGAAATTAGGGCAAGCGGCACATTGATGATCGCTAGCAAGATGTGCGAGATTAAAATAAAATAATAAACAAATTTTAATTCTTCGCTTCCTCCGAATTTGGTTGGTACTGTCAAAAAATGATAAATAACATAAGAGATTAAAAATAATGCTGTCGTGACAAATGCAAAAAGGATAAAATTTCTGTGCACAGTGATGTCCTTCCTCTTAATTGCAATTAGAGAAATAATTAAAAATAAGAAGGTGAACAAGTTAAAAATCGCATTCAGAAGCGGTAAAATCTTAACATTAAAACCAATCGTTCCTTTGTATCCCGGAAGAAAGTATAACGTTGCAATTAACCCTACCAATGCAATTGAAAAAATCGTGATCAATGGCGTATAGTTGCTATTTTTCTGCATTTCTGCCTCCTCGTAACATCTTATTTATTTTTCAGGAATTATAAATTCAGTACTCTATTGATATTCAGCCTACCATAAAATACAAAATATAATAGAGGCTCAATACCAAGTTATTGCTTGAGGTTTCGAGTTGTTCGTATTAATGGCATAGCATGAACCACGCGCTATCATCCGTTTCTATCATTTACCTCTACTATAGCAAAATCTACTAACCTGACAGCATTGTGTCCCCTGCCGGCGATCAGCGCTTTTTTTGTGTGCTGTCAACAAAAAGTAGAGGCTTATGCTTACAAGGTTTTCAAAAATATGGATATATTATCTATGCTGTAATAAATATGCCGATGTTCATGCGATCCATGGCTTTTCGGCGCAACAATGGGTGCCCATCGTCATGCTCAATGGCCGCGTTCATCAGCGGGCATCCTCGCTTTAAGCCGAACACCTTTGAATGCCCATTCGACGGCACGACCGAGATCGCAGACTACAACCTTAGGAAATCCTAAGCCGTAAACGACCGCAGACGAAAAGTAGACCTCTTCTTTCCTTTAGTTCTGTCGTCCCGTAGTATTCATACATCGTCAATAGATCTCAATGTTAGCGGATGAGCCGGACGGGCTTCTATAAATATACCTGTTCACGGCTTCAGCCAAAGTAAGATTGAGAACGATACTCCCATAGACGCCAATAGTATAGCTGGCTTCATAACTCATTCCGATCCAATCATTGAGTACAAATAAAAATATATGAATGAACATGTTCGTAAAGCAGAAAGCATAGCTGCGAGTCATCCATTTGCGGTGCAAATCGATTTTTCTTCGTTTGATCTGGATAAAGGCCGTAATGGTGATGGCCAGCCAGATGATATTTATAAGGTTGAATGCGATGCTGTTCATTTTTCCGCCTGTTGAATATGGAGCCAAATATCCGGAGGTCATAATGACAGCCAAGACGGAGACGAGATACAGAAACCCGTTGCCTCTGTGCATCAGTGGGTATTTTCTCAATAGTGAAGTTGAAAAATTGATCGCGCCCGTCAGCATGGAAATACACGCAACTATGATATGAATATGTAAGACATTCAACCACGTCGTCATGCGGACAGAAGGGATGCTTCCGGTTTTGTGGCTTACAAATTCAGTCGCTTGTGGGTCAACAATCATGTTTGTATAAATGACCCGAACTACAAAAACAGTGACTACAAGTACCATGGTGAAGTATAAGAACTTACTATCCATCTTTTTCATAAGACATCCCCTTCAATATGATTCCGAACGGTATCTTTTTTTTAATATATCACAATACTTTACGGCTTCAACACTCCTAGGACTAATTTCATTAATTTGACAAGACTTTGTGTACAAGTTTAGTTCGAAGGAGTGTCTGTGTTGACTGACCTACATCCATTTGCTAGCATTATGATACCGAACGGTATCTTTATGTTAGCAAAATATATATAGAATGAGATGCAAGTATGGGTAAAGAAATTGCAGGGATTGTCATACCGGACACAAAGCTTGCCAAAGAAGCTACTTGAACGCGAAGTATCTCCAACTCCAATCTTCAATCTTGCTCTTAGAAGCTACATCTTTGGAGCGGCACTTGGGAATAAAATGGGCAAGAAATTTGACGCCGAACTTCTATATCTCTCCGCGATCATGCATGATCTTGGTATTCTCGAACGCTTTATCGGGCCTTCGCGGTTTGAAGTCGATGGCGCCGATGCCGCAGCAGCATTTCTTCAGGAGCATGCTTATCCTTCTGAGAAGATCTCGCTCGTATGGAACGCAATCGCTTTGCACGCCAGTATGGAAATAGCCGCTCGTAAGCAATCGGAAGTTGCTTTGGTTCATCTGGGTGCGTTCACGGACGGCGGGTTTATGAACATCGACCAATTTGCGCCTGCCTTCTTCGAAGAGGTATTTGAAGCCGCGCCTCGACTTGGGAGTCGCCGCGGTGATCCGCCGTAAGCCGCATATCGCCTATCTCAATTTCATGGCCGACATTGGAAGACATCATGTTCATGGCTTCGCTCCTCCGAATATGTGCGATCTATCTGATACCACATCCGCCTTTCGATAAATAGCTCGTACAAAAATAATCCGCTTCTATTTTTTCTTCTTTCTAATTATAAAAATAATAAATAGGCAATAAAAATGAATACTCTACTGATTTGTCCATTTTTCATCCCTCACTTAACTTAAAATACAATCAATTGATTCATTTTCAGTCGTTTATTTTCTCAGCTCTTCTGTCCGTTAGCTTTAATGACAGTTCGATAATCTACCATAAAAAAATAGTCCCGATGACTGTAATAGCTCACCGGGACTAATTAAGAGGATCACGACTTTATTTCAGATTTGATTCTTCCTTTATTTAAAGAAATCTTTATTTTAATGATTTCATCTATTTCATTTTGATCAAACCCATCTAACAACCTATAGTTTGATATCATGCTTAATTCTCCTTCTGATAAAACAGAAGAATTATTTGATTTAAATATATCATTCTCGATTATTATTAAATCATCACAATTAAATTGTTTCTTTATTGCTAATAAGGTATCAAACGATGGATTACAATTTCCTTGCTCAATCTCATCCTTGAGAAATGCCTATTCTATTCGAGAACTCCACTTGATTTAAATATTCAATTTTCGTAATCTACGAATATTGGGCCCAATATTCAGCATTATTTCACATCCAATTAAATAATAAGTGACCCGACAAGCTTTACATTAGCATCCTGCAAAATCTTGTGAATACGATTTTTCTCAGCTGTCGCGTCCCGCAGCAACTTGCGTCGGTAACGCGTCAAATCTCGCATATTCCGAATGTCTTCTGGTGGTACGAAGCTAGGAGTAATGAGTCCAGAACAAAGTAGCTGCGCAATCCAAGCTGCATCTGCGACATCCGTCTTACGTCCAGGAACGTTTTTGATCCGTCTAGCATTCGCTAGGATAAGCGTAAATTGCTCCTCTAAAATGTTCCAAACTGGCTTCCAATACACACCCGTGCTCTCCATGGCAACATGTGTACACTCCCAGTCACTTATCCAGTCAAGGAGTGCTAGTAAACCCTTCGTCGTCGTAGAAAAAGTACGAATATCTTGCTTGGGTTTACGGTGTGACCTGCAGTTCCATTATGGAACATACGGATTCACAGGCCAAGACATTTTCATTCATGGTGGTGGCCGTCAGGCCATGTTAGTTTGGGACAGCTTCTTTTTTTTCTACGACGGCAAGATCATATAACAGGATTTTCCTGCACCTTTAGCGAAGTTAATTATGTGGTTAATTTTCACCAAAGGGGTTGTCTACTTTGCTCGTTAAAGA
>NZ_JCAUAN010000009.1:0-195845 GCF_059691975.1 Paenibacillus sp. J22FR5 | reverse complement strand
GCTAACCTGTGAACGACTCTGGGGAGCCCGATGCGGGAAATCCGCACGTCGGGTTCTGATTGGGGCTGACGGTACAAAGGTGAAAACCTAAGGCCGTCTTCTACCAACCACAATATTGATAGGGATGCATTACTTAAACAAATAAAGGATATATATGAAAAGTATGTCGATACTTTTCAACTGGGATCAGAATATCAAGCAGATGAAAAGTTTTGGGGAATACTAGGGAAGATATTTAATTGGAGCTGGGAAAATTCAAAGCTACCCGAGGGAATGTTTGAAAAAAATAAACTTCCTATAGGACTTCCACAAGGGCTAGTGGCAAGTGGATTTCTATCGAACGCATATTTAGTTGATTTCGATACTAAAATTGGAAAAAATATCAATAAAAATATTAATGAGGGAAATGAACAATTATCAAAGATAATTCTACGTGATTATTGCCGTTACGTGGATGATTTACGTCTTGTAGTTGAAACCAATGATACTAAAGATACAGAGCGGCACGAAATTGCAGACAAAGTAAGTAAATTTATTGGAGAATTATTAAGTAAATACTTGGATGGATTAAATGCAAAGGTTCGCTTAGTAATAAATGAAGAGAAAACAAAAGTCTTACCTTATAGGCAAATGTCAACTCAAAGTAATGTCTCGTCATTAATGACTCTCTTTCAAGGTATCCTTAGTGGAACTCCAGATGTTGATTCGTTACAGCAAATGGCTGGTGGCCTCGATGGTCTTCTTCAGACCTCAGAACAGTTATTGAACGAACAGGTAGATCAAACAAACATATTAGAATTATCAAGGATAGCTACACCGAATATTGATGTACGTGATGATACATTAAAACGTTTCGTAGCTACTAGGATTGTTACTTCTCTTAGGCTCCGTAGAGGTATGATTGATCTTCAAGAAACTCTTGGTAAAAAAGAGGAATTTCTTGAAGACGTAACCTCTGGCCAAATGCTAGATCATGAATTTGAAACTACTGCTCGTAAACTAATTGCTTGTTGGGCTAATAACCCCTCACTAACATTATTATTAAAATGTGGGCTTGATTTATATCCAGATAAACTATTACTAGATCCCGTTTTGGAAGCATTAGAATATAAATTATTTCCGAAGCAAAAAGATGAGCTAAACATAACTGAAGTCAAAACTATTGAATATGTAGCAGCAGACTTATTTCGGGCAGGAGCAGTAGACATTGGGTTTCGCCCGAATGTTGATTATCCGAATTCAGTTGATATTATTGCTTTTCGTCAGGAAATGGGATCTTTTGCGAAACGTATTCTGAATGAACGTATAGATTCCCCGTGGTATGTAAAACAACAGGCATTACTCTTTCTTGCTTCCATTGGAGATGCTGTAGAAGTTAAGAAACAAAAGGGACTGGAAGATTACTTAAAATTACATGAAGCCATGCTATACAGACCGATTGCTGATAGACCTGTGATTGAGTGGTTTCCAATTGTGTTGATCGCACAACAACTACATTTTGATGCTAAGAGATTTTCCCATTGGTTTGTTCAGCTAATCAATACACTTGAAACTGTAGAGCAAAAAGAGTTAATTCTCATGCTAGTATGGAATAGGCCAGATCTTCTTAAAGAGATTCGTAAGTCAAGGAAAGCACGTAATACCGAATGGATAAATTATATTCCTGATGAAATTGATTTTTCATCTTCACAAAAACTTAATCTTGTCGATAATGAAGAAGTTTCTTTGTTACGAGTTATTCAAAGCACAGAGAATCATTTTGCTCAAGAAAATGCGCTATTATTGCTTGCGTATAAAATATTAGAAACTGATTCTGTTGAAGAAATACTTGAGAATGGGTTATCGGTTAAATCTATATTTGTCAATTGTAAAGACTGGAGCAAAATTCAGCATTTAGATTATAAAAGCGATTTACTTAAGATTCGTATTGAAATTTTATCTAATGATGACAAGCTAAATGATATACCGTCATGGGTAGATAATAAACCAGCATGGTTATATGGGCTTGGACGTATTCTAAGATCTTGCCTTACTAGTGAGTTTGATTTTACAGCTTCAGCATATTTATCGCGCGATGAAGTAGGTAGATACTCTGGCTTACGTTCAACATGGTACAGTAGGCGTTTCGGGTTAGTAAATTCCTCAAGCGGTTTAAACAAGTATAAGGATCCAATATCTCCATGGCTAAGTGAATTGTTGATACGTTTGTTACAATGGCCTGGGATCAACATACACGGTGATTTATTGGGGAATTTTCAGGAAATTAACTCAGCCGCAGATCTTTCAAATAAGATAGTTAATCGAATACGGTATCAGTTTAAATATTTTGGAAGACTAACTGGGACTCCCGTTTATACGCTCCCAACAATTAGCTATCGAGAACCCAACAATAACATCTTTCGAGTTGCTATTGTTCAGACACTACTTCCTAAGATGAATGATTTTAATGATAAGGACCCTACTCACTGGACGCCTTCATTTCGTGCACTTCATCAAGCTCATATTGCTTCAATGTGTAATCTTGTAAGAATGAAATTAAAAACATGGTGCGCTGCACAACAAAGATCTAACACAAATATGGTTGATTTGATTATTTTTCCTGAATTGTCTATTCATCCAGATGACGTTTGGCTTCTACGGAGACTATCTGATGCTACTAAAGCTAGTATTTTTGCTGGAATGACATTTATAATAGATCCTTTAAAAGAAAAACCAATTAATCAGGCTCTCTGGATACTAAGGTCAGAAAGAAGAACGGGAAGAGAGTTTGTTGAGGTACGACAAGGTAAGCAGCATATGACTAAAATTGAAAATGAAATCGGAATCCAAGGGTTTAGACCATATCAAGTCCTTGTTGAGTTTAAAAAGGGTAATAATGAGGCTATTCGTGTAGCTGGTGCTATTTGCTATGATGCTACTGATCTAGCACTTGTGGCCGATCTGCGAGATATATCAGATATTTTTGTGGTTGCTGCTTTAAACAAGGACGTACAAACTTTTGATAATATGGTGGGGGCACTTCATTATCATATGTATCAACCTGTAATTTTGGCAAATTCAGGGGAATTTGGTGGTTCAACTGCGCAAGCCCCATATAGTAAGCATGATCGGTTAATTGCACATGTTCATGGAAACAACCAGGTCGCAATTAGTGTATTTGAGTTAGACCCAACTGTTTTTAAATCTACAAAACAACCTGAAATGCCAGTTGAAGTTAAGACATCACCTGCTGGTTTTACTGGACGAAATTAAAATTGCTATCAGAATAAATCATTGTTGAGTGTTAATGAGTTAATTATATTGAGTGAATATAATTGTTGAAATTAGAAAAAAGGGAGTTTGAAAATGCCACTGAAAGTCGGATCAATTAATGAAATATTGTATAAGCATTTAAAAGAAGGTTCTGGGGCAGCAGGGTTTCTTAGATCGAGAATACCAGGAATAGTAAATGAGTTAGAACAATTTTTTATTACCCGATCAGATATACAAAGAGTTCAAAAAGCTGAGACACTAGCTGAAAGAATTCTAGAACTTACTGATTTTTCGGATTTTGTACCAGTAAGATCTGGAGTGGCAACGATTGAAATCAATAGAAGGATTTCTTATGAAAAACAAACGGATCATACTGCACACACGTTATACTTATTTTTATTAGGAATCTGGGTTTATGATAATATACCTTCTCTAAACAAATCAATTACTGAATCGTTAAGTAGCAATAAACCAATTCATATGTTCGTTTTCCAATGGATCTATTCTTCATTACTCCATGATGTCGGGTATTTATTTTCTGAAGATGATGATAAAAATAAAAAGGATCCTCTTTCCGCTACTATTTATGACAACTTATTTAAGTATGAAAATATAGAACATTACGCAGGGGCAATTTCAGAGAATAGTCGAGAAAAGTTAAGAAAATTATGGGACAAATTTCTAGAGATTTATAATATTCAACCAATTTTAAACGTTGAATCAAAAGTTCAAATTATTGAACAGTTGGATCATATTCCATGGTTAAAGGAACTAGGATTTCAAACTGAATCTGGCTTAGAGGTGTTACTTGATACTAAAATAAACGAAAAATCGTTGAAGGATTTTGCAATTGACATGGCTATTAATGGATATTCAGGAGTTACAGTAGTAGATCATGGTGTAGCAAGTGGTTTAATGTTACTTAGGTACACCTCCATTTGGTATTGGATTTGCAAAATAGCAGAACAAGAAGATGGTGCATTACATAGTGAATTATCAAAAAGCTTCAAGTATCCATTAAATGTGTTACATCTACATGTGTTACCAGCATGTCGGGCTGCTGCTTATCACAATTTTAATGGTATTAAATATACCTTGGATAGCCCTATGCTTTATTTGTCTGTAATATGCGATGAACTTCAAGTTTGGGATCGTTTCCTATCTGGTCAAAATCATATTGATAATTGGAGAACAATTGAGCATTGTATGTCTGAAGATATTATTGCTGAAAGGATTAACGATTCATCAGGTGAACAAATGCTCCATCTCACGGTTTCGAATTATTATTTTGAAAAGATAACCAATACGTTGAATAAGAGAGTAGAAAATTGGGAGAAATATATCCAAATTTCTAGTAAAACTGATTAGTTGGGCTTCGAGTTTAATCCGACGAGCTTGTCGTTAGCTAATTATAAAAGAATGAAGCGGAAGTCATAAATACTCTTATATTCGGATCCCGTTGAACAAAGTATGAAAAACAATGGAGTCAGAGTTGCTATAGACATAGAGTGGGGGACGTTTTATGATTATTGAAAGACGTAATAATGGTAAAATTAAGGATAATAGGGTTATATGGAGAATCATGAGTTATGAAAATTTTTACTTATGATTTCACATAGTGAATTATATTTTACAGATCCTAATTATTTCGAAGATGTAAATGAGGGTATGGTTGGTTTGATTTCAACGGTAACTCATGCATCGGTTTTTGGAAAAGATTACGCGAAAGAAAAGATACAGAAATTAAAAGAAGATCGTAGCAATTATGGTGTTATCTGCTGGTATGCTAGTCCAAACGAATCTTTAGCGATGTGGGACTTATACGCTCATAGAGACAAGGGAATCGCTATTAAAACAACAGTTTCGGATTTTATTACTTCTCTGAGCTATTGTGAAGAAACATCAAATGATAAACTATATATTGGTGGAGTAGATTACAAACTTAGTTCCTTTGAAGGGAGGGATTTTCCCTTCAACGAAGACACTTTATCACGATTATTTATTAAACACCCTTCTTATAGCCATGAAAAAGAGTTACGAGGTGTTATTAAGATAAATAAAGGATTAGTTAAACCTAGAAATATAAAGGTAGACTTAGAACGATTGATTCATCAGATTGTTATTTCACCAGCTGCTTTGAAAGATACCGAGATAGTAATCCGAGAATTAACTGAAAAATACGGAATTAATGTCGAGGTTAAACAATCTACTATTTTAGAGTCAATTGAGCAAATGATCGAGAGGTATAGCAATCTTACGGATGGTGTCCCACATAATACGATAACACTTTCCAAAAAAATTGATTCAATTAAAGCTGAAATTAATGTATAACTTTGTAGATTCGAAGAGGGATAAAATGTATTTAGAGGAGAATACGTTCAGGCTGAACCTATAAATAAATTAGTTAATGTGATGATTCTTATAGTACGAACAATTTACATTGGATCTTTATTCGTTGTACAATTTTATAGTAGCTAATCCAGGTGTTTTACAGATTCAACTCTTATGTGATTCTAAAAGTTGTGAAGAGCATACCTAATCTCTTGGCAATCTGTAATGGAATACTGCTTTAGCAAAATGTCACTGGTTCTGTAATGATGGTGGCGGTGGATTATAGTATTGTATTGCCAGGAGTTGTTTAAGGTAATCAATTAGTTGCCACAAGTATACTAAAATATATAATTAACTTGTGCTTACGATGCAAAAAGGCAGAAATCCTTTGATTTCTGCCTTTTTGCATGCATTGGCAAACTTAAGCATTAAGTTACATTTTCCGACAAGGATGAAAGCCGCTGGATTCAAATGGGGTGATGTTGGCCGATGGGTCGATTTATACGGCGTGCGAGAGAAAGTTACAAAAATACGTGAAGATAACAATCTTAACAGTTCCAGTAATGGTTCTTCTAAAAAGACTTCAATTAAGGAAATGCCTGCTGCCGCACCGCAATTGTTTACGGATATGCTAAGTGATGTTTCTTGCTTTATCCAGATGTCGGATATGTTCGAGGTAATGCCTACCTTGCAGGAAGGCCCTTTGAATGTACGCATGGAAGGTAAACGATCATTCATTTCTTGCGTAACAAGGGTCGAAAAAAGACCTGGACGAACCAAGAGAAAGATTACCAAAGCAACAAGGCTGTTGGCTCCTGAATGGTATTTAAAGCGTAACTTGCATGATGTAGAAGATTTGCTTCGTGAAGCAGTGAAGGAAGAACTGCTTGGAGGTGGACAGTCTGTGCTGCTAGGCAGCTTGCTTAATACATTGCTGTCCTACCCAGACGTTCCCTTTAACTTCAACGGTGTTTATCATCCGGATACGAATGATGAGATCGTCTCTCCTGATTATCGGCTAAGTGATAAACTTCTATACCCGAAGGAACTAGAACTTATTAAGTTTGTTAAATCTCAACTGAAGCTGAATAGGAAGGTTGGCGTCTATGCCGTTTATACCGGGAAAATGGGAACTCTTCAACGATTGGAGATGTTACTCGAGGAGCGGGGCATCAAGACAGCAGTTCTAGAATCCAGTGTCGAAGGTCCCAAAAGAGAAGAATGGATCGCTCAGAAAGAGCAGGAAGGGATACAGGTACTCCTCTGTAATCCGGTTTTAGTCTCAACCGGTTTGGATCTCCTCAACTTTCCATCACTCTATTTTTATCAAACGGGATACCGGTTATCGATCATTAGGCAGGCTTCACGTAGACACTGGCGTATTGGTCAGAAGAATGTCTGCGTTACCACTTACAGCGCCTATAAAGGTACGATGCAGGAGCTTGCGCTGAATCTCATGGCTATGAAGATGAACGCGGCGCTTGCACTCGAAGGACAGTTCAGCCAGGAAGGTCTTTCTGCGCTTACAGAGGGATCAGGAGGAAGTCTTGCAACGGAACTTGCGAAAAGGTTTGTCGGTAACAATATTGAAGGCGTCGAGAGCGCGGAGTCCATTTGGGGCAAAATGTCCATCGATGCTTCACAATTTATTCCTGCAGAGCCTATGGATACTCAGCTTACTGAGTTCGAGGAAGAAGAGCGTCAGAATGTGCTGGATGTGTGGAAGGACCTACAACCAACAGAAGTGGAACCTTCACCGATCCGTACGTTTTATGCGGATTCGTTACGCGATTCCATTCTTGCTTGGGCCTCTGAAGCTGTGCCGGCTGATCTTTACTCACGTTTTGAGCATCAGATTGCTTATGTTGAACAGAACGTGATGAAGGGAGTCAAAGGACTTACTGTGAACCAGGTATCCTTATTAGGTGTTGAATTAGTATGGGATACTACTGTTCTGCAGTCGGATCATTCTGATTTCCGTAGATGGGCATACAGTGTGACGGACATGCCGCAAGTTGTCGATCGTGCAACGGCGAAAGTGAAATTGGAGCTTGTAGCCGAAAGTAAGATTCCGAAGACGAAAACCAAAAAGGTTTACAATGTATCGGAGGGTCAAATGGCTTTCAATTTCTAAAAAACGACCTTGGGGATATTACTTACTTCTCCAAGGTTGCTTTTTATACATATGATCGCAGGAGGGGGAGGCATTCTCTATTTTAAATTTATAATTTCACGTCGAATTTGCTCCGATCCTATGACAAGAGACGTTAAAAATCTATGGAACGAAATCTGTCATAAATCGTGAGAAGGTGAATTACAGCTTCATTTCACATAACAAGGGGGTGAATAGAGTTTAAAAATAATTTCCAAAATCGTTTTGTGATTTTTAAAAACCGTTATATGATTGATTTACAAAATTAAGACCTGAGGAGATGTAAGAGATATGAGTAAAGCGAAAATCCATCCGACTTGTAGAATTTGTGTAAAGATGAATGCAGAGATGACGCATTGTGCCATCTTTGGGTATGTGTCTCCTGAGAACGTAGACAACACGGCGATTGGGGCAAGTTGTGCAAAATCGGGTGACTATGTGCGGCACCTACATGCTGTGCCAAATGAATATAATTATGGCAGAACGCCAAATGGTAAACCGGTGGATGAAGTGGGCGACAGCCAGCTCCTGATTTATGACGCTGCTGATGAGGCAAAAGGGTTTCAAATTAAAAATGGTATGTCTTTAGAGGAATGGGCGAGTCATTTCTTCGATAACGGAGAGATTGGTAAGAATAAGAACTAATCATGTTTTCGGGGAGGAAGGAGATCAAGATGAAAAACAAACTTAAAATCGGCATCGTTATCTCTCTTGCAGTGCTAACGGGTTGCGCTACTGCTACGCTGAGTACGACGCATGCAAGTGGATCAAAGACAGTTGCTCCAGTAGGAACGGGGAGTTCCACTCAAATAGAATATGCTTTTACGCAAGCAGATCAGCACCCCGAGAAACTTCTAGTGGATGTAATCAATGGATCCAAGAAATCATTAGACATAGCCATTTATAGCATTACCGAAAATTCCATTGTTAATGCAATTTTGGACGCAAAAAAGCGGAATGTAGTAGTTAGGATGATCTCTGATAAACAGGAAGCGGGAGGCAAGTCCCAATCAACTGCACTGAAACAACTTAGGGATGCTGGAATCCCGATTAGGATCAATACACATTCGGGGCTCCAACATTTAAAGGTAACAATAGCAGATAATGCTACATTTACGACGGGTTCATTTAATTATTCTAAGGCTGCCAGTACTACTAACGACGAAGTGCTTCTAGTTATTCATGATGCAAAGATGGCGGGCGAGTGGGATCAGCAGTTCGAGCGCATGTGGAAAGACACTAAAGGATTTACTGATTATAAGGAATAATGTGGAGATTTATATTACAATTATGATATATTAGTATAGTGAATTACTAACATACATGAATTAAGGGGAGAATATTCAATATGATTAAGAAGAAAATTGGCTTTATTTCTGGATTCCTTGTAGGGGCTACATTATTTGGTGCTGTCGGTGCTTATGCTGCTACTGGTGGTACGATGTTGGAAGTGTTTTATAATGTGAAAAACATTAAAATTAATAATGTTTCAAATATGCCATCAGATGCTAAAACAAAACCTTTCATTAATGATGGAACTACATATGTACCGCTACGGTTTGTTGCTGAAGCACTGGGACAACCGGTTGATTGGGATAGCAGTACACAAACCGTTTTAATCGGTAAGACTGAAAAGGAAAACGTAACTTATTTGGGTCAACTTTCACCAATGCAATTTAACGGTTACTATGGTTATAGAGCTGATCTAAACGGCGAAGTAATACACCGTGATACTTATTCCTACTCAAATAAAGATAACGTGGGTAATTCATACGATAATTTTGTAATGATGGAAACGTATAAGGATGTTGTGCTCGAATATCCATTGAATGGTCAATACACAACATTTAAAGGTAAGTATGCGTTAGCTGCTGAAGGAAAAAATACGAAAGATGTTGTGAAACTAACGATCCTGTTAGATGGTAAAGTGGTAAAAACGACCGAGATTACAGCGGGTCAATTTCCAGAAGATTTGAATGTTAGTTTGATAGGCGCAAATAAATTAACATTTAAAATTTCGCAGAGCGATGCTACTTACAACGATTATGTCGGGCTATACGATGCTCGACTTGTTAAATAAATTTACACATCAAGAAAACGAATTTATAAAACCAATTCGGGCACTACTTTGTGCTTGGGTTGGTTTTTTGTTATTCATGCAAGAGGAGTGAATCAGGAAAATAAAGTTCGTTAGTGGAAAATAGAGTTTGTTAGTGAATGTAACTTTTGTGAACACCCACCCTATAGAAAGTCAAGTCAATGGTCTAAAAGTCGAAATCGCGGGAGTGATAATTATTATGGAAAATCGAGAAAAGGATATTTCAACGACAAAATTTATTATTGGCGTAATTGTTTTACTGACTATCATCGCTGTGATTGTAATTGGTAGCTTCTGGGTCTACGATCTTGTTAATAAAATGCAGTTGGTAGGAGATAAATATGTTATCATTTTTTGGTGGTTAGTTGTAATAGTTGGATCGTTGATGTTTGCGACCCAATGGTATGCCTACGTATTAAATGAAAAAGAAGAAACGTTTAATCCTCCCTTTAGAAAAGTTTTCTTTTTTATTTTTCTTACGATAGCGATATTGTTTACTTGTTTCAACTTCTTAGGGTGGTTAAAGTAAGAGACTCAATAGTCGATTAATTGAAAAAAAACTGAAAAAAATAATTCCTTTTTTTAACAACGTTGAAAAGCACAATATCCGCTGTGTTGCCTCATAAAGTTAACATATGTAAATATGGATAACGAACTCTATTTTCCAAAATACAGTGCAAGTTCTCATTAATCGCATGATCCAACAGGTAACTAACGAACTTACTTGAGACAAAAAGTTTTTAAGTTCCGCAGTATTACTGAGTTCTCACTAACGAACTTTATTTTCTTAAATCAGCAAGATGCAGATAGGGGCTATATGGTATTAGCACCATCACTTTCTACTTTGATTTTAAGAACCAATTTGATACGCTAAAATTGGGTGATGACTATGTATGATGTAATGTTGCTTAAAGATTTGAAGGAACCTTTTGAATCAAATAATCAGCACATATGCGAGCTTAAGCTCGATGGGATTCGAACAGTAGCTAGTATAGGTAGTCAGTCGCAACTATTTACACGGCATAAAAATGAAATGACATCACGTTTCCGTGAACTGGCATCTGCCGCGGCAGATGCAGTTGGACCAGGTACGGTGCTTGATGGAGAGCTTGTTATTTGCAATAAGGATGGTTATCCAGATTTTGCGGCAACTTCCGCTCGTTTTTTGAAGAATCAACCTGTCAATGAAGTTCCTGGGCTCTCACTCGTAGTTTTTGACATATTAGCTAGACGCGGTGGTATCGATACAACGAAACTCCCTCTGATGGAACGTAAGAAGATCCTAGAGGAAGAACTGCGGGAGAATGATTACATTAAGCGGATTCGATATATAGAGCATAGCTTTATTCCTTTTTTTGATCTCTGTAAGGCGCAGCAGCTTGAGGGAATCGTGATAAAATCAAAAGCCGGTCTTTATTATCCAGCTCAACGCAGACCTGAGTTCCAAAGAGTAGTAGCGTATTTGCGCGAAGAGGCCGTTGTACTGGGATACTCTACAAAGACTGTTGCTTGGCTTCTTGGTGTAGAAAAAGGAGGAGTCATCCAGCCTGTCGGCATGATGAAGTTTGGTATTACGCCTGAGATCAGAAAAGCAGTTTTTCCATTTTTACGTGAGACTGCGATCCGGAAGTCAGAGGATTTTGTTTATGTCGAGCCATTGTTATCCGTAGGCGTGAAATTCCGTAATTGGACTAAGGATGGGAAACTGCGCTTGCCTGTATTGGAGCGTGTTATAGGACTGTATGATAAGAAAAATGTAGCAATAGGTTCATAAGGGAAAGCTCTCATTATATTTGGCTCTTTTGAGCCAGGTGCTATGGGAGCTTTTTCTATTTGTCAGGTTTGCCTTCAATTAATGATGAGAAATCAGCGGGATGTTTATAATTTGGCGCAGCTGCATGCTCCTCCTTAAATATATGGTGTTTTTACCACTTGAATGGGAACATATATTCGATCTATAATGAGTATACTGTAAAAAGAACAAATGTTCTTAGGTGGAGGTGTCTCATGAATAACCCAATAGATACGAGTAAGTTTCCTAGATTTTGCTGTGCGACCATAGATATGAAATCGTTTTATGCCTCAGTCGAGTGTGCCACCCTTGGGCTTGATCCTTTATCTGCATATCTCGTAGTGGTCGGGCAAAAAGATAGACCTGGCTCCGTTGTCTTGGCGAGTTCGCCGAAAATGAAAAGTGAGTATGGTATCAAAACGGGGTCAAGAAATTTCGAAATTCCAACATACGATCCAAGAGTAATAGTAAGAGAAGCGAGGATGGGAACTTATTTAGATTTCTCTATGCAGGTTGTTCATATACTTAATCAGTATGTGCCGATGGAGTGCATCCATGTGTATTCGATTGATGAGGCAATGATAACGATTGATCACGATTTATTTGGGGATAAATGGGAAACCATTAGGGCCATTCAAAATAAAATTCGTATGGCAATTGGCGTTATTAGTGCTGTCGGGATCGGGAATAATCTTCTGCAAAGTAAGCTCGTTTTGGACTGTTTCGCGAAGAATAATGCAGAGTCGGGATATACTGCGGAAGTCAGTTACGATAATTTTGGTGAGATGTTTTGGGGTGTTCCTATCCGAGAGATTTGGGGCATTGGAGCAAAAACCGAGAAGTCGCTGAATGCAATGGGTGTATATCGTTTAGGTGATTTAGCGAAAATGCCAGTTGATTTCCTGAAACGAAAATACGGGATACTTGGGGAACAGCTTTTCTATCATTCGCATGGAATTGACCTTACGGTGCCTTACTATAAGCATGAGCTTCAAAGCAACAACAAAGATATTGCGCAGAAAGGCTTTGCCGCGGGGATCACGTTGCTTCGTGACTACCAGGGTGATGAAATACTTGATGCAGTCTATTGTCAATTAGAAGAGGTTACGCGGCGTGCGAGGGCAGCCGGAATGGCAGGCCGAACCGTTTCCCTGTCAATAGGCTACAGCCATGATATGGGCGGCGGCGGATTTAGCCGGGCGAAGACGTTGGATGTACCGACAAACGCTACTAATAAATTGTATCAAGTATGCAAAGTACTGTTTAAGGCTAACTACAGGAATGAAATCGTTCGTAATGTTCATGTTGGCATAACGAATCTGCAGGACGACAAAACAGTTCAGCTTGACCTGTTTGAGGATAACACGAAGGAGAGGCAGTTAGGGTACGTCATGGATGAAATCCAGAATAAATACGGCTTTAAAGGGCTTTTCCGAGCTAGAAATTTATCTGCAGGGGCTACAAGTATGGGGAGATTAGGCAAGATTGGAGGGCATCGTGCATGACCATACGTGATCGTGGGATTATCAAATGGGCGCCATTTACCATGCCGGAGCAACGAAAGATGCTGGCCAGGATGTATGAAGCCGAAAATGATGTAAAGAAGCCGATTTTGGAAGAGCAGAGACTTATCGAACTCGATGAGAAGCTTGCCGAGGCTATAAATGGGAATGTACGTGTACGCATGACCTATCATAAAAACAAAAGAAACCATACCGTGAATGGGGAAATACAGAAAGTTGATCAATTAGCTGGAATTATTCATTTATCTGATCCACAGCAGATGGGTGTGTTACGTATTCCTTACCGATCGATAATTGATCTATCCCTTGACATGGAATATCTAAATGAGGAACCTTTTCCCGATTGAGCGGAAAGGTTTTTTTTTGCAGTTATACAGTTCCTTTATTACGATGTCTTGTCTGTCCAAACGGTGTTATAATATGGAGAAAAATGGATGTTCGGAGAGGTGTGTTATTGTGCCGCAATTTGCCTATTTTCAACCATTTCTAAACTGGGAGATGCAATTTCCAAATGGAGAGCTTCAAGTGTTTGAAAATCAAGAACATGTTGAGCTTAATTGCATGAATATTTCTGAAAGTGAAGTGGACACTCTCCGAAAAAACAAAAATAGAATTAGAATATATTGCCCAATATGCGATCGCCGGTTGTTTTTTAACAAAGGTTATATGAAAGAAAAGGGACAAGGAACAACTAGAGGCAAGCGTAATGCTTTTTTCTTCCATGAAAATGAGCTTGACTGTTTTTCCAGTGAATCACTTGCTCATGCCTTAACAAAAAAATTTATATTTCAAAAACTTCTGGAAGCGGGTTACGAAGTCAAAGAGGAACATCGACACTCCGTAGATGGAAAGAAAGTTCGTGCTGATGTAGCTGCCTTTACACGAGGTGAGGGAGCAAGCGTATTACGTTTGGTTGTGGAAGTGCAAGCGTCGAATATATATCCAGCAATGATTGCGAAGCGGGTTAACATTTACCATTCTGACAATGTGCCCACCGCCTGGATCATATTATTAGACGATTTTTTTGAAAATTATTCAGGAACAACGAAGACTACTTTGGATGCTGAAAATAATCAGTATTTAAACACTCCTATCGATCCAGGAGAAGAAAATTATTTTGTTGTCACTGGTAAAGACAGCAAATCGTTCACACTTCTGATGAATGAATACGGATTTGTAATGGGTGTTAATTATCAAGGCAACATCTTCCTTATTCGGCGCGATCCAGCAAATGAATATAATAGGGTTGCTGCAAATATTAAAGGTGAGATATGGACCGCACAGGATGAAATCTATAAAATTACGAGGATCGCAGATAGAGATATTGTAAAGACACTTTGCTTGACGCCATTGATTCGGTTGGAAGAAAATGAACGCCCGATCGTTAATGGGGGGATATTCAGTGGAGGAGAAGGAGAGCACGAAGGTAAGTTTGGCACAGGTGAACATAATTTTAGTATCGATGGAGATGGAATTGATTTTGATGATGGTAAGTTAGTTGGATTGGAAGCAGACCTTGCACTGGATCCAGTTAGGTTGATACGGGAAACCTGGGAAGCTGTCCGTCTCGCAGAAGCAGAAGTCGCGCGTCAAAAAGCCGAAGAAGCCATTCTGGCAAAGGAAAGGCAGGAGCGAGAAAGACTTGAGCAGATGCGAATAGAAGAAGCTGAAGCGGCCCAGCGTGAAGCGCAGGCACTTCTTCTAAAAGAGATATCCGAACAAAGGAGAATAAAATTCGAACAAGAACGTGAAGAACTGGGAAGACATATCCAAGAGCAAGTACGATTACAAGCAGAGAGGGGAGAAGAAGAACCAAAAAGTGTTAAGGATCTTGCAAGTAATCGCAGTCAACGAGCGTCTTATGAGCAAATAATGAAAATTGAGTCGACTGCTGCGCGTATGGGTTATAGAGTTCTTGATCATGTGGATTTATTTCAAATTTCGCGGGGAGAAGCAGATGATGTTTTGGGATTCCTCAATGGTGATAGAAGTATTATTAAACCGAAAATAATAACCCAGTATCGTAGTCAACGAGCGTCCAATGAGCAAATAATGAAAATTGAGACGACTACCAGACGTAAAGGATATAAAATTCTTGATCACGCGCATTTACACGAAATTTCAAGTGTAGAGGCAGATGAAATTCTGGGATTCCTCAATGGTGATGCTGATATATTAAAACCGAACATATTAATCCAAGATGAGGATTCTATCTGGCAGTCCTATGTTTCGCTGTCTAAAAATGAACGGTACACCTTTGAGCGCAATATTTTTAAAAATGGATTGCCACCGTGGTTTACAACTAAAAAACTAAAATTAGATATTCATGAATATGAGTTAGAGAAGAAAAGGAAAAAGTTAAATAATGATCAAACTAGAGATATAAAAATTAATGCTTCAAATAATCAATTACAACAATTGATTTTCGATATTTTTGATTAAGAGTAAGCTCTCGAGAGGGGCGAGAGGCAATGTTATGACCTTAAATAAAAAAATGGGGAAGTGATCCACTATGACAACAAACACAGAGCAGTGGCATGAAAATTTTTTAAGTATGCAAGCCTCGAAGCATGTTGACGAAGTACATAAACGGTATAAAGAATTACACTCTACTCTGATGATGAAGATGGAACAAACCATGCCCCGAGCGGTCAACGTGCCGTATATGAAAGACTATCTTACATGGCTCATGTCATTTAACAATAAAAGGTGCTATCTGAACAACGCATTGTTGAATGGAGGAATGAACTATTGCATCCTTAGGCGAGATTTTTCATGTATGTGTGTCCTTCAAATGGCGATAGTTAATAAAAAATTTGCGGATTTCCACAGCAAGGATGAAATGATTCTTGAGTTATGCAACATCCATTCAAGTAAAAAAGGCGAAGGGCGAAAAATGATGAAAGAGATTACAGCATTTTCGGAAAAAGCAGGCATACCAATTACACTTCACACAGAAACCGAGGACAACGTCACATATTTCGGAAAACACGGTTTCGTAAATTGCGGAAACCTTGGCAGTAGTGGCGAGTTTTACATGGTGTATAGACCGAAAAAATAAAATGAACTATGTCTAGGGGTCATACTTTAGGAGCTTAGAATAAAACCCAAAATTTACGCTTGTGCGTTTCGATACGTGACAGGGTGACAGCATGCGCCTCTAAAGTGACCGCTAAAATGCACAGGAAACGCCCAACTATATATACTCAATTAAGTATAAATTAATAAAAGATGTTGGTTATAAGTCTGAAATATCGGTTGAATCATTCAAATACGGAAATGGCACAACGCCCGAGAGTATATCCGCAGTCAGCAAAGGAAGTGAATAGGTAAAGAGGGTTTTTTTATCACTGGTAAGGATAAACCTACGTCTACGGCGTTCTCCGCTTGTCCCAGGGAGAGAAAAGATAATATTGTCACATAGCTTAGACATTAGAACAACGGAGCTCTTAGATCGTATCAAGCTCTGCTGAAGCTGTTTGTTGGAAAGTAGATTATGGTCAAATAGATGCCCGCTTAGGGTAGCGACAATTTCCGATCCAATTAGAACCGGCTCTATTTTGTTATCAAGTCGTATGGCAGCCTTGCATGAGGCAAATCGGCGGGCCGTGATGTCTTTAAATGGAGCGCTACATTCAAAGGCTACGATTTCTGCGTCAACTTTTTGATACTCAAGCCCGCAATGTTGGATGAGGAAGTCCCAGAAGTCAGTAAGGCGAATATAGATGCGATCACGGGGAAGTACGATGGTTTCTTTTTCTTTCTTAACGACAACGATCTGGAGCTCATAATACGGCAATCCATGATCAAGCATCTTTTTTTCGATGGTAAGTCTTGAAAGGTCGAAGTATTTCGAGATCTGATTGACCGTGAATAAAGGATCCTCGGCGAAAAGGGATTGCACAAAATCAATGTACTTATTTATGCGGAGATCTTCCGTGTTTACACGATGTTCTTCCCAGTACATCTTTAGCGTATCTAAGTATACGCGCAGCGGCATTCGATTTCTCAAAATCCTCACTCCTTCCATAAATTAACTATATAATATATACTTAATTAAGTATAGTATATCCCATGCTTTAATAAAGGAGTAGTGATTTTAATGTCCAAAGTCCATGGTTGGTTTCCCCAAATTATCAGCGCGCGCTGTTATGAATGCAAAAAAGTGTCCGTTCCTGAAAATCCATCGGAAATGTTCTGCGAGACATGCGACAGTCCATTGTACATTCATGCTAAAGTAAGCAAGAATGAAGACGAAACAAATATCGTTCGTCCAATTCGGGTGCGCGATATGTTAGCTCAGTCTCATCGTTACACGCGCTACAACAGTATCCCTCATTCCTTCCAGGGTGAATTGAGGAACGTTCTAAGTGTTGAAAAGCACAAAAGCAAGCCTAGTAAGGTAAAGGTGGCTATCGAAAAGCATGCGGTAGTGGATTGTGACCCCGAAGATGTGTTCCTAGAGATTTTCGGAGGCTGGTACGATACTTGGGAATTCCCAACTAAGGACAATTAGAAGCTAATTAAGGGACGGTTCTTTGATGAAATGGTATGTATTATCAATTTCAGCATCTATGACAACCGTTCCTTATTTTTATTATGGGGGTAAAATATTGCATATAGATACTATGTTTCAACGAACAGTTATTGATAGTTTATTATACGCGAGACGCAAAAAGATTGACATGATAGCTTGCTCAAATAATCTTCAACCAAAAGACTTCGACACTTTAACTAATCGTATTAATTCCATTCAATTAGATGATACAAATTTGGAGAGAAAGTTAGAGCAGACAGAACTCAATATCAATCTGATTATAGACGGAACATTAGGGGGCTTCACTAATGATGATGTAATTGCTGTCAAAAAAATAAAAGAACAATTTAAATCTAAGAAAGAATGGTTTTCCGAATATAAAAAAGATAGATCTGAAAGAGAGCGAAGGCTGAAAAATGATTTTTCTTGCGATGCTGATCTCGCAAGGAAAATCATTAGTCATTTGAATAGGGATGACGAGGACTTTAAATTACGACATAAAACATATGTAAATTTTCAATATGATGTTGAAGAACCTCTCGCAGCGATTACATTAAGGAAGTGGGAGAATCAACTAACAAAACCCAAAGAGTATGAACGCGGAAGTAAGTATAAATTTCTTGTACATGCTATAAACACTAATACTGAATTTGCTCTTCAACAAGCCAAGAGTAAACCGATCATTTCTACGAGTCTAATTACAGACGAATTTCAAGGTACTTTCAATAAATCGAAATTAGGGTTTGTATATCAGCCTAATTTAAAGAATGTATTGCTCATTAGTAGCTCTGATTGCTATGCGGATGAAATGCCTTTCAACTATGATAGTATCAATGCTGAATATTTTTCGCTTACAGCTATACCGCTAGGTCCAGATTCATATTTTAAATATAACGGTTATAAAGCATGCAAAACGATGCACATTGAAGAAATAGAGAACGATTCGAAAAAATATCAGAAAGGTGATATTGAGGACCTAGGAGAACGCAGGTTATATAACGAAATTGTGCTACTTAATGATCCTTATACAAATCCAATCGCAGTCTTTCTATTAGAAACAGAAGATACACACGAAGGGGAGGTAGAGCGGGCAGTAGAACTAGCCAAAAGATCAAACCTACCTTTACTAAGGATTTAATCATTGGCATTGATTGTATGCTCAACTTAAGCGAGGTGTACTCAGACGGGTATGTTGGCTCAATTGAAAACAGCAGCGGTCTAAGACTTTATTTTTCAAGTCTTGGTTCGCTGCTGTTTCTATTTTGGATTTGGATCAGTCGTGCGCCTACATATACTTGAAATCAATATACTTGGAAACACTCTCCCTGAATCCTTCCCGTCGAACTTCCTCGTTATCACTTCTACGTTTGCGCCCGCTCCATACTTTTCCCTCGTTCGGCTGCCGATTCTTACCTTCGCCGCAGTACCTCTGCCACGATCCCGCTCCTTATGCCCGATAGATGTATGTATTTCCGTTACCCAGCTACGCTATACGGTGCCTGCAACCTGTTATTATATCTAGCTCCGTATTCCGATCCCGCCGATACCTTCTACCGGATTACGTATTAATTTTCTATTTATGTTGACAATCAGTTACCGATCTTGTTTTTCCCCTTTAAAACATCTTTTAAAAAACGCGCAGCGCGGCCGGCCCCCCCGACAACCGAAATTGCATCTTGGTACGGATGAAGTAGCAGATTACGAATCTTCGACTGGATACGTAATAAAGCCAAAGAATAAACCCGTAGCGAGTAGAAGAGTTGATGTCTGCAGCTTGGTCCAAATCTAGATACAGAGTACAAAACATGGGTATCAACGGGATTTAGGTACGAAGAAACCCCAAAACGCGCATAGGTAGACCGAGATAGGAAGCGGGAGGGTGATAACAAGTATATTGAAAGCAAGTATATTTGTGGTAAAATAGAGATATGGGAATTTTTGAGATTCATAATTAACAGTGTTCCCCAAAGGCAAGACTCATATACGGATCAGAATGATAGATTTGTACGCTGTTACTAATAAGCTAGGATACTACGACGCGGTGGATTTTATCAAACAGAAATTTATTTATAGTGGATTGAAGTAAAGTTAAGAGGTGGGTTGGTATGCAATCGCGGTGGCCAAAATATTTCGTTCACACGCTATTTTATGATAACGTGCCTGTCATTCGAGTTTCTGCCTGGTCGCCACCAGATAGTGAAACTGCAAGTGCGTTGTTTCGGTTTGAAGATGGTACGGAAGAAGTGTTTTTCCAAGAAGATGTTTATCCGGATAATGAGTAGACGAGGGGAGGCTAGTATCTTGGAAGAATTCATTTGTGGTGAATGCGCTCAAATAGCAGAGTTGCCTCTTGAAGAAAGGATACGTATCGCGCTTTCCGCCAAACGAGGAATATCCTACATGTGCAAAATTTGCTCAACTGTTAAGCAAATACCAGGAGTGCACAATGAAGAAGCTGCGGAGACAGAGGAAGTAATTGAAAGACAATCGGATCCCACAGAGCCGGAGAAATTATTTGAGCAGTTATTACTCTTTGAATAAACCGTGGGAGCGTGCATCACCATTCAGGTCGAATATTGAGGAGAGTAAGTGAGCTTATGATTCGGGAAATTGATTTGGCATATAAGCATGTTGCGTATTTAGAAAAGGATGGAGATTGGCGAATTGAGGAAATAACACCAACCCCTGTTCTAGAGTTCATACCAATCTATATTGATAGGTATCTCATTGAAAGTAACAATGTCCAAAGTGCAGTTGATGTTTTCTTGGAGTTAATATTGAACTACGATGTAAGGTATGGTGCGATCATTCTTGGGTTCAGTGGGTACGATGAAGACGCGCGCCCTATTTACCAGATTCCAGAGATAAGGACATGGCTACAAACACTCATGATCCACATGCCGCACTTGTTTTATTATTTAACTTCTCTACACTACAACTCGCACTTCATCTTCTATTGTTTGACTCAGATTCATGCTGAAGTTCGAGACATGACAACAGGTAAAGCATGGTGCGAGACAACTGGTTCCGTTGAAATCATTACAAAGATTTTAGAATCGGCTATGACCTACTCGAAGCAGCAGCTAAATGATTCTGATGATCGTCAGCAGACCATTCAAAAATATATTCTAGCCGGTATAGATGGCATTATTTAAATACACGAAAAAGGAGAGGTGTTAGTTATGGCCCGCAATCAAGATCCCATCGAAAAGACTGGTTCTCTTGGGTATGTCGTTAAGGTGCAGCAGGTAATCGATTTTATCGTACTTTCGGAACTGCGAGATGGACGCCGTTACGCCAGGCAGATGGAACAAAAGATCGTCGAGGAGCTAGACGGGGTTGGTGTAAATGACGGCTATTTTAGCGAGCGGTTACGAACACTTGCAGAAAAAGGCCATGTGAAAAGAGAGTGGGGCGATGACAAGCGTTACAATCGCTATTACGAAATTACCGACCTTGGAAATGAATATTTTATTCAGCTGCTACGTGAACTGCCTAGCCGGGTAGAGCTGGCTCTCAAAGTCTATTCCATGTTTGATAAGTACATGGATAAATTCGGTCATGTTAATTTGAAATAGAAAGGGGTGGGAGCCTTGGAGGAATTTAACTACCTTGATGTGGTGGCGGAGCTTAAAAAAACATTTCCGCAAGGTTCGGTAAAAAACCGGCAAGATAACGGCCATGCCTATATACCAAATCAAGTGTATACCGATCGGGTTGAAACAGCTACAAACAGTCGATGGAGCCGCGAGGTTAAGGAAGTCGAGGTCAACGTTCCTCATCGATACGTAAAATCAATTGTGCGTGTTATCATTGGCGATCACTTCCGAGATGGTGTTGGGTTTTGTGAGATCGAAGAAGGCGCAGAAGGGCTCCCGAAACGTATCTCTAATGCCGTTGACCGTTCTTATAACGCTGCAATACTTGACTCTTTAGATTCTTGGGAGATGGGATGGCGTGACATCGCTCCGTTCAAGATCAATGATTGGGGCGGTAATCCAGCGCTTAAGCATTTGCTTGAGTCTAGCCCGCCGGTAGAGGTATCCGAAGTTAAACAGCTCAATTCCAAAGCAAAGATCGATCGATTCTGCATATTTAGCAACTGCGGTGCGCAGCTCACGCAAGAAGAGTGGGATATGCTTGCCACTATCAATGGGCTTAATCGGGATAAAATGACGTTCTGCTTTGTTCATCTTCGTCCCCATTGGAAGCGCACGTTGCCTGAAGATGTTCGGAAAAAATTTGAGGGCGCCAGCACAACTCCTTAATATCGATGCAACACATTACTGTAAACATCTTCAGCCGCACTGGTAGCGTGTGGACGTGCAAAGGACATTAGAAAAGACTACATAAGAATCGTAAGGGGTTATCATATGAACACATTTGATATATTAGCAATTGTTTTACTTGTTGTAGGTATTATCTTTCTAGTTCTCGGAAAAATTTTCAGAAAAATTGATCCGGGTGTAAAGATGTTCTGGTATCAATTTTTAGAGAAAACAAGTTCTAAAAATCATGGGAATGAAAATTTGACTCGCGAGGAAATAAGAGCAGCTCAAAAAGAAGCAGCTGATCGTTCTGAAAAAAGAGTCATTTTTCATCTTCAATACTTAGACGAACAATATAAAAACTGGAATGGTATTCATATCATTCATGCTGATCTGCGCCATGAGTTCGACCATTTACTTGTGGGTCCAAATGGTGTTATCCATATCGAAACTAAAAATTATAGCGGTGATCTAAAGTTTACGAATAACGGGATTGAACGAATTAAACGGGATTCGTATGGCAATGTCGTTAAAAATGATGTAATTAAAGATCCAAATGCACAAATGCTTCACCACGATATTCTATTGAAGAGGTTGCTGCAGGAACATGGTTTTGCCCATGTCCCGGTGATTGGTGTACTTTGTATTGCGAATGACCGTTCTACTGTAGAGGGGAAACCAAAGAATTTTGATGTCATCAAGGATGCTGCGCTGATTTCTTATATTCAAGGTCTTCCAAAATACGAAGGTTATTCTGCTGAAGAACAGCAAGCCATAGTAAATATCGTTGAGAAATCCATTGATGATCGTAAGGAAGGTATAGCCTAATGAAAAAAAGTATTTTTACTATTCTTGGAGCGGTATTCATTCTGTCTGCAATCGCATCTGAAGCATACGCTATGATAATTCGGAGTACTGCAGGAGAACCAGTATCGGCACCTCAAAAAGAGTCTGTAGTATCCCAAAAACCGTCTTCCACGACAAATAACAGTTTTGGCAATAATCTTACACCAGAACAAAAGGAAAAAATATATAACGCAGCGCGTATGGAGCAACCTACAGTTTCGGAATCTCCTGCGCCAGCCCCTACAACAGCGACGCAGGCACAGACGGCAACTCCAATATCTAAACCAACGCAAATTCCGACACAAGCGCCTGTAATAAAAGTGGAGCCAAAACCGACCAGTACTGCAACTTCAACTCAGGCAAATAGCGATGATGATTATAAGGCAAAGTTAAAAGCTGATATCCAATCAATAGATTTAAATGCCACTCCAGAAGATCTAGCTGATAGTGTATTGATCGTTACGAGTGAATGGATAGGGCACAAAGAGATTAAAGGTGGTAATCCGATTTGGTCGGATCTTGCGAATTTAAGTAATAGTGCGACACAAATCCTAAAAGATGCAGGTATTAATGTGAATGTAGCCAGCATTAAAAAAACGATTCCCCATTTACTGAAAATTCTTGATAAGTAAATCTTACTCATTAGATGAAGACAAGCACTCTAGTATATTGTGTCTAAATACTGGTTATACTAGAGTATGAGTTTCCGATGAAATGTGAAAAATACGTTCGGGCCGATTCGCGGTGGGCACGATAGGAAAGTAGCATGGACGACGAGATTCTGAACCGAGCAGCTCGGATGGATTCAACGATTCGC
The DNA here is from genome assembly GCF_059691975.1 of Paenibacillus sp. J22FR5. Taxonomy (NCBI): domain Bacteria; kingdom Bacillati; phylum Bacillota; class Bacilli; order Caryophanales; family Paenibacillaceae; genus Paenibacillus; species Paenibacillus sp. J22FR5. The sequence goes on along the minus strand of NZ_JCAUAN010000009.1, from coordinate 172,229 downwards.
GTTACCATCTCTTTGGCGATTCGCGCCTGTGTTCGTTTCCCTTAACCAATAATGGCAATATAAGCCAGTACATATACGACATAAAGCCGATGGATTAAATTCCATCGGCTATTTGTGCGTGCAGCAGTTTTGAAAAAAACAGCAAAAAAATTTTGATTATCTCTAGTAAAATGGTACTATATTAGTATACATATTAGTATAGTGATATATATACATGAATTAAATTAGGAGGCGTACTCGTTGGAGGATTTTATAGAGCGTGCTCTTGGATATAATGGACATTTGTCTAAGTTCGTCAATGGTTACGCACCCCGTGCCCCGCAACTTCATATATCTCAAATGGTGGGTTCAGCACTGGAAAAAGGGGGCCATCTATTGGCAGAAGCGGGGACAGGTACTGGTAAGTCTCTTGGATATTTAATCCCCGCTGCTTACTGGGCAGCGAGCCAAAATAAAACCGTGATCGTCTGCACACACACGATCCCGCTTATGACGCAAATTGTTAATATGGAACTTCCGAGGGTACAGGAGATATTGAAGATGGAGCGCTTAAACCTCCGTTATCAACTGGTTAAAGGGAAGTCACACTATATCTGCTATGACAAATTGGAGAAGCTATGGCAAGAAATGCTTCGCAGCAGTAGTCATGAAGCAAAAATTGTCCAGCGGATATTCAACAAGGTAAAGAAGGAAGGGGTTACGGACCGAACAGGGCTAGGGTTCGATATAGAAGATAGCCTATGGATGAAAATAACAGCATCTTCATGCACAGCTATTAACAAGCCGGATACGTGTTCACTGGAAGATTTAAAAGAAAAGATGTACAAGTCCCATGTTATCGTAACCAATCATGCTTTCTTCTTCACGGATCTGGTCATGCGTAAAAAGACCGGGAATGGATCGCTTCCTCCGTATGATGCCGTTATTTTTGATGAAGCACATGAGATCGAAGACGTGTGTTGTCAGATATTCGAAAAAGAAGTTAATCTAAACCGATTTGATGATTTGTTCGATCACTTGTTTCAGCGAGAATCATTTAATGAGCTAGATCAAGCTACTCAGCTTTCTCTTACTCAAATACGTCAGCAATTTCAGCGGACTCTTGACGGTATCTACACGGAAGTAGGAAAGACTATGGATGACAAGCCATTTCGCCTGCTATCTGAGAAGATCAATGTAGCCGAAGTTTGCAATATGCTCGGAGGATTTATCACCCAGGTTAAAGAGTTAAATGTAAAAAGGGTGTCAGATATCCTTGATCGCTTGTTCGAGCTAAATGAAGACTTAGACTTCATCGGGGACAACTCCAAGAAATCATGGGCATATTGGGCTAAAGTGCAGAGAAAAGATCAAATAACGCTCCATGCAGCTCCACTTTTTCCGAAGGTCGTCTTGGCTAAAGGCTTATTTGATAAAGTGCCTGTCATACTCACCAGTGCAACGATGTCTACGCATGGCACCTTTAATTTCTTCTCCGGTCGGATAGGCGTGAGAGATTATGATAGCACGATGGTAGGAAGTCCGTTTGATTATGAAAACAAAACGATGGTGCTCTGCACCGATGATGCACCTAACCCAGATAGCCCCCAATATATCCAGTACACAGCTGATAAGTTGGAAGAAATCTTGATGTATACCGGTGGAAGAATGCTTGTACTCTTTACCAGTTTCGATACGATGACTAAGGTTGCCGAAAGAATTCAAAACTATTGCACAGAGTATGGTTATCATCTACTTTGCCAGTTCCCAGGGTGTAACCGAGAAGAAATTATCAAGCAACTGAAAAGCGAACCACGAACGATTGTGTTTGGTTGCTCAAGCTTTTGGACAGGCGTGGATGTGGCGGGGGACGCTCTCACCGCAGTCGTGATCCCCAAGCTACCATTCCCGCATCCGGACGAACCGCTTACAAAGGCTCAAATCGAGTTGATAGAAAAAGCGAATCGAAGTAGCTTCTTTGATTACACATTTCCCAAAATGATGATTAAACTGAAACAGGGCTTTGGTCGACTTAACCGTTCTATGGCATGCCAAGGAGCAGTAATAATCCTTGACCCCCGAATGTATACGAAGCGTTATGGCAAGATGGTGATCAAAGGATTACCGAAGTGTAAGTATGGAAAGTCCGTGGATGATCTCGTCCACATATTGCCTTGTTAGAGAAAGGGAGATGATTGTATATGATGGGACGTTCTCATCTTGTGATAAGTACGGGGGTAACACTTTCTGTTCTAGGGATGACACAACAGCCGATTACGCTGCCGGTTGTAGGCGTTGCGCTTGTGAGTGCTCTATTGCCTGACATTGACGAGCCAAACTCACTCCTTGTTCGTCGTATGATCCCTAAGAGCTTGCTGAAAGTGTTTCAATTCGCATTACTTGCGATCGCTGCTTATATATTCTTTTACGGCAAGGAATTTGCCCCTTGGAATACAGTAATTGCCGCACTTGTCGGCGTTGTATCATTCTTGCCGAGTCGCACCATGCGTAATGTCGTTATGGTTCTCATCGGTCTTGGTTTGATCGCATACGGTCACATATTAACTCCCTGGAATTTTATCATCGGCAGTTTGCTAATCGTCTGTGCATTGGTTCCACATAGAGGAATTACTCATACCCTCTATGGGGTCGTTGGATGGAGCATGCTACTATTTGCTGCAACGCATCAGTATGGACATCAAATATGGATAGCTGGCGGATTGTCTTATCTACTGCACTTGCTTGCAGACTCAGTGACCGATCGTGGAATACGCCCGATTCCTCCTTTGAAATGGAGACTTAGATTTCGTCTTATGAGCACAGGGGCATTTAGTGGTACGGTTGTCGAACATGTATGTATTTTACTAACGATAGCTTTAATCTACTTTGTATTTAACTCAGACATTAAACACGTATTTGCAATGTAATAGTGAAAGAGAGGTCTAGATAGATGATCGAAATACTAAAAGAATCACCCACACTTAGTGCATATTTCGAAACGTTCAGTAATCGATTTTGCCTTACACGTAGAGAAAGGGAAGTTTTAAAACTACTTGTGATTTATGGTGGCAATAATCGTGAACTCGGTGAACACCTTTGTATTTCCGAGAAAACATTGAAAAATCATATGGCCAGTATCATATCAAAGACGAATACGAATTCAACGCGGGAACTACAAGCGCTCATTTTTCGAGATTCATTAGTCCCGCTTCTAGTCAATTTGTTTAGTTTTGTCGATAACAAACCGGAGGTATTAAAAGAACATGCTTTTGTATAAATTAGTCAAGATTATGTCGTCATCTACCAAAACGGATCAGCAAAAGAATCAATCTGTGAAGCAATTGATGTATGATCGACCTAATGGCGATAAACAGTCAACTTTAATTAGCACGAAGACTATTTAACGTAATATTCATAGAGCCCTTTTAATGGGCTCTTATTTTTTATATACAGTATTTAGTATAATTAATGTTGATAAGGCGATCGGTGGATGACAAGTTGTTCCGATTATTAGCCCTGTTTTGGCGGCAAGCATTATTAATAACACGTGTTAAAAGGAGATGATTGCTCATGTATAATAATTTCGATGTATACGCATTCTTAACTGAAATTGGTTTGACTCACCTGCATCATGCAAACTCTGCAACTACTGCTGCTACTTTTTTAAAGGAGGGTGGCTTGCTCTCTCGCGGAGCAGTTGAATCCAAAGGTTTAAAGCAAACGAGTCAAAAGAGTGATGAAATAGATAAAAAGTATGATGTTTGGAATGACATTTTTCTCGATGATGTTGATATTCACAAAAGGAGCCGATATCAGAACTTCTATGGCCCCGTTCTGTTTCAATACAACACGGAGTTTCTGACTAGTCCTTGGACGACAGATGTTGCAATTACGAAGAAGAACCCTACCGAATGGGTAGAGGGAGAAACATTTGAGCAGAGATATTTTACTTCCATTGAAGAGCTGCGATCAAATTACAATAAAGGTGAATTTGGACAAATGATTACGTTCAGATATGCAACGGGCATTTTACCATTTGAACCTTATCTAGAGTCAATTTTGCTTGATGATCCAAGATGGAGAATTGACGGTCGGTACTTGTATGATGAAGCATATAAAAAGCTATATATTGCATCACAAGATTTAACAGAAAAGTACGTTACTAAGAGGCCGTTGTGCCCTGGAAACTGCAAATGCTATGGGGAACATGATTTCAACGATACATATAGGCGAGTAATGATTCAATCGCTATTTTAATATGAGCTGAATAATTGTTTATAATTAGAAGTCAAATGGAATTCAGCAGTATAATAAACAAAAGGCCCGTGGACTTATCCACGAGCCTTTTGTTATTCGTTAAGTGTAAGTCATTTTCGGGCGGCTCTGAAGTTCTAATCGTTGCTATCTTCTTGAAGGTCTAAGTTATTCCAGCATGCATAATCACTTTCGTATTCTGGGATCCGTTCAGCGAAATCTTCTCCGGTTAATTCCTCCACGACCTTAATCATGCACGTTCTAGTTTGGTGGCAATCTTTAATTCTACAAATTTTCATTTTTTTCACTTCTCCTTTTTTTGATGACTTATAATAAAAGAAAAAGAGAAGGTTTTTAACAATTAATTTGCCATCTCTTCTAGTAATCAATGTTCGATGATTTCAATTATATTTTGCAGCAATGTTGGAAGCACCATTCTTGTCTTATGACAAAGAAGGATCTTACCCGTATTATTACTTGGCAACTACTTTAACCTCATTCTTAAATGTGCTATAATAAAGCCATTCCGAAACAACAATCACATTTCTTCGACGTTCATTGATTACGACGAAGAAGGGGCAACACGGCATTAGTCGTTCATACACATTTGTGCGTAATTTACCGCAGAGAGTAATAGGTATGCTTTTTAGCATGCTTTATTTTACTTTTTGCGGTTTTTTTGCGTTCAACACACAGGAGGTATTACAAATGTTAAGCATCAATTTGGACAAGTTGAAAGAGAATTTGGCAGGCGACCAGCGAGATGAAACCTATTATAATCAAGGACTTTTTCGCGCTATTGAGGCGGCTCATTATGAGACAAAAAGTACAGCCATTAATTGGGATTTATTCACTCTTGCTGATGCCGAAAATGCTTTGGTGCATGCGATGGAGTACATCGACAGTGATCGTATTGATAGTGAAGACAGCTATCTTGCTGGTGAAGAAATTGACGAAGTGGATCGAAACCCTAATGAAGGGAATGCAATTCACCAATTTCTTCACAACGTCGAAGCCATCTACACGCTTAAAAAAGCGAAGCCAGAGCGTCAAACAACGGATGTTCAATTCTTTTGAGAAGGGTGCGGAGGTAATATGGAACCAACCTATTTTTGTTCGGACCAGGTATACCAAATGCAATCAACTTACGATGGATTTGTTATGTTGAAAATAGCACATGACGCAGGAGTCGATCTTGCTGCAAATCCAGTAATTGATTTTTATTCTAATGGATTTGGTGACCAGTCCACGGTATTTTGGGAATGTTTGAAGCTCATCTTTGGAGAGGCTGAACAGACATACGAAGGAACGAATCAACACTGGCAAACGGAGACTAAAATTCGTGTCCCCTGTCCAGAGTTAAAGGACCTTTTTGTACTGCTTCGTCCTACAGAGCACGACCGGATGGTACAAGTTTTCACAGATATGTTATCTGTTACGGATGACTATTTTTCTGAACTTGAAATGACGGGCGTAATCGAAGATGGATTCATACACATTACGTTGACGGAGGCATGGGGACTCTATAGCCCTTTGTTGAAAGCGTTGGTGGAAGTACGGACAACAATCAGACAAGAGATCCGTAATCGCAAAAGGTATTTGCGAGATAAATTGCGGAATCTTGTGATGATGAAAATGGTTCAGGAAGTACTTGGTATCATGCCAGAAGCTGAAATAGATGAACACCCAAGTCTTGTGTTCTCTAAACTTGTGGATCAGTGTGATTTCGGTATTTCTTTAGATGCCGGAGATGAGCTTTCTTATGAAGCGATGATCTCCATCATTAGCCAGGCGGTAATACGTAAAAATAGAGAGGATGAAGCGGCATGACAATGGCCACTACGCTGCCTTGCGCAGAAAAAGAAAGATACGACGGAAACGAAATGGTGATCCGTTTGCGTGATCATCAATTACCTATCGTTGAAGAGTATTCAAAAGGAGTAAAGCTAGGAGAAGGTAGCTACACCCATGAGGCTGTTTCTAGGGCAATTCTTGGTTCACTTGAATCAACTGCTGTTCGAACGCCCATTCTACCACGTGGCACTATCTTCTATGCTGAAGGGTTAAACAACTACTGCTTTATCGAAGTCGCTCCACAAGTTCGGAAGGCTTTTTACCATGAAGCGGTAATTGAGGACGTTCCTTTCCCAAGACTCATCTTTGGTTTCCAATTAGCTGCAAGTAATAACCGGATACAGGTTCGGCAGGTCATGGTCGGTGCACTCGAAGATCAGGTTCCTCTCAACGAGGACGCCAAAGTTTACAAGTATCCTTACACCAACGTCCAAGATAATTTTACGGTATGTTGGGGAGGTCACACGCTGCCATCCTACGAACGGATTTCTCAGATTTCAACTACTCCCGAGATCTTTTTCAATTCACCAAACTCAGATTGTCATTACGCTTCAGCGAACCTGAGTAAAATGAAATATCGGGAACTAGTCGAATCGATAAAAGGGAAGCCATTTCCGGATGATTACCTGAAACCTACTGGCTACACTTTGATGAGCTGGATCGATCGTGTCATTAATGATTGTTCAAGGAACTAGGATGTAATACGAATTAGACGTGTATCATCGTCTTGAAGAAATTTAGGGGTAATACGAAAATTATATAAACAACTGGAGGAAATACGAATGTCAAACGAACAATTGGACTTTTTATCTTATTTTGGTGGTGCTGAATCTTTCTCAACTCCTGTAGAGCCGAAAGAATCAAATCCGGTCAAGCCTGCCGCCGAAACACCCGCTCCTGCTGTCGAGTCTAATGATAACTGTTCAAAACCAGAAGTGGAGAAAGTTATCTCTTTTGGACAGAAAGCGCGGGAACTCCGTCAACAGTCGCAAGATAAGGCGGCTGATTGCAGTGACGATTGTGAAAGTGGTGACCATGAAGAAGATGAATTGGACGAGGACGAACGTGAAGCACTTGCTGAGGATCATGAGGTCAGCGAATCTGCTGCAAATAAAGCGGAACTCGCAGGCAAACAGGTCAAGTTAGAAGGTAACTCAACGAAGCCAGCTGCTAAAACAGAGGAGAAGAAGCCTGTATTTAACAATGCTACATTCATTTGTTATGCAGGGATGAACATTGCGATTACGAAGTTTTTCGCAGATGATTCGCTCGCAACTCTCCAAATGGAAGACGTTCGTAAACGTTTGGAAAAGGACTACCCGGAGTTGTCTAAACAACGCACCAAAATGGAGTATGATGATAAAAAAAATATCATCTGCCCTATGGTAACGGGAGGAAAAAAGGGAGCTGGCCTGATTCAAGGCATCAGGGGCTTCTTTTTTCAATCGAAAGACCTGGCGGAGAATATTCAGCCTATCAACATCTTGGCAGCTAGAGACGGTTATTACGAGGTAAGGGAGAACCCTATCGGAGTATTCGTAACTAAAGTACAAGAGGTCCAGGAACTGGAGTCATGCCGTGAAGGTTTTAAGATGAACCTGCCTAAAATACCGGAGCACTTGTTTTTACAACTTGTTTCGTTCTTCGCCGATTATGCGATGCATGAGGTTGAAGTAATGGGCGTGTTCTATTTTGATACGGAAGAAAAGCGTTATGTTCTCGATGTGCCTTATCAGGAGGTAACTAAAGTATCAGTTGATGCGTGTTATACGGAATTCCCGGCACATTATATCAAAGTTGCTGAGATCCACTCCCATAATACGATGAATACCTATTTTAGTTCCGTAGATAATGCGGACGAGCTAGGAACTATGCTTTATGGGGTTATTGGTAACCTGCAAAAAGGGGTTGAACAGATTACTTATAATCTGCGTACCCGAGCAGGTATGGTTGGCCGTTTTATTCCTTTACAACCAACTCTCATTATTGAGGGAGATGTTCATGGTGAAGAGGTCAGAGCCATTAATCCCGTAATGTATCCTGCCGTTTGGCATAAGCGAGTTCAATGCGCACAATATTCATTCGGAGGTCATACAAATGATTAATTTACTGGATTTTCATAAGGATCACAAGCAGCCATACGGACGTAAAAGCATAGGAAAAATCCTATATTATATCGTTTTGATTGGTGCGGGTGGCAATGGCGGGTATGCGACACAGCGTATCACCAAGATGATGAATGCCTTCTCAAACGTCCCATCCTTTCTATTGATTGCTGATCCAGATACGGTAGAATCGAAGAACATTTTGCGCCAACCATTCATCGATAGCGATGTGGGTTTCAAAAAGGCGGATGTTCTTGCTAAGCGATACGGAGGGACGTATGGACTTCGTATAGGGACCTATACAACTTCCTACGTCGAATCCGTTGAGCAGTTAGAGCTACTGTTTTCTAATTTGGATTACAGACACGTGGAGGGACAACACATTCAGAAGGTTTTAATAGGAGCTGTCGACAATGACTTTTCGAGGAAAATCATGAACGATTTTTTTCTGAAAACTGACGATTTGATTTACATTGATGCAGGTATTGAAGGAGTTTTCCTTCCTGCAGATGACAAACCGATCGTGGATTGGACAGACGAGGAAAAACAGGAGAATCAGGATAGTGGGTATTCTGGCCAGATCGTAATTGGTTTGAAAAAGCAAGGTAAGGAAATTTTGCCTCCGCTCGATAAGGTGTACCCTATTGACGCTAAGGATGCTATTCCTCCTTCGCATAATTGCGGTCTAGAGCCTTACCAACCACAACGAATGATTGCAAACGAAATGGCTGCATTGCAGATTACAACAGTCATGAATGAGCTTTTTTCTACTGACTCTATACTGGTCCACTGTTCTAATTTCAACGCGAAAACTGCGAATTGCAGACCTACCTATGTGGAAGATGTAATTTTTTCTTCTTCTGAACAACCAAGGGAGGTAACGAGTGGATGAATTTGGACTTTGTTCAAGCTGTTAGGCAGCTAGAGAAAGCGATGATTGAGTTGGAAAGTGTCTGGGACGACAATCACGATGATTCCATTCAGCTTTGTGAAGCGTATCCGTTTCATAAGTCCCTGAATGAAGTTGTCTATGCAGTTAAAGATTGGCGATCGGAAATCGAAAAACACAATGTGGAATCATAGGGTATGGTAATACGAACATAATGGAGAATGAAGGAACGAAATTAACATTCGTTCCTTCTTCATTATCCCAGGAGGAAATACGGATGCAAAAGACTTGGACATACTTCGCTCAGCCGGTAGAACTCGTTGAGCTGCTTCATGATCTCTATAGAGAGATACACAAGGCGCTTGATTGCTATGACTTCGAAGAGGCAAGACGTATTCTTCTTCGCAAATCCGCTATTGAGGAAAAATGGAATGAGAATTGTGGTCTTATGGAATCATCGCCTGCAGTATATGTCTCTTGCACTTCTTGCTTGCGAGAGGACCTAGATAGTCGTTTCGCAGAGAAGAGAGATGATCAATATTTTTGCTATCGTTGTTTTGAGGCGGAGTTTACCGGGCTCTGACAGCACAAATAATTTGATGAAGAATAGAAGGAGGGAGAGTGTCTTCTCTCTCCTTTTTCTATATGGCATGGTATATCTCCAATATTGACGTTTCTTGTCGATTATGTTACATATAGAGTATTACGATTTTATTATTTCATTATTTCTTTGTCGCTCACTTGATTCGACAGAGATGGGGCAATGCCGTTTATTCATTTTCTCGGCACATACATATAGGGACGAAACTGTCCACGGAGACATAGACACTTATTGGTGTCTTTTTTGTGTTTCCGTGGGCTTTTTTTGTACCCAAAAACAGGGAGGAAATACGTTGGCATCTATTAACGGGTATAAAACAATTGTGCATTATTACCTTCAAAATGATTGCTGGAGCATTCACGTCAAATCTTGTTGTTATCAGGGACATTACGTGATTATCGATGGAAGTTGGGGCACTGAGATCAAACCGCAGCGTAAGAGCAATCCCAGAGGATGGGTTACAGCTCGTTCACACCAGGTTACATACTTTTGCGCTGAAGATGCTCACCTACCTGAATATCAGGCTCTTATAGAGCTTGCAGAGCAGCGTAAGGGAGACCGTTTCGTTTATGACAAGGTAAACATGACATTCAATATCGAACAGGGTTTAGGCGGGTTGTTATTCACTCCTGAAGGCGCGTTTACATTGCTGCAGGATATGGATAAGCCGAAGTATCTTGACCTTTTCGGTAACGAGGAGGGCGCGCATGTTTACTAATACGAAGCGAGAAGAACTCGCAAGAAAAACGCTGAAAAAGAAATTCGATAAGCAATTCTCGAAGTCTGAACAAGCTGCTATTGCTTGGTTGCCTGATGAATGGACAGATCGCACTTATACATGGCGATTTATTTATGAGGGATCAAGAGTTGACTGGGTATATGGATACTCAACAAAAACAATAACGACTTGCGGCGTAGGAGGTAATACGAAATGAATATATCTTTAGACAAAATTATTGCCGATGCCTGGATTCATCTAGATGAAGAGACTCGTAGTATATGGCAAGAGTTGCCGACCGATATCGATTATATGGTAGGTCATGATTTCATTCGTGACGTAGTGCTTCCGCTATTGCTTAAAAACGCGACGAGCCAGACCTTTCCTCTTATCGGCATGATTACTGTGTACCTTCATGAATATAAGGTGTCGCTATGATGGAACGTACGATGATAGATGAAGCTATCCGTAATGCCGAGCAATATGTTTTACCTAAACTTCATCCTGATATGCTCGATATTCAGGGGTACGATTTGTATACAATTTGTTTTAGCGGCGGAATGGATAGTTTAGCTGTAGCTCTGGTCATGAAGTATGGCTATAAGATACCGGTTGAAAAAATGAAATTGGTGCATTTTCGAATCGACGGTGACCCTGATTCCAACAATCGGCAATTATTCGATTGGCCTGAAACTGATGAGTACCTGAAATATGCTAGCAAGGCTTTAGGTATTGAGCTAGAAGTTATTTGGGGGAAAATGTCCCTGGAGGAAAGAATCCGTGATCGCGGTATGTTTCCAGACAAAAAGGTTCGATTTTGCACCTCGTTTAACAAGAGAGATGTATACGGACAATGGGTACGCCAATTCGATAATTGTAAAATCCTTTGTCTGAGTGGTGAGCGATCCGAGGAGTCCACGGACCGTGCTAATGGGGTTGACTTCGAAATACATTCAGCAAATGCCAACAAACGTAAGGATAGGCTCGTACATTGGTTTCGCCCGATCAGATCGATGTTAAAAACCGAAGTAAAGCAATTGGCTGCGGCTTTCAACATTGATTTGCACCCATGTTACCAATATGTCTCTCGTTGTAGTTGCAAATTCTGTATTTTTTCGACAAAAAGTGAACTTGAGCGTGTCGCAGGACTATATCCTGAGGATTGGAATTACCTCAAGGCCATGGAAATTGAGCTTGGGCATACGATGAAGTCAAAAAACGGAAAACCATTATCGCTTTCGGCATTTACGAACGAGGACCAGATACCATTGTTTGCGTAGATCCAATTCTATTGGGAGGTAATACATATGAATACAAAGGTGTTTAAGGAAGAACAATCCAGGAATGTGAGTCCTACCTTGATTCAAGATATGAAGAATATTGTAGATAGCATGATCAAGAACCCTAGATTCAAAAGAGACTTTTTAGTTAATGACGTAAGTGCCATGAAGCGGATCCAGACAGGTTTGTTCGCATGGTACGTTTATGAATTTGGTACGTGCCTCATTCCTATAACCGACATTAACGCTCTTAAAGAATTTAAACGTGATTGGATAGATACAAAGTCAGAATTGAATCAGGGAAAAAAGGAAGGGATATCTGATCGCCTGTACGTATGTGACGCATTCACAGGCCGTATGAGAAGGGTGTACGGTTTCGACGAAGGTGATCTTGTCGATCGTCTGCAATCAGCTGTCTGCTAGGTCTCAGGACGCTTTGAGAGGTTTGGAAGCTAATGCTTCTATTCCTCAATTGGGCGCCCCGATGCTGCCTTACTAATCAAACAAATCAACAACGAAAAGGAGAATACACAATGGAAAACAATACTTTTAAGATCATGATCGAAGAAAGTGAATCAGAAGGGGATTTCGTTGCTTATATTCCAGCCATTCGCACAGGAGCGAGAGGGGGTACGATTGAGGAAGTTCTTGAGAATGCAAAGGACCTACTAGAAGCTGAAATCGAACTTGCCATCCAAAAAGGAAAGCCTATCCCAAAAGATACATCAATCCTAGAAACGATTGAGTGGAAGTATGAAGCAGCAACCGCAAATAAATAATAAGCCCTCAATGCCCTAGCCCGGGCTAAAGAGGGCTTTTTTGGTTAGTCGAGGTAGCAAATACATTCTTCTAAAATTTATACAGAACGGATTAGGCTGCTTATTTTTAAAGTAATAAGAAGAGACAATGAGTTTCACAATAAATGTAGCCGATATTAAATATGTGATCTGTGAGGAAAATCCGTTTTGGCCGCCGAGCATTGAGATTGCTGGTGGTTGCACCGGTGAGAACACAAAGAGGTGAGCTTCAGTCGGACCACAATCCTTAATAATGTGAGAACCTGCAGCGTGGCTGTCGACCGCTGCCGCCACCGGCGCACAACCTACTCTACGTTTTGATAAGCAAAACTATAAACTGTTTGAAGCGTGTTCATAAGCATAATGAGCTTAAGAGAATTTTCCTTTGTACCGTAATTTAAATCGTAGCCGTGTGCAATTGCATTCCGGCTTATATTCGATTCTGGACTTTTGCCTCGATCATAGCCAACAAATAAAAAGCTTCTGGCAAATCCCGATAAAGCTTTCGCATAAAAAGCGAATTTATCTGAATCAGCAAGCATTGACTCAAGATGTTTTTGTTTAATTTTCCCTTCATATTTACTGTTACAGTCGATCAAATAGCCCTCAATTTGTGCACATAGGACAGGAACAGTGAGATTGTAATAGCCGCCTCTATGAGCATCTAAAACATTGTTTAAGATGTGCATACGACTCCGAAGCGTCGTGTTATCGTTCCATTCGTCTTTTAATTTTTGTATTTTGGAATCCGAAAAATACGACATACAGTATCTTCTATATAGACGCTCGGCTCTCGATATATTACCTAAAGAATAATAGTGAAGTGTCCGCTCGATAACCTTACAGCCTATCTCAGGGTCAGGTACCCATTGAATAGCAACAAACAACTGCTCGTAAATGGATCCAGCATTGTCTATTGCTTGGAGAAATGGGCCGATGAGAGCATCTATCAAACTGCCTATCGTAAGTTTCATTGTCGCTGCTTTAGCTTCCACTATTCCACACCTTTCATTGTGTTCGTATGCTCATAAATTTGAAATTCTTAGGAGATGCATGTGCTCTATAGCATATCAGGTGGATAAAGCATTTCCATTAAAGTCCTCTTACCTCAGCGTCAGCAGGGATCAACAGATTTTGTTCAATTACTTTCTGAGCACGCAGAAAAAGAAAACCTGAGAAGGGATACTTCATAATTCCATCCGGACTCTTAATTAGGTACTTAGGTACTTTAAAGGTTACGCTAGCTTGTTTACCAAATCGGAGTCTATATTCAAGCATTCCAGACATTAAAAAGTTATACCAATTAGGTTTGCCAATAGAAACCCATACGCATGGATTAGAGTGATCGGTAGCCCTCCTGAAACGATTGTTTGGGTTCGGGGGATTGATGGGCAAATAACCTTGTAATAACTTGGTCTCGATATTCTGCTTAGAACCCCTATGCGTGATAATCACCAACTCGTTCCGATAATAATCCTTTAACATTATGCTTACGACCGTAATTATCGCAGATATTGGAATACCTAATAGAAAATAGCTCTGAAAGAAGAAAAGAATATCGCGATGTATTATTAAAAAAATTCCTTGAGTTAGAAATATGACAACAAGATTAAAAATCAGTTCATTTATCCAGCACAAAAATCTTTTAAGCAAGGAACAGCCCGCTTTCTAAAATATTATTTTTGAGATTTTAGGAGAGATGACAACTTTTTACGTTATAATTCAGTGCGCGGCAAAAAGCCATCTAAATTTTATGATATTCGAGAGGATTTCCCAACCTTACTAAATCTTACACCCATCGCGCAGTCTTCCACTAGAAAAATTTAGATATAACCAATCCTATAATAATTCCGAGTATAACTAAGATTGCTATAATAGTAACAAGTGTTAGACGAAGCCCTTTCCAAAATTTTTTTGGCTACTGCGCAGATGCTATTTCCTCCATGAGGGGTTTTCGTTCATCTTGCCTAATTTCTTCTTCGAAAGGTCCCCAGAAACCCACTTCCATTCTCCTATTTTAATTCCTTTTGGCAATTAATAAATTACGGCTATCCTCTAAAAATCATATTAATAGGGGAGTTATTAAAATATACTATACCATATTTTACTATTTAAATGATGTGATCGTATTAGAGGAATTTTCATATCGAAGTGTTTGTTTTTGTTGAGGTCTGATGCACCAAATTTAGACAGAACAGACGTTCCATGTTAAAATATGTATTAGTTCTAATGCTAAATATGAGGGAGTGCTTCTTTATGGGAGAGAAAAGTATTTACTATCATCCGGGGATTTATCGCTTCCAGTGGCCTTATCTTAGTGGTCACCTTGGAGTCAACGACGATAATGAAGTAACCGTTTATTACTGTGACGTCGAGCTTCGTGTTGGCCAACAAATGGATATGGAAGAAGGGAAACTCGTAACAGTCGTCATTACTGCGAAGCCGGGGACACCTGGGGTTCAGAATTTCATCGAGCATATTGCCACTAAGATCCGTATAGCCTTCTTCGATAGTATCTTCATAGAAAAGCATTGGGAGACTCCTATCGTTCCAGAGAATCGGATTCGTTGGATTGAAAGACACCTGTTCTCTCAATACCAGAATTCTTTAATGAAAGATGAGGTCAAAGAAGTAACGATGAATTGGTATCCAGAAAGACATGCTTATTCATCGCCATCTTGGAGAACAGTAGAAACCGTGTAACCTAATCAGGTGAACCCGCTCCATATCTTTAGTAAGTAGCGGGTTCTTCATCATTTTCCTCGCTTGATGACTGAATCATGATAGTGCGCTAATTTCAGAGTGTTGTCTAACTTCATCTGGAAAATTGTTTTGCCAATAAACCACATATTTTGTAATAATTCTTGTAGTCGTGAGCCCTAGACGGTACGATAGCTCTTCAACTGTAGCTCCTGTTCGGATACTGTTAATCGCATAGGTGTCACGAAAACTCCCCATGTCATGTCGTTCTAAACCCGCTTTTTCGAATAGACGCTTTGCAGTATCGTGTATTTTTCTATCCGACACTGCCTTCCCATCGTATGTAGATAACAGAATACGGTCTTTCTCCATACCCATTTCCATTATAGTAATGTATCTATTCAATGATTCGTAGAGATGTTCGGATATACCGAGAATACGATCCTGTTTCCTGCCCTTTCCTTGGATGGTTATGGTCATATTCTCCAAATTAACGTCACCAACCCTAACGCCGATTAACTCATTCGTTGTGCATCCAGTATACATAAGGAGTTGAAGGGCAATTATATCCATCGGCCGGGATTGATCGCGTTTAGCCTGAATGATAAGTTTATCAAAGACCTCTTGTAGCATGTACTTGACTGTAAGTTCCGTTTCATCCGGCTTGTTCCATGTTACCTTAAGATGAAGTGTTGCATAACCACGTTCAAAAGCAAAAGACAGTATTGTATTAATGAGTGAATGACAAACGTCTTGAGTTGAATGTGACTGCCCCTTTGTAAAAGCTTCCACAAATTCTATATTCACCTCGTACACCTTTATATCCGGATTTGTAGACTCAATAAAATCGATCAATTTATCCGCATAAATCGCGTAGGTTTTGGCTGTTAAATCTGAATAGACTTTCGACTTTACTTGAGAATTTAAATCCTTTCGAAATTCTCTACATACATTAAGGAAAATATCATTCTTTTTGTATATATTAATTAAAGTGTCAAGGTCGTTTAATGTGATCCCTGAATCGCGTAACCGGTTATACATTATTTCAATTTCGTCTTTCATACACTTAACCACCTACTTTAAAAGTTTCATTACTTCAACCGCTTGATTATTTATTAATTGCGTTCGCCATTTCCTCGCGTGTAACTACAGCATATCTTTCTGTAGTATCGACAGAGCTGTGCCTTAGCTGCTTCTTGGTTTTATAAATGTCATGCCTCTTATTGTACTCTGTAGCGAATGAGTGCCTAAGTTTGTGGATCGTCATATTCTTGCCAAAAGCCCGCGCATATTTCGTGACCATATCCTGTAGTGCACGCTTTTGCATCCTTTTTCCGGTTGTTTCACCCATCTTAAGCGAGAGGAACAGAGCACTTTCATTTTTGGAGGGAGTGTACCGGATTTCTCGGATCAATAGATATTCGTTCAGATATGGTTTGGCTTCACGTCGAAAATGAACAGTAGTTTTATCATCATTATTCTCACCTTTACCGTATACATAAATTGCATCTTCTTTGTCACTCATATAAAGATCATCCATATTCATATTTACAAGTTCGGATACACGAAGCCCAGAATTTAGTATGAGTGCGATTATAGCGGCATCTCTTATCCGGTTCAACTCGTAATAATGCAGCCCAAGCGTGTTATCTGAAATCGTTGCTGCATAACCGCGTTGCACAAACTCAATAAATCTTTCAATTTCATCATCCACTAACATTTTACTTTTTGGAAGTAATGTTGGTTTATTTCTAGATATGGGGACCTTCGCCATAACGTTACGCTTAAGTAGGGGGTAGAGGTCTTTATCCTCAGCAATTTGGCTTAGATAATGAAATAGCGACTTAAGCGCAGATAATTTTCTATCAATAGTGGACTTTTTGTTGTTTTTATCTTTTTTATCTTTTTTATCCTTTTCAGCCTTTTTCCCTTTTGACAATAAATGTGTTCTATATCCATCTATGTCATCCATTCTAAGCCTCTCAAGATCGAAGAGGGTAATATCCGTCATTTTTGTAACTTTAGTGATCCCTTCAGCAATAAGCCATGAGAAGAATGTTTCAAAGTCGTAACTGTAACCTAGAAGCGAGGAGGGGGATAGAGATTGAGCTATCTTATGGTTAAAATATTTGTCTACGAACCAAGGGAAAAGAGGTATGCGCAAAAGAAGCTCTTCCATATCCTTTTCTTTAATTACGTTCATATAGTATGTCACCTGCCTATCATTTATTTAATGTCATTAATATTTACGTTCAAAAAATGATTTTAGAACGTATGTTCCATGTATTAATATTATCATTTATTGGCTAAAATTAGAATAACTGTCGTACATAAAAGAGAGAAGATCCTACTAAGTTATTATTTCTAGGTTTTTATTAGAAAAATAGAACAGAAGAGGGAGGCTATTATTACTATGAATTATAATGTGGAAGAAGAGAATATGATCTACCATAGGGGGGATTTTTCTCCTTGGATAGTAGAAGTTAAAAATATGATTGATGAAACTAAGTATGTCGGTGTGTTCAGAACTGCTATAAGAGATGGTCTTGAGTGTGAGCAATTTACATTGCTCCCTGCAAGAAATTCCGATAACGTCATTGTTCAAATCCGTATTTATAAAAACGGCGATGTAATGACATTCAATTTTATACCAGCTAACATTGTTATTTCCAAAAAGAAACAAACAATTTCGGTCGAGTTACTTGCAGACATTTCCTATGATACACTCGGTAAGTATAATATTACATTGTCTGAAGAATTAACTCATTTATGATCGATCCCGCCGACGGTGCCGGCGGGCCACTTAATTCAAACGAATGAAATATGTATTTAGTACGTATATTCACAGCCCGCCAAACCGCGGGCTTTTTTTTGTTGCTGATCTACAAACCCGCTTCTCATTGCCAAGACAATAGAACGGCAATGCCGTTTGCTAATTTTGCTTACCATTCCTTCGACTCTCCTTGCTATGATGTTTGGCTGAATTCCCGTTCATCCAATTGGAAAATCACTCTGTCTTTAGTAATACCTACGATATAATTTTCACCTTCTGATATAATTTTTATTGTATACTCAACTTCGTTCTCGTCGACATCAAGAATGAATAAATTATTAATTTTTATCTGTTGTTTCTTAAAATGTGGTTCAATTACTCTTAAAATGTGACCAAGAACCATCGATGTAAAGTTATCTATGGTTGTCAAGAAACCAACGTCTTCATCGATGATCTTACCTCTATGTGTACGATTAAAGAATACCAACTGTTTATCAGGAATATATTCCATAACCATCGCATTTATTGCGTGATTCGGATTTTTTATGATATGTCCAATATACTGTGCTGGAGAGCCAATTCTATCGATACTCTCGATTTTACTAGGTGCCGGCTTTTCAGTTGCAGCATGTGGAGCTAAGTAGGTGTTATCTGACATATAGCGTTTTACAGTTGTATGAATTTCATCATGTAGATTGTATTCCTTTTTTAAATATTCTATGAAATTCTTTTTATTTATTACTCCTTCGCCTCGGGCTTTATTGAACATTTCTAATAGTTCCACCGTTTTAGGTTCATAAATGAATCCTGCAGGAAAATCGGTTTTCTCTAAATATTCAATCTCCTCTTTCAGCCGGAATAGTTTATCATATAAATCGTATTTTAATGTTTCGAGAGATCGTTTCACTATCTCCATCTCCTTAAATGCAATTTCCTTTGATTCAATGGCTTCAAACCGCTTTTTCTTTTGCAAAAATATACTTTTTGTTAAACAGTTCATCGTATCCCAGATCTGTATTGCTACTTGGGCAAAAACAAGAAACTATAGAGGGCGAAATATCATATAGCAAATGGAAGAGCAAAACACCCTTAGCCAACCACGATAATTGTGGTGTTTGTAACATCGTTAGGATACCTTCTGCTCGCTGTGCATCCCAATCTTGAAAAGGATTAAACCTGTCTATTAACTCAGGAAACGCCTCATGCCGCATATACCGATTGGGGTGATTACCTAGTTCTTTTAATGCTTTTGTAGAAGTTGATTTTAATTCACTGTAAACGTCATAAATTGAATCCGTCTTTAGAAGTGAGTAGTTATGAATCAGGTTTTTCTGAGCATCAGCATCCAAGCGCAGACTTTTATCGATATACATTTCAATCAAGATAAGAGCTCCAACAGCTTTTGCTCTGGCGGATATACAATCGTTTTTACATAAGAGATCTAATTCAACAAAGATATCATCAATATTTTCCAAAGACGTTTGAGGGGTAATCCAAGATGCAGACACATTGTTGTTTGTCCCCATTTTTGCCAAGATGTTACGGAGTGCAGGATTTACTTCTTTTTTATAGCCATCCCATCTTATTAATGGGCCTGATGAGCTGCTGAGCATTTGTTTTATTGCGTCAGTTGGATCTTTGTGTTGCAACAAGGCAAATAACAAAGCTTCTTTCTCAAAAGGAGTTAACTTCGAAAAAATATTATTCTTTTTTGGGGTGGCCATAGAATCACTTCTTTCAAATAATAAAATTTATAGATCAACTATTTTGTTGCGTATCGAATCAAAAAGGCGGTCTACACTTTTTACGCTAGAAAGTCTCTTATCATTAAGTTTTGCCTTAAACGCCGTAGTCGACCATCCAACCGAAGTGACTTCAACACTTAAAGAAAACTTTTTGCTCGAATACTCTTGTTTGATTTCGGAAATTCTTTGATTAATATAGTTATCCATTTCTCTAATATTACTGATCCATTCTCTTGCTTGAACTACATTGTACAGATATTTGGTTGCACTGCCTAAAAGAACCTCAACTCTTCTTTGTTTAAAATCGAAATCAGATGAAATGAACGCTTTGTGGTTTGTATCTTTTAACGCAAATAGCCGATCACGTGTGTAAAATGGACACAGTGCATTTAAGATGTCCGCCATAGCCATGTAATCTGGAGCGGTGCCGATGAATTTGGTTTCAGATTGATAGGATTCAATCATTAATAGTGAATCGAAACCATGTCTGTTTAGCAGAGAAACGAAGTCATGAACAATTTTGTCGGTGACTTCTTCTGGAATATACTTTTTGTTAACATAAACTTCAATAGTATAACCATTGTACATAGGAGAAATATTCAAGATATTTTCTCTTATGTAGGGGAAAGAAAATGAAATTTGATGGCTTCTTAAATTCTTAGAATAGACTTCTATCTCCTGATTTAAATGTCCTTCTATTCTTTTTTTTAGAAGTGACTTTACTAATCGAGCAAAACCTATTTCAGACATAATATTAATCCCCCCCCTAATCGATATGGTGACTCTATTCATTTAAATCCTATACCTAGTTAAAGTAACTTATTATGATCCTCCTATTTTATGCTCGGCGGAACGTCTTGTAATCCTTCCAAGTGTTTGTCCACCAGAAGAAACAAGTTTTCTATCCCCTTAGAAGTTTTAATAATTTTATCGTTGATATTTGCTCGATATGTAGTGGAAAAATTTATTTTAGTCACATCAACAGTTATTTCGGATTTGGATATTCTTTGCTCCAGTTTCGTTCTGATTAGATCGTCGTCCTTGAAAAGTTTTTCCGCAAACGCCTTGGCTGCATCTTCGTCTCGAAGCATGCGGTCCAGAGTTCCCCCAATTTCGACACCAACATAGCCTTGCTGAAAATAAGACCTGAACCTCACCCTATGGTAACTGCGAAGTGGGACATAATAATCGTCTCGGAAATTATAGTGAATTGGCAAACAGCTGAGTATTTTGCCTAAATTCAAGCTTTCCCTGCCAGTCCCGAAAAACAATAATTTCCGTGTGGTTTTACATTCATCCGGCGCTAAAAGAACTTCTAAGACTAAATCGTAGTTACTAAATTTGAGTTGTTCTTGGAAGTACGAAATAATTTCAAGCGCACGTTCCTCGGCTAATACAGATGTGTTAATAAAGACGCTACAGTGGTGACCATAATTTTTGGGGTATACCGTGAAAAAATCATCTCTTTCATAAGGCAGGGTTAAACCTATGATATGGCTTCGATTGTGCATAGCGTTTATATCAATGTCTTCACCCAGAATTCCCTCTATTTTTTTTCGTAATTTCGTCCGCACTATTCCCGCAAATCTAATTGTAGACAAAAAGCACCCCCTCCTTGGTCATCATTTCCATTGATCATATAAAATTCCTTGAGCAGTAAAGGAACATAAGGAAACCAAAGTCGAAATATCTGAATATTCACGAGGCTCGTTGCCTGGATTTAATGAGTAAATTTGTACATAACGATTCCGCGATTATATTTCTGTAACAGTCTTAACAATATTTTTTACCTTGTCATTGATGGAGCACGGGTAAATATATATTGTCCTTCAACAAAACCGCGGCGCTTATCCAGTTCGTCTTCAATTAAAAGAGTGGCCGCAAAAGTTCAGTTCCATTCCCACGTTCATCCCAGCGCTGCTGCGAATGAGTTGTTACATGAAACACGAACTTTTTCTTTTCGCATTCATTATACATTATCCATTTTTGACCAATTTCCACGTCTATAAACTCTATCAGACCTACAAATAATCCATTTTTACTATGAGGGAAACGATATGCAATGTACAATTCCTTTTAACCACTCCCTAAGAAATGTGGATTTTTTTGTTTGACATCCCCTAAAATGACACCATTTTCGAAATATATTATTTAGAATTCTAATTAAGAAAATATTTTAGGGAGATGATCTAAGTGCAGGAAGAAATAGAAGATGAATCTTTACTCAGTGGATATGAATATAGGGAACCATCAGTATTCACTCCTGGCACCTGCAATTTCTCCAAAAGCGTACTTGGATACGATTGGGTTTTTTATTTTAATCAAATTCTATATGAATACAGGGATACTTTTGATAGAAATCATTTGACGGAATTATTTTTGTGCATTGCTGTCCAAGGTCATATGAATAATAAGAAAAAGATCAGCATTACTGAGTTGTACAACGAGCATGAATTGAAATTTTTGAAGTCATCTTCAGGACAAAGGATAATTAAAAATTATGCAAAACTATTTCGTGATGATTAATCCACTAGAAAACTAGCTCCCTTCACTGATATAAGCGGGGGGGGTATGGGTAGTCACACCTATGTTGACCAAGTGATTCATATGTTCGCGAGGGAGTGTGCGCTTGTGAGCTGCAACTGAGCTGCCGTCATCGGCGCATTGGTCACACCGAGGCCATCGGCAATGACGTGAGGAACATTTGTCCGTGGACAATTGATAATTAAATCTCTTTCTTTAGAGAAACCCACAGAAGATCATACCCGGCTACGATGAACTAAAATTTTAGTGCAGGAATATGCGGGATGATTTTACTCATGGCATCAAGTTTTTGCTTGTCACCAACGTGAGTATAGATTTGAGTTGTTTGTATGCTAGAGTGGCCTAACAGCTCTTGTAATGTTCTTATGTCCGTTCCTGCAATTATTTGGAGAGTTGCAAACGTGTGACGCAACTTATGACTGCTAAGGGGTTTATCTTTGAGATCGCGATAAACCTGCTTAAAATCCGCAAAATTAGCCTCTGCGATCTTTTGAATTGTACGTATAGTAATCCTCCGGCCAAACTGTGAAACAAAAAATGCTTGTTCTGTTTCTTTGTAAGGTTTAATTCGTTCTAATAAAGCTAATTTCAGAATCTCCGCAAGTTGATCTGGTAGCGGGATCGTCCGCCATTTTCTTCCTTTTCCGTTCACATTTAATACATTAGTTGAATGATTGAAGTCGGATATGTTTAATTTACTTAGCTCGCTTACACGCAAGCCCGCGTAACTCATCAATAGAAACATTGCTACATTTCGAACCTGGTACTTTCCACTAATTGAATCGATAAATGTGGTTAACATACTTTCTTCAAGGTATGAAGGGATTGGCTTTGTTTCAACTTTGGATTTTTTTATTGCCAGAGCTGGATTAATGGAAACATACTTGTATTCGATTAAAGCATTAAAAAATGTTCGTATGGCCGAGAGGTATCTATTTCTAGTCGTATCCACCGCTCCACGTTGTCGTTTGTTTGATAAAAACCGCATGATATCAATGGACTCAATTTCTGTTATCGATTTAGGATCCGAGAACACTAAAAATTGTCGTACGTTGCCTATATAGGCCTTTTGTGTTTGAAAAGTAAATCCCTGATCTTTCATCCATATATCAAAAAAATCAATTAAGTCATCTTCGGAATAATTTAACGTCATTATTAGTTTTATCTCCTAAATTCATATGAATTTCACTGGAAAAATAGCAATAACTTGTACCACAATCACAAATAAAATCTCTTAAAACGTAATTGACGTGAAATAGCTGTTTCGCGTAATTTTATTAGCATTATTATAACACGAAACATTTGTGGTATTTATAAAAAAAGAAAAGAAACACGATCATTTTGCTCGTGTTTCTTTTTGTCCACTCACGGATCATGAATAGCGCTCAGGGTCGGCAGCATGGAGTTTCGGACCTCTCAAAGCTACTGTATCTAACAAGTGATCCCCCCGCCCCGCTCCTTAGCTACATACGAAGCGGGTTACTCTTTTTATCGATCATTTGGGCAGCTTTATCTCTATACAAGTTCCTTCTCCGAGTTTGCTTTTAATCGAGAAGGTTCCTTTATGATTATTGATGATTCTGCGTGAGACCATCAAGCCTAAGCCATTTCCGTTTTCTTTGTTTGTATAGAAAGGCTCTCCCACTTGGGACAACTCCTCTTCAGATAAACCGCATCCTTCATCATGGATATTAATTTGGACAAAACTCGGACTCGAGCTGTCTAGCGTTATTTTAATTTTACCGCCACCCGGCATGGCTTCCATCGCATTTTTCATCACATTGATAAGCACCTGTTTCAACTGATTAAGATCACAGCGGATGTATGACTCATGGACGGAATCAATGTGCATTTCAAATTCTACATTATCCAAACTTGCTTGTGACTCAAGCAGTTTTCCTACATGAATTAAAATTTCACGAATGTCTGCCCGTTGAAATTGGACTGCTTGTGGCTTGGCTAAAACTAAAAATTCGCTGACAATAAAATTAATCCGGTCTAATTCAGAGAGAATTAGGTCTAGCTGGCTTTCCTTAATTGCACCTTTGGATGATTTTTGCATTTGAACAAAGCCTTTGATGGTAGTAAGTGGGTTTCGTATTTCATGAGCAACACCTGCAGCCAGTTGTCCGATGACAGATAGCTTCTCCGATCTCCTCAGTACATCTTCAGCTTCTTTGCGTGCTGTAATGTTCCGTGTGATTGAAGCAATTGCAACAATCTCCCCATTTTCGTCCCAGATTGTAGAAATAGTGATACTGACGTCGATAATTCGGCCATCTTTCGTATAGCGAATTGTTTCATAATCCGCTACCGGCTCATTACGAAGTATGCTAGCAATTAATTCTTGGTATTCATCTACGCACTCTGCAGGAATGTTCAATAGTTTTTTACCATGCAGGTCCTCAGGCGACCAACCAAAGATACGCTCGAATGCGTGATTTAGCTGCATAACATTACCTTCTAGGTCTGTTACATGAATCGCATCAGAAGTGTGATTGACAAAAGACTCAAGATAGCTTTTGGTATGGCGAAGCTCATCTGCAATATCATGAAGCTGCTTTGTATAGTTGGATAAGTTACTAGTCATCAAATTGACTTGGAATGCGAGGTGACCAAGCTCATCTTTTCCGTTGTACTTTATTACTCCTTCAAACCTTCCTTGAGCGACTTGGTTGACAACAGATAGAATTTGACGAATTGGTCGAATTAGTAATCCAGATAATACAAAACTAGTAGCCATTGTTAATATTAAGAGACTCAGTGAAATGATAACTAGTTTGATAAGTTGATATCGAAGTTCGTCTTCGAGCGCTTTTGCTTTAAAAATAATCCTAATAACATATGGCTTAGCCGTGTTCGTGACGGGTATAAGACTTTGTATAACGTTTTGATTATTAATTCGAATTTCGCTTGTTACCGTCTTTCTATTAGCAAGCGCATCTTGGAAAAGTGTGACTTCATTAGTTTCTTCTGCATACTTATAGGTTCCAAAGATAATATCCCTTACATCTAAATTAAATACAGGCTGCCCTTGTTTAATTTTAATAATAGGCTTCTTTCCAAAAAATTGAGGATCAACCCCGGTAACTTCAAGAATGTTGCTGTTTTTCAGAAGCATCTTCTTAATGACGGCGTCTGTCCCTGTAGTTTGCTGGAAATCCAATATGCTTTGTGCATTTACATAAGGATTAATCATGTAGTTTGTTGTACCATCGTAGTAATTGCCCCACTTATTAACGATATTAGGATCGGATGTCGCAAAATTAATAGGGCCTGACCAGTAATTATTTAGTTTTTGTCCTTGTGGTATGGTGACTTGATGGTTATCAAAAAGCTGGTTAAATGCTGTGTACCAGTAGTCCCATGTTTTCGAACTAAGATTAATTTCCTTCGGATCGCTTGAACGCAATGCCACAATATCATTATTTAATCGTTTCCAAAGTGTAATATGATCGACACCAAGTTTGGCGCTTAGTTTAACGAGTTGCTCATTTGTTACTTTATCAATGTCGGTATCTAGTTCATGTTCAGCAGCTATAGCAACAGAACGGAGCCTCTCGCCAATCGTATCCTCTATATGCTGACGTGCCTGCTGTGAAACCTCAACTGTTGTGCTAATCTGTTCGGCCATTGTAATCATTTGCTGTTCGGCTGCTTTTTTCAAACCCTCTTGAGAGCTGATGTAATAAATAGACATATTGAGTAGAAGAATGAAAGCGACTAATATAGAGATCCAGAACGTTAGCTTCACTTTAATTGACATGATTTCCTCCAGTATGTCAAGGATGTCCGTGTAATTGTTACCAAATTGATTATGAATATTGATTCGTTCTTGGTATTTATATTATAAAGACTCCTGGTAGTCGTTGACTAGCCATTTCCAAAAAGGAATAGATATGTATTCTCATGATAAAAAGAGTGGATATTTACAAATGTAAATACCCACAAATGAACTTTATTTTCAGTAATTCTCAATCTTTAAACAATCGTCTCCCTTAGGTATGCATCATCCCTATTAAAGTGAAAAAAATCTGCCGAGTATACACATTTCCCATTTACTATCGTTTTTACGATAAAAGGATATCCATCAATTACTTTCACAAGAAGCAAATCAGCTTCTTTTCCGTATTCGATGGACCCCAGTGTTTTATCGATTCCCATCGCCTTTGCAGGATTTAAACTAGCCATATTGACTGCTTTTGACAAGCTAATGCTACTTTCCTTTACCAATTTAAAGATGGCATTTAACATGGATGATGGTTGGTAATCAGAACATATGATATCTACAAGTCCTAATTTAATGGCATCGGTTGCTCTTAAATTATTATCATGGGATACACCTCGAACTACGTTCGGCGCACCAACGCAGACTAACAGATTTTTCTTCTTGGCATAATCAGCAGTTTCAATATTTAGAGGGAATTCACTAACGGTTACTCCAAATGTAATTGCATCATCAATTTTTGCAATAGAATCATCATCATGAGAAGCAATAGGGATCCCTTGATTGATTGCTAAATTGGCTAATGCTCTAACCTTTTCCCAGTCAATACTTTCTTGCTTTTTGATTGCATTCTCAGTTATTTTCTTGACCTCATCTTTGTCCACACCCTGATTCTTCATGATATATGATTCGAATGAACCAGGTTTCTTGTATTGACCCTGGCCCGGGGCGTGATTCATAAAGGACAAATAGTCAACTATTCCACTTTGAATTAACTCGGTGGCTAGTTCCATGCCTAAAAGATGTATAAGTTCATAACGAAGATGTACGCGATGCCTAATCATTGACCTCTGATTTCGATAAGTTATTAAGTTTTCGAGTAAATTCACTAATAAATTATCACCGCGTAAACTCAACCCAACTCCCAAGGAGACGGATTGATACATAGTAGTAATACCGTTCCCTGCAAGTTTCTTATCTAGTTCAAAAATGGCTAAATCCATTGGAAATAATGTATTGGGTCTTGGCTGAACTTCTTTTTCAATCGCGTCGCAATGTATATCGATTAAACCTGGTAGTAAATACATATCTGTAGCATCGATTATTTCTTGGTTATTATCTATTAAATCCTGAGAAACGTATCCCTCATATATCTCCTGAATTTTCCCTTCACTTATAAAAATGTTTCCTTTTTTAACCTCATGGGGAAACACAATTGTTGCATTCAATATCCATTTGCCTTTTCCATGTTCAACCATTTCAAACCTCCGATTCATAAGGAAGCTCAGGTCGACTTTGAGTTGACCTCGCTAGTTTTTATTGCTAGTAATACTTCGGGGAATTCTCTACGGAGTGCTCATCGCTTGTCTTGTCATTGAAGGAGCGATGCATCCCTTTGCCCCGTTACTTTTGATGATATACCAACCGATAGGATTACTCAATCATCTTACGATAAAAATCGACAAAATTCGATTGGCGAATTGTTTAGCACATTTTAAGTGGGATCCCTTTGCTGTCCCCGAGCAGTTCCGAGCGGGAGCACCAGAAAGCGGAAGATCGTAAAAGCCGCTATCACCGGCACAGAGAATGAGTAAAACCAAGTAGGAATGTGAGGTAAACATAAATAACCCACTTCGTTGTATCGAAGTGGGTTTGAATATTGAAAATAGTTTTTCATCGTAAGCGTCGCGTCTCGCTAGACAGCAGGCCCCTAAGAAGCTTAAAAAAGAACATTCTAGTATCATTTATTTCTCTTCAGTATTGTATTGTCATTAACTGAGAATAGCACCATTTTAGTGTCGAAACTTCTTTACACTAGGGACTATTTTAATGTCATTATCCCAGGGTATTTTTGTTGTCTTCCATGGAAATATTTTGACGTTAGTTCAGCGCATCAATAATTTCAACGATATCATTCAACACATTCTTATTTTTCAATTTTTCAATTATTAGAAATGTACCTCAAACAATCCGAAAGTGAATGAACCGTTTCTTCTTGTGCTCGAAGTAACTTGGACACATCCCATTGCCCATTTCTTAAATCCTTTTCGATTAGTTCTAGCATCCAAAGTGAGTGAAGTATCGTATAACGATGATAGTCAGTTACAAAAGAATCCGAATTCATCATCTCCCCCTGCGACATTCTCTGCTCCATATACGCTTGTAATGCGGCTATACGTGTGTCAGAGCTGATCATTTTTGGGAAATCAGGATGACTCATATCCAATAAACTATATAAGTCCCAAAAAACAGAGTTATGGTGGACATACTCCCAATCCATAATGATAAAATCAGAGCCTCTTCGGCTCACATTTCCTTGATGATAGTCTCCGTGTGAAACCACTATATCCGTATTAATACTGTTCCCTTGACGAATGACTTCATGGATCACTTCTATTTGATCCTTAATTAGTCCTAGTTTAATTACACGACTTTCTATATTTGGGAGGTCATTCACAAGTACCTGTAGAATCCCGGGTAGATCGGGTTTATCCCCATTGAAATGCGAGGGTACCTTTTCCAATGAGAGCTTATGCCACTTAGGAATACTTGCAGCTGCAACCAAAAAATCGCTATCTTTCAACTGATGAGATAACTCTCCCATATCTTCATATATCGCCCAATACCGTTCAGGATCTTCATGTGCTGCAGCAGTATATAGTTTCGGAAAGCGTACATCCACAGAACCCAATAAGTGATCGTATATCCATTTTTCACGACCGCATGTGGTTCCATTGGTTAACGGCTTATAAATAAAAGCCTCTCGTTGCCCTTGAAGATTGATCCAAAACCGGACAATCACCTTGCCATTTCTACCTTTATACAAAGGATGCCAATCTAATACCTTAGATGAATTTAGCAATCCAGTGGGAAATACAACTTCTGAGAGCATTTGCTCACGTTGATCAATCATCTTCGAATCACCTCTCCAGCCTTCATTTTAAATAAAATTATTCGTTATTCTGGTATGTTCACTGGAACACAGGAATCTACTATATTATTCTCATTCATCCATAATAGAACCTTGGCCCATTTTGTGACTGAAAGCACGTCATTGGTTGAACGAGAAAGAAACCCGCTCCAGCCGCGAGGTTCCTAAATTTACACGAGAACTCAGAATCTATAAGAGGTTGACTGTTTCACCTACCTTATAGGTCTCTATTATTTTCTTCAATAGTTTTACTGTTTTTATTATATCTCGATTGAAGCTATAAGTTGTCTGAAACTAGCTTAATATCTGTCTTACAACCCTATAAGTGTATACCCCTGACGTACCGCCATTGTCAATTCTATCAGGCGTGTTTGCACGGCGGGTATAGAGGTTGCTTGCATTAGCAGAGGCTTTCCTTTGTTCCACAAAGTTACACGTAATTCTGGATAAAGCGCGGCGATATGAGCAGCTTGCTCAGCATCACTTTCCACATAATGTGTGAACCCTAGTTCAAGTGCGCGGCTTCCTTTCCAGCGTGCAGTACTTTCTGCATCAGGAAATTCTACACCGTCATCCCTAAAAGAAACAGGTATATGGTAGTTGTTATTGTGTAGCCATTTTAGCGTTCTCTCTTGATCGATAAGGGGTCGACCTGTAATTATCATGTCTCCGTTTGATACTGTTGGGGAGAAAGAAGCGGGCCTATAGGTATCTCTTAATGCCAGAGCTTTTTCTAGGCCCTCCTGATAATGAATTGAGTCAACATCTTGCAAGAAAACTCCATCCATATCCCATGCTGTGTGCTCATAGTGGTGATCCGAAAATTCGGGATTCTGGATGAACTCCTTATCATTAATCATGAATCGTTCCCAGGGTAGAATAAATCTTGCACCTTCCTCATCAGAATGGAAGCAGTAATAATCTGGTATTGAGGCAGACAATAGATCCTTGCATACCACGAGAGATGAGCATGTATAACCAGATTCTTTCAGTAGCTTCATACTATTAATTAAGGTTTTCCCGCTTCCAGCAAAATCTTCACATAGTAAGATTCGAGAATTAGACGCTGGCATTTTACCTAATGGTACTATGCAGTTATTAGGGCGATCGTATTCAACGAAGAAATAAGGAAGTCCTGTAAGAAATGCCATATGCATTCCTGGGAATGACCCCCCTCTTAATAAGATTGCAATGGCATCAAAATTTTCTGCTTTTATTTGATCAGCTAGGGCATCTAAACGTAAAGATATAGAAGAATAGTCCAGATATATATTTCGTCTTCTCATAGTTTCTCGTTCGTTCTCCTCTCATTAGAAACAAGTTAATGAATATCTTTATTCACATTATAGAACTAGGTGCATATCGAATTGATTACCGCCATCTGTATGAGAAACTTGAATAGAGCCCTGGTATTTGCTCAATAGTTTCTTCACGATTCCTAATCCTAAACCAGAGTTCTTTTCTACTCCTTTTGTTGAAAAGCCAGATTCAAATATTTTTTCTTTTAACTCTTCCGGAATTGGCTTGCCAGTGTTATATACGCTGATATTTAGTCGTCCAGCATTTATAGCACCTTGAATTTTAACTTTCCTTTCGTTCAATTCGTTTTCCATCGTCGTTGCCTCAAATGCATTATCGAGAAGATTACTGATTATTTTCACAACATCAGTTGCCTTAACAGCACTACTACTAAGTCCGTCCATGTTCGCGAGTTCGTGTTCAAATACAATTTTCTTATCGACTGCTTGAGCTGCCTTCGCTTGAACCAATGCGCAAAGCGCGGGATTATCGATTTTTATTATGTCGTTAATCTCCAGAGTTTCTCCAATAATCTCTTGCGTATAGGACTTCAAGTCGTCATACTTTCCGAGCTCCAGAAGAGAATGAATTGTATTTACGTGATTAGTAAAATCGTGCCTCTGTTCTTTAATCGAGTTGAATAATGAATCAATATTTCCTGTATACACGCCTTGTACATTTAAAACGGCTTCTTCTTTGGAACGATTAACTAATCGGATCGTAATAATTAAAGCAATTATACTGATCAGTGTGACTACTGCAATAATGAAGAGTAGCTTCTGTTGCTGTTTAAAGAGAGTATACTTGATCGTTTTGTAATCCGTAACAATACACAAAAGTAAATCTGAATGGTATGCCCCTAATGCAACGTTTTTTAGTGGTATGTAGGTTCTCATAATATCTTTTCCATCAATTGAGGAAAAAGTATTAGTGAGATTTCCACTCTGGATACTCTTTAAAGAAATATCCGAATCATTCACATCAGGGTATGAATATGCTCCATATAGAACTTTCCGTTTTTGGTACCATTTTGATGGCTTTTCCTTTAGGGTTCCACTAACAATATCAGGATTGAGAACGCCAATTTCAATGAGCCACTTATTACTTTTTACCATTTGAGTAATTGTAGCATCTACGCCAGTAGCGTTTCTAAAGTCTAACAGGTGAGTATCATGAACATATGGGTCAATGATGTAATTTGTTAGGCCATCGTTATAATAACCCCATTTATCAATATTTTTTGTATTCGTAGTTGAAGTGTCAAATGGTCCACTCCAATAGTTAGGAAGAATCTGGCCAAAATTAAGGGGACCTCCCATTTTGGCATCATGATTTTCTATTAACTGTGTAAATGCTTGGAACCACCCATTCGTCCAGCCTTTTGTGCTCATTCCAATTTCTTTGGGGTCAGATGAACGATATCCAATAATATCATCATCTTTCTTTTTCATTAGAGTAATGCCATCAATCATTAATTTATCTTTTATATTAACGAGCTCTTCATTTTGCACTTTTTCAATATCTGGAGGCAGGGCATACTGTGCAGCTACGGAAGCTGTCCTTAAATTTAGTCCCACCATATCTTCAAATAATTGCTCTCCTTCATTTGAATTTTTGATGGCTATTGTCATACTGTTTACAAGAGTTGATATCTTTTCTTCTTGTTCAGTAACAAGTGTGTTTTTACTCGTGAAATAGTACGTGAAATTAATACCGGTCATTATTAATACGGCAATTATAATATAAACGGTCATTATTTTTTTCAATGGAAATCCTCCCGAAATAACGTATTCGATTTTTTTATTTATAGTGATTCAGAAAGGCGGGCATACCATGATTCAAATTCCTTCTTATTTCTTCTCGATAGATCCACTTCTACATTAATTAAATCCATCTTCACTTTTGTTTTCCCTAAGAAAGATGTGCATGGATAAACCATTTTTATGTATTTAAAGTTTATTAAATTAGACTGATTAGGAGAAAAGACACTCTCTGAGCATTGAGCAAGAATGTCTGTTAAGGGGGTTGAAGTTTCAATTTCGGACAATTTATCTTCTACGAATACCTTAACCTTATGTAACCCCTTTACTTTTTGGGCATATATTAGCTTATTTTCATTTACCAAAACGGTTCTATAATTACTTTTCAATTCGATGATTTTGCCAGGAGCCGATTTAGTAAAAGAGTTATCTTTTTCAATTATTGTTCTAGCTTTCTCCACGGCAAGTTGCAGTCGATCGAAAGTAACAGGTTTGGTTACAAAATCAATACAGTTCATTGCAAGGCCCGCTAGTATTAGGCTTGAGTCTTGTGTGCCCGAGACCATTATGAGGTATGGATTAACTCCCTTAGAAAGTAGTTTTTTGTAAGCAGTAATTCCATCTGTCCCTTGAAGCCCTATATCAAGGAAGACGAGATCAGGGACGTACTTTTGGCAGTCATCAACAAACCAATCCCCAGATCCTGATGAACTAAGCACCTTCATATCTAATCTACGTGCGTACAACTCGAGTTTTTCACGATCTATCTCTTGATCTTCTGCTATTATTACTGAAAGTTGATTCATAGACGAGACTCTCCTTTATCGGGGAAATAAAATTGAAATTTTTAGCTGTTGCCACTCGGGTTCTTACTACTGCTGGTTATGGTTCTATCCACCTAAGGTCCCTCATTGATTTTTTTATAAGCATTTAGACTCGGATTTTAGTTGGGGGAGTCACGATTATGATATAATCTCCTCCGTTATATTTGTCGAAATTTAATGAAACTAAGATGAAATTTGTGTATTTCGATCTATTTCGACAAAAAACAACGAGTTTTTTACCACATAGGGTGAATTATCTGCCATTTAGGATATTTAAAACTATAGTACTATGAGCAGGGTATAATTGAGAACAGTTAGTACAAAACAACTAGATAATCTCTTAACCAGGAGGATAAAATACATGATACGAAACTATACGATTTTACTTGAGGAGAAATTCGCTCAAAGAAATTTTTCAGCATATGTACCAGAACTTCGATTAAATGCAGTTGGTGATACAGAGAAAGAAACTCTAGATTCTATTCGTGATCAAATTCAACTGCACCTTAAGGATTGTCCAAATCACAAAGTATTTGCGTCAAAGGTTGTTACTTTGCGAGATGAGAGTGATTCATTTTATACGATTTTACTCGAAGAGGATCACGCTCAAAATAATATTTCAGCATACGTGCCAGATTTCCGTTTAAATGTCGTCGGTGATACAGAGGAAGAAACTCTAGATTGTATCCGTGATCTAATACAACTGCACCTTGAGAAATCGGTAAATCACAAGAAGTTTGTGTCAACAATTTTTTCCACTCAGGTTGTGACCGATTCTGCTTTAAAAGTGGTTCAAGAAGCAGTTTAATGCAATTTTTTGTATTCGCCGCCTGCCTGTAATGGCTTGCGGTTTTTTGGCATTTTAAAACAAAACAAAAAAGGTAATAAGCTATTCACCCACAATAATAATGGGGGAAGAAGCCTATTACCAAAGGTAAAGTAAATACTCCGGCAACCAGGCTGTCATGACTCCTTTCAGGAATTTTAGACCCTTAGCTTTGCGTCCTTACCTTTCAGTAAGTTTGCCAAATTAAAACATCGAAATAAAAACAGTCACTTAAATTGCAAATAACATTTCTTATTTACCTATAATATCACATAATTCGACAATAGGAGTATTGTACTATAATAAAATTCTTAAATAGTTCCTTGCCGACCAATACTTGCAGACTTCACTTAACCTTGTCCTCGCATCGATGATCCAGCGCGTCAGCGCGGTTATCCGCAGTCTACAGCCACGCAAATTGTATCAATGGTTGAATTATCCATCGGGAGTTGTTGCCCGCTTCTGCGAGCCTCATGAACACTCTCAAGTAGGTATATTTTAGCTTCTATAATTGCTTCTTCTAGGTTAGGTGACAATGCTCCCTTTCGGATCGCCGGTATATATACGCTATAATCAGATTCAAAGCTGTTCTATTCGATAAGTACGCGGTACTCTAAATGTTCCGAACTATCTTCCATCATTTCTTCAATCCATTCTAGATCTGTAAGTACTTCGTACCTGTCAATCGCCATCTGAACTGAAACTTCCTGCGTTTTAATTTTCTCAAGTTGCTTAGAATCATATTCGGATAGCACCGAGTACATCAGGTTACCGATTTGTTTGAGTATTCCACGTCTTTGTCGAAATAGTAAGGTCGGAAAAAGATCATTTACATAGCGAATAGCATCCCTCATAACGATGTTGCTATCCCAATTCCCATCATACACGATAAGAAATTCTACATCTAAATCAGCATTTGCGACGGATAGTATAAATTGAGAAGTCGTTCCGATGAAAAAAGAGTTCAAGCCAAATCGCGCTCCTACACCCCCATATTTAGGAAAATAAACGCTTGCTTCCTCACCAACTTTACCCAAAACTAGACCCTTTATAGAAGTGGTTTGTTGTATTGCTAATTTCCTCATGTCGCCCTGTGATCCCTTGCTTTCAAAAATTGTTTTCATCGTAAAATCCCTCACTTAGTAAAATAATGGTAATAAAAAAGGAAGCACCCCTCTCAAGCCTAACGGCCTGGGAGAAGGTGCTTCCTTCTTTATGTTGGCAGCGTTCAAATAAATATGAACACCAGCTCTATTCGATTAGTTTGATACTATAAAGATATTATCATAGTGATTAGCAGTAAGCAAACTATCTTACCTTACAAAAACATCGATCGATACATTTAATATGTAATCTTGCACCGTATCAGCTCCGATTGCGTTCCCATATTTGTTAAACGAAAATAGATATTTGATTTGTTCCTCTGGATTATGTTATTATCATCCTCATAAATTATTTATGGCCCCACCAATCATGAAACCACCGCACATCATTTTAGTTATGTAACGGCATATATGTTGTTAACAAGTAATAACATTGTTAACAATCCTATTTTATTGGGACTACAATAATAACATATAGATCTTTATAGACCGCCTTCTTCTTACAAGAGAGGCGGTTTTTTGTTATTAATATCCTTGTCCCGGCAGAATGATACCAAATAATAATACCAATACTATATGTTGTTTTTATAAGTCTATTTTGATAGTATTTGGATTATCACATAAATGCGAGAGAGGTGGAATGATCCCGTGGCACAAAAGAGTTTTAACGGTATCTCTGAGGAATTTAAAGACGTACTAAATCAAACCATCGCAGAATCCGGACTAGCATCAGATAGAGAGTGGCTTGAAAAAGCTCAGGATGTTTGGAAGCTTCATGTTTTAAAAAGTGATGTCCCAGAGTTTAGAATGGATATCGAGGAAGCAGAGGGTTTGACGAGCAGACTCTTATCCTTACTTATGAATGCCGCGCAAAGGACAGCCTTTGAAAAAAGAGAAATTTCTCGTATCGGTGAAGAATCGCTTGAGGAAAAGCGACATGAAATCGAGAGAATCAACCTCTATCAAACCCAGCTTGAAAAGGATCTCAAGTCAGCTCAAGAGGAAGTAGCTAGTGAGCGCAGACTGCGGGACGATGCTGAGAAATATGCAAAGCAAGTGGAACAATCAAGTGAGAGCAATAAAGCCCTCGCTGAATCCTACAAGGAAAAGAATGACACGCTCGCCGGCTTAGTAACGCAATATAAAAGCGGCTTCGAAGAACGAAGTACATTACATGAGGAATTAACTGAACTTAAACGGAATTATCGCGATCTCGAACGAGAATTATCAGAAGAACGCGATAACCTTGAAGCGTTGTCGAAAATTAGTGATGAACGGATACTCCAGCAAGAGAAGCATTATCACGATGAAAGAGCGCTCCTGGTTGTCACTAAAGACACCGAAAAAGAAAGGGCCTTATTGAAATTACAAACTGATCTACAAAACCAATTTGCAAAGGCGAGCCAAGAATCAACTGCGGAGATTCGTAGTTTGTATCAAAAAATTGAGGATCTGCGTAAGGAACGCGAGAAGGATCTTGAAAATATGAGGACTGATTACGAAAAACGAAATGAAGCTTTACGTCTTCAAATGGATGTCCAGAAGAATGAATATGAAAGTCAAATTAAAGCGTTACGAAATAAGTCCTAAAAGCAAAAAAAAGAGAAGGTTGGAATATCTGCGGACTCTCCTTCTCTTTTTCCGTTATTTATTGTTAATTAACCCGATACACTATTGCCTCAATACACTCTCCAAATCCTGATTTAGCCATGTATTGTCATTTTATTATAATTATATTTCCTTTAGATACAGCTGCCTTTGTTCCTCCGTTATATCACCAAAAAAAACAACAAAATTCTTGGAGTGTTTTTTAGCAACATACATCGCTTTGTCTGCTTTCTTTATTATCTCATCAGTGCTATCGCCTTCCGACCATGTAGCTACCCCGATACTTGCCGTCACAATCGTTTCAAGCTCGATACGCTCACGTATTTTCTCAGCGAACTCGGCCAGGTTTATGTCTGCATCCTCGATCATCATTACTAGTTCTTCTCCGCCATATCTCCCAGAAATACCGAATTCCTCTGCTTCCTCTCGCAGTATTGATGCGACTGAAATCAGGGCTTTGTCTCCTTCTGAATGTCCACGCGTATCGTTCAATTTTTTAAAGTTATCGATGTCCAGGAATAAAATGGAAATTTTTTTCTTCTCGCTAATTAAGTATGAAACAGTTGTATAGAAGTAAAACCGATTATATAACCCAGTCAAATTATCTCTCGTGGACTTGTTATAACTGGACTCCATTAGGGATAATACCTTGTCAAAGAGAATTACGAATAAACATCCAAAAAAGATGATCCGGAATAGATTATCAAAAATTTGCAAGATAGTTGAGCTTGTAATAAATTCATTAGCAGTGTGTGCCGCAGACGCGACTCCGTAAAAGATTAAACTAACTTGATGTATTCTGCTCTCCTGTAAAAGCGGGCTTATAGTCATGAATGCGAAAGAAATTAACAATAAAGCAAATACATCGCTGGCGATCGGGATTGCGGATAGTATGACGGCTCCAATCAAAAGACCATATACGATAAGCATAACCCGCTTCGTTGTTTGTCCGTACAGCTGATAAATACCCAAGTTCCCAAGAATGAACGAACTCATATTCAGCGCAGAATGAAGTGCCCCGCCTATTCTTCCGCCTTCAAGTCCAGTTAGCCCAGCTACTAAAAGAACTAATTGCCCAAAGAGCATGACACCCATGCAAAGACTCAGCGTCAAATACGCACGTTTCTGCCGGTGAAGAAGTAATCGAAGGGCTAGCAGGAACATAAGTGACATCACGATTATGTTCAACGACGAGTAGTAAACCCCGCCACCTTGTCCTGTAAAAATGGTTTGAATCATCGAATTTCCCCCCTTGTTTATTAGAAAAGCTATACATTAGCTTCAATTAAGTAATGATCTCATTAAAGTGATCCTCAAGCCATTCTTGTAGCGTTTTTCCTTCTGTTTCTGCTCTACGCAGCAGTTCTTCTTTTTTGCCTTGTGATAAGTAAAAAGTCAAAGGCGTTAAGCCGCTATCTATCAAGATTCCGTCATACTTGGGAACAATACTCCCAGACTTGATAAACATCTTCATCTTATCAATTAAATCAGGGTGGGTAGAGGGAAGTATGCCTAGCAAAACAGACTTTTTGACTTCCACTAATATTCGTTCATTAACCGTAATCCGGATGTTCGTAGCTCCAACCTGCTTAAATAATTCCTCGATTAGCTCGTAAATTAAGGAGTCTAACGTGCTTGGAATGGGAAAATCAAAACTTGCGTATCCATAGCTTGTTATGATTTTTTTGTCGGCAATGGTCAGAGTTGGTACCCATCCCTCCACAATCGCTTGCTCATATGTAAGAAATTCGTTTGTCCCAGTCTGAAGCATTATTTCCTTCTTCCTACCATTAACTCTTCTAATGCTCATGATCCGAGCAATATCCCCGTTTTTGAGATATGGTTGAAAAAGAAAGGCGCCAGTTTTATTGTCGTACATCATGTCGTGCTTACCGTTGTTAGGATTTTTCGTTACAAAATGCTCTAAGTCGGCTTCTCTAATGAAATACGTTTTCTTACCACGCAGTTCACCCTCGTAGTAAGGCAGACCTTCGCGTATCAGTTTGTGAATAAACGTAGTTGATCGCCCAATTTGCTTCGCTGCTTCGGCCGATGTTAAGTCCTTCCGTACATAGTTTGGTTTTATCCGGTCAATGTCTTGGCGCAGGTAAACATAACCGCCATCCCCTTTGTATGTAGTTGGATTGACTGGTTTCAAGTTTTTCTGAGGATCTAGATGTTTATTTAACTTGAAAAGGGAAGTAACCGTGATCCCTAATTCATTTGCCGCTTCTTTTGCTTTCAAATACTCCATTGTGCTCTAACCCTTTCATTCGTACTCATTTACTTCAATTTCTTTTTAATACTCCCACTTTTTCTATTTTTTGAAATAGTTAATATCAGCAGACAAAAGAACATAAAAATTGCGTAAGCTACCACTGTTAAAGTAATTCCCCAAACACCCCAAGCAATTGAAGGATGTACTTCCGAAATTGCCATATTCCCAAGTCCAATAATTACCCAGCAAGCCACTATGTTTAAGACTATGATTAATATACGATCTTCCTTCCAAGTAAAATCCATAATAAATGCTCCCTTCCACGTGCAAATTTTTATCTTTATATATATGAATATTATATCATGGCCTAAGATCATTTTCATATTTTAACTGACTATCATTTTTATAACACACTGCAAATCTATCATTACTTAGAAAGTTTAATTTACATATTAGTTCAAATACGATAGTTAGTCTTAAACACAACTAATAATCTATTATTTTTGTTTAGATATAAACTTAGCACTTTTTTTATTTACGAGAGTTTTTAAAAATTATTTTTGATATAATATATGTATGAAATATTATGTTTGGAGTGATCCAGTTGAATACCCTCTTACCCTCTACATTATTTTTGGAGGATAATGTATTAAATCAATCTTCATTCAATTCCAATCTCTTACATCTACTATTAAATGATTCACTATATCTCAGCGTTCGTTCTTTTGTGACTGAAAAGGAGAATGAACATGGTGATTACGATTTTTCAAATGTTTCAAACTTTGGAATGGTCTATCTATACATTCATCGGAAAGATGGAGAACGAAAGAACATTACCAAGGCTGAATATGCTCGTGAGCTCATGCAATTTTTACAGCGTGCTGCGGAACAAGGGGTACATGATATTCGAGACTTGAAACGTGCTCAGATGGAAGCATATCAGGAATGGATTGCTGATCGCTATCCAAAGAAGAAGACTCAGGCTAAGAAGATCACGATCCTAAAAGCATTCATAGCTTGGTGCTACGCGGAGAGGTATCTAAGTGTGGATCTTACTCGTGGATTAATCGGGGTAAAGCTTGATAAGAAGCAAATCCCAGAAAGGGATATTGATGATGCTTCACTACAGAAGGCCATGTCCTTTTTTGATGATGATCCTAAGTTTCGATGCCTCATGATGATTTTGGCTTCAACAGGTTTACGACTAAACGAAATCATAGTGCCTCAGTGGAAAGACCTATCTTATGATTCAGCAAGAAAAAAACATTATTTGCGGACTGTAACGAAGCGGGATGGTGTAAGGGATGCGCTTATCAAGGATTATGTGCTTGCTGAGATCGTGGAATACCGAAAACGACTCGGATTGAATACGGAAATCGATCCAGCGGACGAATCCCCATTTTACCCGAATCGAAGCGGGAAACATTATCTCCTTACCAGTTTGTCTGCTATCGTTTCGAAGAAGCTCGCACAAGCAAATCTGCGAACGCGACTAGGTGACAAAACGACAGCTCACTTCTTCAGGCACTTTTTTGCTCGACGTGCGTTTGAAGCAGGTGCATCTATTGATCGCATCGGTAAGACTCTTGGGCATGCCACATCCAAGACAACTGAGGAGAACTACTTGCATCGTGATCTATCGAAAGAAATTGATGTTAGTGATTTTGTTGATTTGACCGGCTTTAAAGTGTGACGAACTGAAGGTAACTAAAATCGCTTATATAATGGAAGGAATTTTTTTATGTACTCTTTCATGATTGCCATTGTCGTATCCATATTGGGAGTATTATGCTCCTGGGGGCTGTTGAAACTTCTATCCAGTCATTTAGCTCCTTTAAAAAGTAGAACTACGCTTACCACTCTCTTTGTTCAGTTATCTTCTTTGATGGTTTATGGATTCTTAGTTTTTCAAATTCGAGACTATATGGAATGGTTTATTGCTTTTCCATACACAGTAATTCTTATAACCATTACAATTTGTGATTTGCAAAGATTGATCATTCCAGATATTGTCGTTATTCCAGGTATCTTTATCATCGCTTGCCTCCGCCTTTGGATTCACACGCTTCCATATTGGAACTATGTAGCTGCTGCTCTAATCGGTGCTGGAATTTTTTATTTGCTTGCATTGTTCCTTAATTTAACCTCAAATAAAGAATCAATTGGAGGCGGCGATATTAAGTTATTAGTTCTGACGGGATTATTTCTTGGAATAAAACTTTCAATTTTCTCTTTCATCATTTTCTGCTTTGCAGGGACGATCGCAGGCATCATCATACTACTTTTAGGAAGATTAAAGAAAAATACGATCTTACCGTTCGGTCCATTTATTGCTGCAGCTTCTCTTATCTCTTACATATGGGGAGATAATTTTGCAAACTGGCTTGTTTATTCATTCGTTATTTAAGCACCATAAACGTGGAATCGACACAACCGATAAATTAGAGATGAGAATTATAAGATTTGTTTGTAATAAAAAACGCGGCAGTCTCAAGGACATTATTTCGTCCACGACTGCCGCATTTTATTCACTTAGGTAAATGTCTTAATGTAATCTGTGAGATTTTGCTTGGTCCCATATGTCGTCCTTAATCTTCACTTGGACAATTGTCGTTTTCACCACTCCGTTTGAGTATGTCACCCCAAACCTGAAGTTATAGGTACCATCGGGAAGTAAGTCGAAATTACTCTGCCACATGTTACCTCCCCAATTCAGACCGCCAGACAAACTAGTCAGATTGACCGTTACACCATTTTCAATGAGTGTTACTGACACGCTGCTCGCTTTGCTTAATGATGTTCCCGTATCAGTTACACTTGATGCAAGGATAAATTGCTCACCTGCCCAGAATGTGTCAGATGCCCGCGGTGCGGTTGGGTTTGCGACATTGAAACTTAGTCTGTTTGCTTCCCACTGAGCTGTATGCGATACGGCGCCAGTCACATTTAGAGGATTCACTGTATATGTGCGAGTCTTAGTAACGGGTGCTGCTCTTCCGTCACTTATTGTTTGAGTGACCGTATAGGTACCTACCGACGTTGCAATGAAAGATGGTCCCCCACTCGTTGGGTAAGGGAATGTGTACGTATAATTTTGATTGAGAACAACGACATTGGATGGATTCATTACAGTGTAGTTCACAGATAATGAATCGTGCTCATTGTCACCCACTCCAACCGGATCAATGTGTACAGTATCTCCCTCAAAAATTGGCATAGATGTATCTGCCGCATTGTATGTGTAAATTTTGAAATCTCCAAATGGTGGAGTGTTGTGTGTAAATTGAATCGTCTTTGTGACTCTCTGCACATTACCATTTGGTGTTGTAGCCGTCCATTCAAATACGTAACTACCGTCAGGAATTCCGTTGCCTGGTGTATAGCCATTTGACCAGTCTTTGCTTCCGTACCCTACCGAGGATGTTGTTGAACCTGATAAAGTCAAAGTTGTTTGGTAGCCCGTTCCTTTGAACATTGTCACTGTTACATTGGTTGGATACTTGGTCGTCCACGCACGCAACGTTAAAGGATAGTTAGCGACAATTGTAGATACGTCGGTGTTAAATGTGTTATCGATTCGGCCTGTTAAGTTGATCGGCGTTGAGACTGTCACATTGTAATCATTGGTAGCCGTAGAACCATTAGCCGCACCAATTGCCATAATGCGGAACACGTAGTTTCCATCAGGCGTAGTTGCTGGAATAGTCATGTTAACATTATTCCAGGTGATATCATTGCCATTTTTCGTCCCGTTATAGTACGGGACTGTTTGGTTGATATATCCCCCACTTGGTGGAAGCTGAAGTGTCAAGTAGATTGAATACGGGTACCGCGTCCACAAGTCAAAAGCTCTTAATTGTTCACTTGCAGGAACACTGCCAAGACTAAACGTCGAGTCTACTGTGTTTAGATTACTCGTGAACTGTATCGGAGGAGCTGCTACAAGGGTGTATGTCTTATCGATTGGATCTGACCATGCCCCTTCTATATCTTGAACAATATAATTAAGGGTGTAGGTGCCTGCTGCTAAATTAGATGGAATCGTTGTAAATACTTCACCTGTCGCAACATTGGTAAATCTCAATTTTCTAAGTGCAATCCCTCGATCCGTCGCGGCCCTAGTGACATTGTGATCTAAATCATATGACTTATCTACCCATCTGGTAATGTACGTATTACTCGCTAAATCGTAATCCCAATCTAGTGAGACATCTGCAATTGGTCTGCGATGTGCAATAACTTCTATTGTAGATTCATTCGAATAATACGCATAGGACGCAAATTTAGGATCGGTAGACGGTAAATCCATAATTCGCCTTAATACAGTGTACTTACCTGGTTTACTTGGAACAAAAGATCCTACATATGGTTTCCATGTAGAGGAAGCTTTTGAGTTAGTTAACAGGCTACCATTTACGGTATCATAACCCATCGAATTATCAAAGTACG
Organism: Paenibacillus sp. J22FR5; assembly: GCF_059691975.1. Lineage (NCBI taxonomy): Bacteria > Bacillati > Bacillota > Bacilli > Caryophanales > Paenibacillaceae > Paenibacillus > Paenibacillus sp. J22FR5. The sequence continues at coordinate 129,025 of NZ_JCAUAN010000009.1, read as the reverse complement.
TAGGTTCTTGATAAACCATAAGTTGATCTGTGCTGTTTTGAATTGTATCGTTCTCAAAGTCCGCTGTTGCCGTATACATTTTTACCGTATCGCCAATGAGCGTGAATGCCTTTGGAATGGCTGGATTACTTAACGCGATATAATCCAAAACATCAGGAACGATCTGATCCATAGGTTTATTGTTAGCAATAAACTTATCATTTGTTATTTGAGCTGACATTCCAGATCCGCCGACCAAAATTATCTTTGCGGCATTCTTACTCGCAACATATTGCAAATCAGCAAGCTCGCTGATTGTACCATCGGATACATACACAATATATTTCTCAGAATTGACACGTTGAAAACTAGAATCGTAGGTCTGACGGATATCCTTGTATAACGTTCCGTTGTAGTAACCAGTATAGCTATCATGCCACTGCCAATTAGGTACCCACTGAGTGACTTGCTTGCTTAAAGTACCTGAATATGAAGCAGTACAAGAAGTGTTATACGTTTCCGTTCCAGTTTGACCCCAGTATGAAAATGGATGGTCAGGTGGATCGGCAGGTAGCATCCCATATACCGGTCTTGTGCCCGTTGAACAACTTGTACCACTTCTTCCAATTGACCCAGAGTAACCTCCTGAATTAATTGACTGGGAACCAGGGCAACTATCGCCTGCCGATGGGTTGCTGTTTGTACAACTACCCGAAAATGACTGGGATTCTGTATGCGTTTGGTAACTCCCATCATCTTGTTGATATGGTGAGTTGCTTACGCTTGTGCGTGGTAAAGTACCGCAATACCCACCTGCACTACAGTAATAAGTCGACGCAGGTGGGTAACTAGACCCAGTCGAAGAAGATGTAGAGCCGGGCTGCGTGAAGGTATATGTTTTCATATCCCAAATATCTACAGCTGGAATCATGTTACGCTGCGTCATCCAATTGGAAATCGTAATCTTATTACCTCTGATAAAATCCGTAGACGTTTGTGTTAAATTCTTATCAAGCATAAAGAATACGTCAACATTCGGTTTAACATTCGGCTTGTCGAGATACAAGTCGCTGCTTGGTGAATAGTTGTCTACAAAGAAATAAGAGGTAAATGTTTTTGTTTTGTCATCAGCAGCTGTGATAAACTCCATAAGTCTGTCTTGATTGGTGGACTCAGTTGCGTCGACTACAATTTTGTATTGTCCTATTTTCGACATCGCGGGTATCGATGTTAAATCACCCGTGTAAGTTCCAACCAAAGTGCTAAAAGTTCCATTATTAGCAACATCATAATATACCTTCAACGCTTTTGAAGCGATCAGATCCCCATCGGTACTTTGCACGTCATAATACAAACCAACTTTGTCTAAACGACTCACCTGTGAGTTATAAGCATGAGCAATGATTGCGGGTGCTTCATCAGGTTGTATCGTAAAGTCAACATCGTATGGATCAGATTCCCTGCCTAATGTATTAACGGCATGTAGACTAATTCGATAACGGCCAGGTGTTTTGTACATGAAGACTTTCTGCATGTTGGTATCCGTTCGAACTCTTAGGGACGAATCATCCAAGCTAGTAAACGTGTAGGTATAAGTTATCGGGTAGGCATCACTTACGAATCTATCGTTGGTGGACGGAGAAATATTGTCCGCGATCATCGTACGATTTTGTTTGAAGAGCCCCGTAAACTTATTCGCCACGTGTGGTTTGGTGTCATAGATTACAGTCCACTTTGTCCAAATAGACTCAGATCCATCATCAGAAATCCATTTACAATGAATTTGATGTATACCATCTGCGTTATCACCAAAAACATACTGACCTGCCCAGAACTTTGCAGTGTCAATGTCCACACCATCAACCGCGCAGGAACGGCTAACAATTGCCCCTGTGGTACCGCCACCTTCAGGATCGAAGAATGGCTTTGTGTCGTCCCTAGCTGGGAAAGGCACAATATCATACCAACGATCTGGCATATATCCTTCGATATTCAAGAAATGTGGTGGTGGTGGATAGTCCGGGTTTAACCCGCCGCTAGGTAAGGTCTTTGGTGTGCAACTACACAGCACTATCGCCACAAAAGTTTGCTGGGAAGTGTCGGTCACTGTTGGATCGTCTTTGTCAAAAACCTTCTGAACTATGGTGAATGTTTGCTTATCCTGAGTCGTAGTAGGTGGTGTCGCACTGAATCGACTTTTCACAAACCCGATCAGATCAGCAGACACGGCGGAGTCAGATAGGCTTTGAACACTTTCATGATAGGTGAATGTTGCACTACCACCTTTATCCGAAGTGATCTTTATCTCATATGTTCCGATGTCACCAGCAGAGGTGTCTTTGTATTTGATGCTGTCAGCAGTGAAATCATTCCTATCAGATACCGTAGATTCTTTTCGAACATTGAACTTAGACAATATCTTCCCGTAACCATCTTTGAACTTGGCGGTGACATTCACATACTTGAGTTTGGAAGTACCATCGAAGTAAACGACTTGCACAGAAGCGTTTGTAGTGTATTTCCAGTTACCTTGACTGGTTTTATCAATCTTCGCTTGGTCAATCTCTAGAGGAATGTCCACACTGGCAGAGTTTCCGTCTACAACAACACCGTCAGAAGATGTGTCGGAGCAACGATTGCGGTAACCCCCGTGCAACTCATCACGGATGCCTAAGCACCAAGACTTGATGTCCTTGCGAGTGTAGTGAAGAATCTGCCCCTGTAGGAAACCGACATTTGAGGCATCATCCAAAATCCCAGATACCTCATAGTTTACAGTGACGGTCTTCGCCACCATCAGTGGGATAGGCTCACCATCCAATACCTTGGCGGCAGGTAATAAGACCTCGTCAGGTGTTTTGTTTGTTAGCTTAGCTAAAGGGAAGGTTTGATACCATACCTTATTGCTAAACCAACTGAAATGCCACATGGTACCAAACCCGGACTCACGGGTGGTAGGCGGTTGATCGACACGCATGTAATTACGTGGGTCGCTGTCCGATAATATGGCCCGTGGGTTGATTTCATAATCGACACCTTGTGAGATTGGGAAACCTAGTGAGTTAGTAATGTTTCCTGAGAGGTTGAGGAAATTTGAGTTCATTGGGTTATTTGGTGTACCAGCCGAGTCATTATAGACCAGTCCCGGGTCGGTTGGCCTGTTAGGCATACTCCAAGCATACCAAGGTTGAAATATCCAATGCTTATCTGAGTTGGCAACACCAGCATTCGCGTCATTAATGAAATAGACGTTATGGTAAAGTGTGCCGTCTGCAGAGTATCCCATGTACTCATATTCCCCGTAAACACTGCCACCATACTGGCTTTGATAGGAATAAAAATACCCATCCGAAAGATTTACAGTAGCTGGGTTATTTGGGTCAGATTGAGATCCCTTTTTGAAACGATTGTTAGGTATGGAATAAATATTACCATAAACCACAAGATTTCTTGCGCTGACAACCCCATGTCCGGTGGTCCAACTTCCGTAGTAGTAATCGCTATTGAACTTGAAATTATTAACATTGCACTTAGCGACTCCCACAGGAACTTTACCATCGGCGTTGGCGCTGTCATTATACCCACAGGCAGTTCCATCTATCTGAGATGCTGATGGCGTAGCACCTAGCGCATCTGGAGTGTGGAACAAAAACCCCAAGATGATCAAGATAGCTACAAATGCTGTTGGTAAAACAGACCTCATCTTCCTTACAATCAATTGGCATCAGTCCTCGATGTTTGGTGTCCCTACAAAAGCTATGTAGGTTGAGCGGAAGAGTTGACGTTTGTCAACTCCAACGGGGTTTCTCCGTTATCTCCCTAGCCCTACAACATTATTTGTCGAATCTATTCTCGGCAGTTCTGTACAAGTACATCACATGGGTGAAGTCACCCTTCAAATAAACCCTAAAAGTCTTGCCCAGAAACTTGAAATCACTTCCGACCGAAACCAAACTCTTAAACTCTTTCACGTTTTCTTCCCCGACCCAGTAGGCATACATGGCGTCGATCATCTCATCAGACTTGATGTTACGTGGGGTGCGGTATTCCACATTCATACTTTTACCGCCCGCAACTAAAGTGGTATAGTCAAGGTAAAAGCTTGTTTGTGGGTGACTATCATATTCCTCACTCAGTCCTTGCTTGGCTAACCAGATACCTTCCTTGGCTTCTTGAGCTGACTGCCAAACAGTAAAGGAAGCCATACCGTGATCAATAGTTCCTTGTGTCAAATACTTGGAAGCGAGTTCTTTAATTTTGCTGTAATGAACATAGTCCTCGTGTGCAGGGAAAATATTCATTCCGCCGTCATCGCCCACAGAATAGTCAACCCCAGTTAGATCAGGTTTGTAAGGATCACGTTTAGTATCATCTTTCAAGCGAACGACAATAGCCGCAGCTTCAGCACGAGTAACATAACGATGCGGATAGAAGTTACCGTCGGGGTACCCTCGCATTACACCTGAGGAAAAGGCGTACCCAACTTCACAGGAAACACAGTTACCTGCTGTGAAATCAGTGAAGTCTTTAATCGCATGTGAAGCAACATAATCTTCATAGGTCTTCGAATGTGCCTGATCGTACTGGAGCAACCAATGCGAGATCAAATAAGCAACTCGTTCACGAGTTAATTGATCTTTGAAAGCATCGCTTCCTTGTTTAAACACCATATCGAATGAATGAATGAGTCCCATATCATAATACATGTCAATAAATGGCTTGGCCCAATCTGAACCCTCGCCTTGTTGAAACTTAAAACTGTTCTTGATAGTAGCATCTTTCAAAAAATTGTACCCTTCTGGATTAATGTCACGGACATGCTGTAGAAACTTTTGATTCCAACTAATGATTGTGTCATTACCAGAGCCACTGGCGTCCCCAATAGTCCTGAACATCAAAGCCATGAATTGCTCGCCTGTGACGATATCGTCTGGGCGGAAAGAACCGTCGGAGAAGCCTTGAATAACACCTTGACGAGCGGCGTCTGTGATTACACTTTCAGCCCAGTGACCTGAAATATCCGAAAAAAGTGGTGTTTCGATATATAAGTTGTAATATGCATCTTTAGGAGCCTGTATAATAAAATCATAAAGGCCCTTTTTTGCATCCTTAACTGTAATTTTATTCCTCCAAGTAGGTCCGTTTGCAGTTATTAGTTTTTCTGAAGTGGTTGAAGTAATTTCACCTGAACCAGGATTCGACATACTCACGCTAAATGCAGCATCATACCCCTCAATGATAAACACTACTAATTTCTGATCTTGTGCCAAGTCGAATGTTTTAGCCACCGATACAGCAGATTTCGTATCTGCTGCAGAAACGGTAGACGCTACGTTCATTGCAATGATTAAAGCAAGGAATAACATAAAATACTTTTTCATTTAATATCCCAACCTTCCTTTTAGTAAATATTTGTTGCTTTCAGTGCATTTCAATGAAATATGCAAAGATTTCAGGATCGAATTGCTCTTTGTCTTTTAACATGAGTCGAATCGCTTCATCCCTACTCAATGCCTTTGAATATGGTCTATCTGATGTCAAAGCAGAATACGTGTCTGAAATAGCTGCAATACGTCCTGGTAGAGGGATTGATGTTCCTTTTAATCCCTCTAAGTATCCAAACCCACCAAATCGCTCATGATGGTACTTCACAATGTCAAGTATGACTTGCGGCATTCTTAGTTCGCTCAACAAACGATAACCATCTCTTACATGATCCCTCAAACATTCGCGCTCTTCCAGAGTGAGAATGTCTTTACCTTTTAACACTTCGTCCGTCATCCCAATTTTGCCGATATCGTGTAACAAGGAACCAGCATAGTATAGATGTGTATTTTCATAGTCGAAACGATTTGCTAACTGGAAAGAGAATTCGGCCATGTGAAGTGAATGGGCAGCTGTCAGCGGGTCGCGAATATTTAAACAACTAAACAGCGCTTGTATGACTCTCATGATCTCGAGATTTTCGTTTGTTTTACTCCAAATGATCTTTAAATCGTCCATAATGAAGCTTTCGACCTTTAGTTCAATTGTGATAATATTCACCCTCCCGCATCTGCTGGGATTCCTTAAAGCTATCCAAGCAATAATAGTTGTATATATATATGTATATATACGATAATTATATTATATATTAGAATTAACCAAACTCCTAACTTTTTTAACTATTTCTTTGTAAAATAAACCTCTTGCACAGCGGGAATTAACAAGGGTTCATTTGAGATTCCTCCAATCCCCTCGTGAATTGTATCTACGATTGCCACTAGTGATGGACCTATGACTTTTTCTGTTACTGTACGGGTGATTTGTGTTGAAGTTGCAGCATTTAACGTGATTGAACAAGTTACCGTAGTTGATGCGATGGAATAAGAACAGGATGTTGGCTTTGTGTTAAGGTTTAGAATTGTACCCGCTTCATAATCCACGTAAAGCAATTCATCGACATTTACTGTTGTATTAAGGGAAATTCTACTTCCGGGGAGTGCCTTATTGTTATTGTCGAGAGCCATATTGGCGCGAAGATATTTATAGAACATATCCTGAGCTCGGGAGCCAGGTGTTGTTGTATCCAATTTGAAGAAACCTTGTGATAGTTGTACTTTATCAATAGAAAGTGAACCGGCATGGACGGCTGTATTCAGATCATTTTTAAGCTTGTTTTGGATGTTATAGAGCAATATATAGTCAAGGCAAATGACCATAACAAGAATGCTGAACACTAGAGCGATTAGAGTAAATACCATAACTGCAATTCCGCCGCGCTCGTTTCTTAAAATCTTCAATTTCATCACTTTTCTTCACTTCTTCCGTAAGCTTCAAGATAGAAAAAGCCAGGATCCTCAGTTGAGGAAACGCCGAAGAACACCATTAATTTCGCAAGGTCCGAAGCGGGGTATTGAATTATCAATTTGACAGTTGGATCAGCATCGAATTTCCCTACTTTTGTCATTGTACTGCCTGTGAATATCGGATACGACACTCCACCTTTAGTAACCGAAGGATATCCGATGGCAGCGAGTTTCGTTTTCGTATCCGTAATGATTGCAGGCGATAAATATCCTGTTGTCTCGACCATTTGCAGTGCTCGGTCCTTGATGTCATCGAGCTTTGCTTGACGCATTATAAATACAAATAACGTTACCACCATTACTGTTATACATAAGAATATCGGGAGAATAATAAGTAAAACGATCATATCTGTAACGCCTTTTTGGTTCCCGATTGGTTTTCTTAGCGTAAATAGTAACTTGCTCACTGCTCCTCCTCCTTCAATGTAGTTTCATATAGGGGGGTAGCCCCCCCTTGCTTTTTTTACGGTACAGGCTTATAGCCATAAGAACGCGCTTGTGTCTTTAGACGATCGTATCCGTCTTGAACGCTTTTATTCACTCCGTTATTTCCGAGAAAAACCCATGAACATAAACCGATGAAAATTATACTCATTACGATGATAAGTGCTGGTTTCTCCATAACGCTTACGGTAGCGCCTGTCCCGCGCCTGGGCCAACGGAACCGCTATAATCGAATGTGCTTGTTTTCATATTAACCTTTTGAGTGCCGGTGTTAACGCCTGCATTAATTCCATTCCCACTGTTATACATATAGAACCCAGCTGCAACTAGAATGATAGTGATGATGACGGGCAAAATTAGTTTTTCCAAGTGTATCTCTCCTTTAAATTTTAATTTAAATTAAGCCAACCATTTCTCCATAACGGATAAACATAACTGAAATACAATCGCATTAGACTTGATATAATTCCCGACATTCAGGCCCGAATAGATAAACCGACGACGACTACAATGATCGCTATAACTATGAATAGAAACTGACTGACCACCATATTTTTTCTCCTTCGAATGTGTATCGAGCTAAGGAAGCGTGTGCCCCGCACCCGGAGCCACGGAACCACTATAATCAAATGTGCTAGTCTTGGTATTCACTTTTTGAGTGCCAGTGTTTACGCCTGCATTAATTCCATTACCGTTGTTATACATGTAGAACCCTGCAGCTACTAAAATGATTGTGATGATGACGGGCAAAATTAGTTTTTCCATTGAAAGAACCTCCTAAATTAGTTAGTTGCATTAACGATTTTATTTTTTACGTTTTGTCCACCCGTATCAAGTCCAGGACCGATTCCATTCGAATTGTTGAAGATCCAAAAACAGACACCAATTAGTATTATTGTGATTACTACGGGTAGAATCAATTTTTCCACGTGGTGTACCTCCTTCCTAGAATATCTGTTGCAGAATCGTCATGAAGCTCCTATACCACGGTAGCACTACAAGAGCTCCTGCTACCAAAAATGGTATCAAAATGATAAATGTCACTCGAAGCGGCGACGCTTCGATTTTTTTCTTTATATGAAAGTCGCGCATGGTGTCTATGTTTCGAATTTGCTGATGAAACAACTCAATAATCTTATCTTGAGGCGCGTTCCAACTAGCTAGCAGTGTATTCGTAACTGGTAGGACTTCATTAATGCCCACTTGATCGCCGAAATGGTTTATGGCCGCCCGCGGATTATCCATCCAATCGATCAATAAATCATCAACATATGGCTTTAAAACTTTGCACGTTCGCCCTGCCCTTCGGATTGCGTAGTACAACGGAATCTTGTCTGTAATACAGACAACGAGCCGATGTGAGAACTTTACAATCTCTTCGGCCAGCACTTCCCTACGTTTCCGTGCGAGGAAAAAAACCATAAGTGTTGGGCTTGCATAAGACAGTAATATCAATACAATAAACGGTAAAATAGGAAATGGTAATGAATATCCGACCAAGCTGTTCTTAATTGAATAAAGAAAGAACAGAATGAATCCAATAGCAAGAGGCAAACATGCTTGCGCAAGACGATAGTGGAATACTTGCATTCCATATGGATAGCCTGCCGTCTTTACCCTTCTTGCTATTTTATAGTTCGACTTTTTTTCATTTTCTTTCTTCTTTATCGTTTCGTACCAGTCTCTTGCATTTTGCCTGCGTTTGTTTCTAGCTGATGGCAGACGGAGCCGTTTTCTAAACTTAATGCTGAGTACGATAGGTAATACAGCGAGCGCCATTCCTAATGTGAAGATGACGAGGATTAACCACATTAACAAAGGTGTCCTCCTCCCTTCCTACAATTTTTTTCTTCCCATTTGCATTGCACCGAAAAAGGATATAAAAAGTACAACAATTGAGAGAGTAACAATTTGAATACCCGCTTTGTCGTGGAAGTAGTATTTCGCGTTGATTGGATCCATGCGAATATTAAAGTAAACCACAAAAGCTGATAGACCGATCATGAGTATTGTTCCCCACTTATATGTCGTTAAAAGCGTGATCCGTTTCTCTTCGTTATACATGGCGTTTTGCATCTCGTTTATAAGTTTGAAGAGGGATGATGTTATATCTACTCCTGTATCCATGTGGGTAATCAATATATCTGCAAAATAGTGCGCCCAGTCATTTCCGACCCTTTCGGCGAATTGAATTAGTGATTTTTCTGGTTTTTCTCCAGTTTGCAAGTCCATAATCAATCGATTCCACTCGCTCGAGATTTCAAAAGGGACTGTACGAGCTGACTTATAAATCGCTCCCTCAAGATTATCCGCTTCGGTAAAGTAACCTATAAAATTTTGAACAGTTGGTATCATCACCGATGCCATTGCAAGGTTCTTTTTTTGATACATAGACCAACACCACAAAAGTGGAATGCTGGCGAACAAGATTCCTATGATCGCATCATAAAGGGGTGCTGGCATGAATTTGTAACATGCTAAAAATATTACAATTGCAATCAATAAGCATATGCTGATTATGTGGACCGCCGGTATTCGAATTTCTGCTATGTTTAAATACTCGTCTAGTTTCGTAATAATTGGATGCTGCAGAAAATTACTTCCTTCGGCGTTATCCACTCTTCCTTGTTTCCGTCTCTTTTCATAAAATCGATTTCGCCTTAATACCATCAAACCAACTGCAAGACGGCTGACAATTGGATTCACGATAAAGAGCATGCCGATCATAAAGACCACTAGAAAAGCAATTTTTATGAGCAGCATTTAGTAAAGCCCCATTTCTTCAAATTCCTCTGGAGTAGCACCGTAGCTCATCATGTGTTCCATGAGTTCGCTACTGATTATGTGCTCGGTACGATCCCATGATTTATTCTGTAAATTCCATATAAACAGAGGTCTCATTAAGATCTCACCATTCTCGGTCGGAACGATCTCAGTGATTTCCGTCATTACTCGTCGGTTTTTATATTCGTTGATTTTCACGAATCTTTGGTAGATGACGATATTGAATGCTCGTCCTATCCGATTTTTCAACATTGTATCATCGTGCGATCGACCGTCTTGCTTTACCATATCCATAATGTCAGTGACGATCATGCTACGATATTTCGAGTGAAGTGAGACCATTGTGTCGTGCCCACGCAATGCGGCCTGTACCGCTTGTGAAGCCTCAGAGCCTCTGATCTCTCCTACAATAATTCGGTCAGGACTCTCTCGTAGAAGTGGTTTGAAAGCATCTTCCATCGAGATGTTTTGATCTGGTAATGCTTGGAACGGTACGATGTTCCTCCCTGGTAAACGCTCGTGCAGCATCATTTCAAACTCAGTCTCTAGAGTGAGAATGCGTTCCATAATTGGAATTTCTTTAGCCAAAGCATATAGAGTTGTGGTCTTTCCAGTTTTTGTGCCTCCAGCAACAATAATTGAAGCGTGATACTTCACAAGTAGCGAAAGCAACGACGCCATTGGATTATTTAATGTCTGCCGATCTATGAGCGTTCTCAAGCTCGGATCTTTTAAGATGAAGTTCCGAATGGCGATCGTCGGAAAAGCAGAATATGGTGCTTGCGTCATGGTAAGACGAGCTTTATTGTACATATAAGTGTGGCAAATAGGGTGCTGTTCGTTTATTCGTGCGCGTCCATACAAGGCAAGTCGTTCCTGAAGGCGGATAACTTGTTCAACAGTATCAAATCGCCTTTGCACTTTTACTGAAACCCCGTCTTTCATGATATAAATATCGGTGTTATTAACTTGTACTTCCTCTATATCTTTGCCCTTGTATAAATCCTCGATGTATCCAGCGCCAACCGTCAATGCGAATACTGCGTCTGACAAACTCATCCTTTCTTGAAGCTGTCCAATTAACGCATAAAGCATCTTGTCATTAATGATCTGTTTTATGAGCGCCTTAACCTTCTCTTGCGCGGTTGGATTTCCAAGGCCAGCTTGATGAATCATTTCTTTGTGCTCATCCTGCTGTTCAGATGTGCCTTCAGTCGATTTCAATTGATCCTGAACAATCTTGACCACTTCATCGAGTGTGCGGTGTAAATATCCTCGGTTGGTTTGTTCCTTACGGTTATATTTCATCTCACTTTGCAGATGTTCAACAATACTGAAATTCTTACGCTGCCTGCGAGTTGGTAATGACCCGTTCATATGACTCCTCCTTACTTGAACATGCCGAGGAAACCACTCGACCAAGTCTTTCCTTTGAATACCGATCTTTTATCGTTATGGAGCGGGACTAGCTCGATCTTTGCTCTCTCAGCAATCCATGATGTCAATTGCAAAATGTTTGTCTGGAACTCAAAAACTTCTTCTCCTGTATTTAGGTATAAAGGTTGGCCATAGTTAATAGCCTTAATACCCGCACCTTTATCAACATTTTGAATCTTCGTAATAATCTTCGAGCCCATGCTTTTTTCTATTTGATATCCCTCTAAAGCAACTTTTGTGTTGCGGTTCATGACAAGATGAAAATCATTCTCCGTTAGACCGTAATGCTGCCATACACTATTGAACCAATCATTCCATGAGGATTGATAGCTAGTAATGATGGGCTGAACCACAACAATCCGATCGTCGGAGATTTTCACACTTTTTAGTGTTGCTGCTTGATCCGGATATGTATGAACGTCTACAAGGGTCATGTCGAAAGTGTTTCTTGCTACTGACAACAGATGTTCGACTTCCTCCATTGTGATCTTCTCTGCCCATTCTCGTCGTTGAATGCCGGTGAGGATGTATAGATTGCCAATTCCCTTAAGGTGGCTACATGCCTTCATTAGGGTATTTGGTTCGAGAGTTCCCGAGTCGCAATCCGCTTGGATCAGCGGGTATCCTTTATCCGAGGTCACATGTAAATGATCGCGAATTTCGGGACTCTTTAAATTAAAGTCGACCAGGAGAACCTTTTTCTCAGGAGCACGCATTGCCATACAAATAGCAGTTGAAATAGCTATGGTTGTCGCACCATCTTTTGGAGAAGCTGACATGAAGGTTACAACTCTTCCCGCATCCCTTATTTCCTTTGGCTTGTTGTGTTGCATCATGCGATTTAAAATTTCTTCAGATAGTTCAATTTCTGTTAGACCACTTGGGATTAACGATATACTTAGATCGATACTTATTCGCTTGATGATTTCTCGATACAAAGAATCTGTTGTATCGGATAAAATGACGATAATTCTGCATTTTTCGGAAGTAGATGATCTGAGATAACTCATCCATTCCCAAGGGTACTTCTCAGAAAATATTTCCTCTTGAACAAAAAAATAATCAATCTCTTTTCCTTGGCGATTCAATACCTTATCCAGCTCATATTCAGTAAAAGCAAAGTTTGTATCTTCTGCTTTTTGGTCGATTGAGCTCACGGCATCGGCTATTTGGGGCTTCGTAAGAGCGAATACGATTTTCACTTTGTCGAACCTCCTCCGCTTACTTTTGAAGTAGTTGAAATTGGATTTGTATTAGATTGCTGGTCATTTCCCGCCTTGGTTGTTGTATTCACATTTGGAGACGGTGTGGCACCTGTATTGGAATCGTTTTTAGATTCATTTGCTTTCTCTTTTGGGAGCGAGGCAGATGGTACTATTATTCCGAATGTCAAAGATGACGAGGGAATACCTAATTTAATGGTTCCTTCTTTGGCACCTTGTGCAAAGAAGGAATAATTTTCTGGCGACATAATGAATGTTATATACGAAGGTTGGCCAGAAGCATTTTGCCGATAGCGCTCCGCATTTGTTTCGTCATTTTGAGCGGGTGTTCCAGGTAATGTTAGAGTAGGATTATTTGGTGCGCCCGTATCCCGTATCTCTTTACCTTCTTGGTCCTTTACATATGCGACCGTTATTCCCTCTATCAGTCGTTTACTAAATACCTTCTTCAGATCCAACAACTTTGTCGGATCAGCTGCGATCAGTCTAGCTTGCTCAGTTTGGTCTATTTCTTGTCCAGATGCATTGAATAATTTCGGGCTCGCGTACTCCACCCACACGTCCACTTTGTCACCGCGGCGAACCATGTTGTTAACTGCTCCGACAAAATCCATTTTAAAACCGATATACTGTTCCTCGCCTTTTGGGTAAAGGTTATCCTCACCGATCTTCCATGTTAGAAATTCTTCGGCTTCCCCTATCGGTATAATTGCCCTTTTCCCGATGATTTGCTCTCTATCTAGAATGCTGTTTGCCATATGTTGTACAGTAGGTATCGAGACTGTACGAATCATATTTTCCGTGATAAGTTCGCCTGCTTGAATCATTTTTACAGGCTTTACTGTATCCATCATTGTTACGTCTAATTGATATCCCTTCATATACTTAGCGAATCCAACAGCGCTGCTACCTACTAATAACAGCCCGATGATCACAGTTATCCATTTACGCATAACATACTCCTTCCTACCAAATTATATTTTTTTCGAGTCTGCTTCATCATCCAGAGATTTCATTTGCTGGAATAGAACTTTCAACTTAGCGCCAAAGCCATATTGTTTCTTTATAAGACCAAACATTTCTTTAGCCACCACAGCGCGTGCCATAGGTTTAAATGGAGAAGACAATTGATTTTTCAACTTTGAGTCATCCCATGCCATCTTACCTTCCCATAATAGTTTAGTAACCATCGGGCCTATGTCGGGTATTTCTGTTAGGACTGGGAGCAATACTGCTTCTTTCCACTCTGATTTCTTTATATACTTGTTCCATTTATTCCCTATCACTTTTATCTGCTTGTCAGGATAGTCATTCTTAAAAGTATCAATAGTCTTGAAGTGATGATTTAGTTGGATGGGGTCACCATCTGCAACAATCCATATTACATCAGACATGCTGAGAATCATTCTACATTGTGCATCGTTATAGTTTGATGATATATCACACAGGGTAACTGGATATTTATTTGCAGACAGAAGTAGTTTCATGGTCTGTTCTTCTGTCCAGTTTGGCGTTGGATCTACGTTGGAAGGAATCCAGGTTACTCCGTTGGTATACCAATTATTTTCCTGTGATATATATCCATTTGTTTGTAGTTGTTCTGCCCAAGACTTCCAATTGCTAGGTGCATTTTTTTCGCCATACATTAATTCGTAGTAGGTAGAACCCACAGAATTTAAAATAGGCTCAAAAACTGCTACTGGAACCTTATTCTCCCCTAGCATGCGAGCTAAGTTTGCAGTTATAAACGTCGCTCCGGCTCTTGGATATAGACTAACGATCGAAACAAGTGTTGAATTGAAAAGGACAGGAACGTGTACGGTTACAATTTTTTCTTCGATTACGATGCGCTCTTTAATTTTTTGCAACTTAGCCTTTTGCTGTTCCGCAGTGTGCTTTTTAGTAGGCTTTTCCACAATAGAAGCTTTGGCATGTACTTCCTTTGCCAAAGCTTCCTCCTCGATTGGTTCGACCTTACTGAATACATGATCCAATACGATTTGGTGTTCCCTTTCGAAAGATTCACTAGCTGTTCCGTCGTGATCTCGCGTATCTTGTTCGGATAAATGTTCTGATTCCTCGGGTTCGTATTGGTCTGTGTACTCCGGGTATCTAACACTATCTGATTCGATAGGTTCATTTTTTCGAACTGTTGAAGGTAATATGTTTGTATTACTGATTGGAATTGACCTTACTGCTGTATTTTTATGCCGTAGACGGGCTTCCAAAAGGCCGGCATCTAGTTCGTCATAACTGACACAGACGTTTCCTTCCACCAACATTTTTTCGATGAAAGAATCCTTATCCCGATGATGGATAAATAGAAAATTCGTCTCTGGCGAATCCCTTTTTACTGTCTGATACAGATTCAAAAGCGACTCCTGTGACTCAACGACTGTCTCGGGAAGGATAATAACGTCAATTTCATCGATGGAATTCCATTGAGGTAAGAAAAAATCAAGTCCTTCTAGGGTTCGAACACACCTGCCGTATTCAGCCAGTTCTTCCTCAATCCATTCCATGAAATCTTTATCATCGTAAACGAGGAATAGCCGTTTCATAATTCCACCTATCTTTCATTAATTCCAAATATCAGTACTTCTTCTTTTCATGTCTCCCAACGTATCCAAATCTCATTTGTATATATATTACTATAGTGGTATACATGAATTGACTGGTCACATTTCATTATTTTTTCCCCAAGTCATAGTACATCTTTTCTCTGTCCTGATATACGAAAAAGCCTTGAGCTAGATTCACTTTGCTATTAAACAGATCTTCATCCGTTACAAACCAAACTTTACCCATTTGGACATTTTCAAGTTCAAACACCTTATTAGCGATTTCCGCTTTCTCATCAGTAGATACTAGTATGATTAAAGTTGCCCCTGGTTCTGATTGTTCAAGATATTGCTTGTAAAACAGTGCCTGGTGATGCAATGTTTTTAACCACTTATCTTCTTCTCGATGGCAAATAACATAGAAGGTTAATTCTTTTCCTTTTGGATTACGCAGAATATATCGAGCAGTTGGAATCTGCTGCTGATCCTCTACCGTTAGAAGTGGATGAAATTCAAAATGAATTAAGTCGAAACTATCATTCAAATTAATGTATAGTTCATTTGTGACAATATATCTCATTTTCGCAAGCATAGTAGTCGGCTTGAGTGATCGAGGATCTCGAGTGCCAAGGTTTATACCGAATCGGTACTTGAGTATATCAGCGCCGCTAGCTCCTAGTTCATAAAAACTTGGTTTGTTCTCTTGTGCGTTCGAATAGCTCGACCATTGTATTTTGCGAAGCAACCCGTACTTTATAAGTTTATTCACTCTGTTTCTGGCTGTATGCCCCCGCTCAGTATCATTAAAAAACAAGCGATCAATTTGTGATAATGTCATCCAGCGATGTACGAGCATGAACTTAGTGATTTCGATATCCCGTTCGGTGATCCAACCTTGTTCGATTTTTTTTAATATATAAAAATATTCGTGACGTGTTAGAGGGTCTAACTTCGTTACATATCCATATGGATCATCGTACAACGGTTTAATTTGAACTCCGGTTTGTGGTGATTTTATCAAAGGCGATACGAAATGCTGCATCGTTCTATTCCTCCAGACGACTTAGTAGATCTCATGAGGAAAATTAACAATACGGCTCCGCATACGTCTACCATTTTGGTCGATATTTTTAATAAGAACAGATACTTTTTTTCCAACCAACGATCCATGGCTTGGAACTTTTTCCGGGAACCACGCAAGAGACTCGACTCCAGGCTTTAACTTTACAAATATCCCCACGTTTTCTACGACGCTTGTAATTACACCGGGATAGTAGTTGCCTACTCCAAAGGTTTCATGGATTTTATTCCAAGGATCAACCAGAAGGTCTTTACGTGAAACCCTTACTTGTTTCTTCTCCCGATCGATACTCGTAATCTTAACAGTTATTTCCGTGCCGATAGGCAATAGCTTTTTCCCAGATTGAGTCCAGTCATAGTCGTAGTCTTGGATGGGTAGAACACACGCAACACCTTTAACAAGGATATACAATCGTTCATCCTCAAACCCTTTAACCGTACCAGTGACAATGTGATTCTCTTGGGCTGTTTCCCAAAATTCTTCTTGCATTTCGTTTAATGCTTGCACTCTAGACAGAAGAACTATCCCTTTTTCTTCGTTAAAGACTTCATATTCGTTGGGGTCCAGATTCATCTTTTTAACATCCAAAACCATGAAATCAATTTTGTGATCGATAAATCCAACCATTGAACGGTACGTCCGACTATCAAATTGGCCACCATAAATAATTCCTTTTAATCCATTGTTTAATCCAACAATAGCGCATTGTACTTTCTTTCCGTCAGGCATCTCATGATTCTCAATACCAACTACAGTCCCTTGATGTATTTGTTTGCGGCGCAATGATGTTTTGTATTCTTGGATAGGATTGCTATTCAACACGTCGTTCATCTCTTTCATATCTAAGTCCTCTTTTCTTTAATATATATTTGGTATTTATTTACCTCATTTAATTTACTTATCCCGATAACTTCGACTTCTGTGTTATTACGATCAATAGCTACGAACTTTTTTTGTTTAAAATAACTATCTACAGTACGTTCGTCTATTTCCGTTTCCCACTCAATCTTGTATACTCCATTTCTAGCGACGTCGATACTGGAAAGATCGACTTGAATTTCAATTAAAGACTGCACCGCATCCTCATGATGCTCTCTATTGATCTCAACCAATAACGCTTTTACTGTCCCATTTTTCATTGACCAATCCTGAAGCAATCGCGGTTTCTTACTGTCTAGATGCTTGATAATCTCCAGCAACGGGACCACTTCGTACATGTAAAGGCAGTAGTTGTAAAATGTCTCAATATTCTCTGTGCTGCATGAAGGGTGTGTAATTACAAAATCGAGCTCTTTTATAAGCGTACCATTAGACAATAGAATACTCCTATCTTTCATGATCTAGAAATGTCATTCCCAAAAAACTTGTACAGAATAAAAAACACGTATATATACTAATATACTACTATACTATCATATTACTATACATATATAAATAAATACCGATTTATTTAATTCTTCTCAAATGACTTGGTGGAGATACACTTCTGCCTTCTTTCCTTGATTGAGGCTGCTGACGCACATCATCGGTCTGTTTGAGGATAAAGACTTCTTTTCCGTATCTATCTGTTTTTAAGAAGAAGGAATACTCACGATCTTCATGAAAAATGGAGAAATCTTCGCCATATACGGTACCCTCTTTCACTGTGTTGATCACGTAGCTGAGAATATCCATTGCATTTTCATCTTTTCCATCATGGATTTCTACTTCTGGATGACTATGAAGTTCACGTAATCCTTTAGTTGAAAATTTCCCAGTTGTACCTGTTGTCGGGTTTGTATGAGAAATAATTGAAGTACTCTCGATTTCCATTGAAATAATGATATGTGCCAGGTTGGATTCATCGATGTTGAAATCAATTGATCTGCCTTGAAAGTTCCAAGACATGTTGATATCAAAATCGTGGACGTATATCCGATTCAAGATGGCATCGAATAGCTCCAGGTATATTTCAAAGTCGCTCTCCAATATCATATCGTTATACCCGTAATGATGTAGTCCTTCTAAACGAACATTAAGTATATTGTCATCCATATCGGTAGTAACAATGGGTTCTAGTGATGGATCATAAAATTGGGGCCGCATGACGCTTTCCTCCTCTCATTTCGACTGTATTGTAATTATATATCCCTTCTCTGTTTTCTCAAAATTTTTTTATAGATTATTTTCGTATTTTTTTTCGTATTTTCTTCTATAATTTCGGTTAATAGATTTTTACATAAACAAAATAGCTAGCTCTGCAAAATAATATTGCAGATGTTAAGTGAAAATAAAGACTTTAGACTTGAGATGTTGATTTGACGCGGTTTCAAGGTGGAAAATCGGTAGCTTTTGAAAAATAAGTTATATACTGATCCATAAAAAGAATCAGCATCGAGCCAAGACTTGAAAATAAAGTCTTTGACTGCTGCTGGCTTCAATTGAGCTAACGTCTCCCGAGGGAGCGTAACAGAGTATAGGCACAAGAAAGCATCAACGAATGATGGTGCTTGTTAAAGACTTTGCTTTTTTAGTTTTCGACTGAATAATAAAGCCAAAATCACCCAAAACATAGCACCCAATATAAAAGGAATTAATCTAAAGTTGTAGTTAATTACATCATCCATACCAAGAAGTTGTTTGAAAAGGAATTGGATATTTGAAATTATATTCGCAATTATTTGATAACTGCCTTCCGTTACTTTCCATCCTAAATCGTCAATAATCCAAGCCAACAATGTTAATATTGAATAGATAAATAAAGACACTAAGCTCCATTTAACATAACTCATTCATGAAAACTCCCTCTTAACTGAAATTATCTATAAGGCGTAACAACTTAGGTTAGAGTTTCGAAAATTAGTGAATCCAATTTCAGCCACTGTTTAGCTCTAATTTATGGTGAAACGTGCATGATATTATCGTTTTAGACGAACACTTAGAGCAGAACAAACTATATTGTTTCGATCCGCGTTATTTATACAAGCAGATGACTCAAACTCTTTACCTATCTTTACCTTCTCAATATCGCCTTTATATTGAAAATTGAGGAATTATCAATTTTTACTGTATATCATATTACTGATGTATATGTTATATTAGTGATTAATATACAGACATATATAGAAAATAGAAAGTAGGATTGATCTCTCTTATGTCAGACGAGTTGAAAATAGATTTTAATACACCGGTTGGTAAATATTTAGAAGTAATGGTGAGTAGATTACCCAATGCAGCGAAACTTGTTATCCTGGCATTATCAAAAAAGGCTTACAATAAAGAAGACTTATCACTAAAAGCAGGTGTGCGACGCGGGGAATTGAATTTCGCAGTATGCTGGGTTGAAGGTCTCGGGTTAATTGAATTCGATAAAAGTGGTCGTCAAAAGCTATATAATCTCACTCCACTAGGTGTAATGGCATACGAAAAGTTTAATGATTTGTTTCAGGAGCTCAAAGAAGAAAGGGATTAACGAACGGGATTTACTCCGTTTCGTTAGTCCCTTTATTTTGTCTTATTTCATTTGTTTCTTTTTTAATTTTTTCAGAAAGCTTCAAGGCTGCCGAACTCGTTACATTAGCTTGAGCATATGACTTGCTGCCTACTGTATGCACTTCTTCTGCAGGTATTACTTCGTCAATATATTCAGTTTTTGTGGACGTGTCCTCTGGTACAGGAGTTATTTCCTTAGCTTCGACCTTACTATCTCTCACCGCTACAACAACCATTTCCTCGGAAGTGAGACCTCCCTCCTCTTCCGTATCGGCGTCCCAAGTAGAATTTCTGATTTTGGTTGATCTTGAAGAATCGCTATTCCCGGAAGATCCCTTCGTTACTGTCTCACGGTTAGAATCTATTCCTTTCCCATCTACTTGATTGAAAGTTGTTGTACCCTTCTCAACTTCTCCCTTCTTCTCCTGTGCTTGCTTTTTAATTTTGTTTAGCAAACTCTCTTTATCGCTACTCGCTTTTGTTGTCCCTTTATCTTCGGCAATTTCTTTCTCAGTAATAACTGCTGTCTTTGTGATGTCAAGAGTTAGAATATCTTCATCAGAATTGCTGGAGACGGCTAATGCACTAAACAACTTCCTAGGCAACGGATGTATAAGTCCAATTACAGGATCTAGGCGAAGGTTGTTATGTACACCACGGAATAGACATTCCCCTGGTTCAAAGGTTTCAGGGTTAAATCCTTTTAGTTTTAATATTTTAGAAGGCATTACTGTATACCGTTTTTCTTCTTTAATTTGAGTTTTAAAACCTTCAGTGGACATTTCATCCGTACCTGAACTCAAACCAATCATATACTCCTCACCAAACATATCCGCAAAGTATTGAGCATCTTCATTACCTAAGCCGGCCAGAATGAATTTTTGAACAGCATTCTGTTTCACCATTGCTCCAAGTCGCTTACTTACATCTTCAAGCTGCTCGTTTCCTTGATGGATTACATTTACGAACACCTCAAACTCCCGAGCCATTTCTAGGAAAGTTGAGAATTCTTCATCAGCAAACATTTCAATTTCATCGACCGTTACTTGATGAGCTCTAGGCTTTTTACCTTCCTCAAGTTTGCGTCTAAACGTGCTTGCGCGTAATAGATTAATATATAGACGACCAACAGTGTATGTAAGGGTTTGTAGTGTCCCGTAAGCCCCATTCACTAGTACAACATCCCCATTTTCCAATGCATCATCAATATTAAAGGTGGATGGTTGACAGAAGATTCGCTGAATGTATTTACTGTCGGTTAATTCAGTTAGATAATCATAAATATTTGAGTACAAAGTCATAGTCTTCTCTTGCATCGTTGGTGTGCCAGCCATGTTTCTAGTGTATTCCAACAATAAAGGAACTTGATTCTCTTTCCCCTTCATTCTTAGTTCCGATAGTACCTCAACGCGATAATCATCACCAATAGGCTGAATCAATCTATTCAGTTCCATATAAGTCACATCGTTACCATAAGCCAATTTCAATGCTTTAATTGCTACCCGAAATAGATTCGTTGATCTACTTTTGAAGAACTGGACTGCATCAGGACCAAGATATCCATGGAATGCAGAAACATTCGCTTCTATCATCGGTTCGATATCACTACCTTCAGGAACAAAAAGCGGATTAAGCGAATCAGACTGAGCGTACTCAGGATCAAGTCTATAGTATTTCCTGCCGGTTCTATCCAAAAAGTTCGCTAAACGTCTAATAAAAGATCCTTTGGGTTCAATAATCGTAGACCCCATATAATCATTAAGGATATCTTGAGTTACAAAGTTAGTTATCAATAGAGTTTTACCCGCACCAGTACCACCTATTACTTGGCCGTGTTGAGCACGATCTGATCTATTCAAAGACATTAATTGACTTTGACGTTCTTTAGTAGGAATCGTATGAAATAAATCCAAATTACAATCTTCCGAATAATAGCGCAGGTGGCTCAAGCATCCTTTTTTTGAAAGGTCGATACCTTCAATTTCCTCAGATATCTCCTTTGCTGTGTGCCCCTTCTCAATTGAACTAGACTTCCTTCCATTTTCATTAGCCTCTGCCTGTTCTACAAGCGTAGTTAGTTTATGAAAAACTGTTTTCTTTGAACTAAGATTCATGGTGTAGTGTAAAGTAGCAAAAACTACGCCTATTAAAAGTACCAGAGTTATAGATGTACCAATTCCAAAGGAACAGAATCTCATAATAATCTGCCCTAAGGCTAATACGCTAAATGCGTTTAAAAACGTCTGAATAGCAGGTTTTGCGTATTGGTTTTTAAATAGCGCCGGACATGAATAAATGATGTGGCCTATAAAGCATGGGATAAGAAGCGGAATTGCTCGGTAAAACACCGGACCAGTTAATCCATAATATTGATCCTGGTACTTCCCCACTAACCATAAAAATATAACCAATAATAAAGTTAGCACCGTGAATGCTTGGATGTTCCACATTGCATTTTTATTAGCCGGATCCATTGAGAATCGCCGAATTCCAATGTAAATGTTTTTAAAAATGAATGCAAATGCGTGACCAAGAGCTGAAAATATGCCTCCGAGTATCATTCCTAGAAACTTCAATCTAACAACTCCATTCATGTATATTAGTTAGTATATTGAATTACTAATATAAATATATATTAGGTTGAGAGAAATGTCAGTAAGATCTCATTAATACCCATTCAACTTCCTCTTTCTCTTATGATTTTGCGGATTCTCCTTTCATATACTCTGCTTATCTAGAATATTCTTTAATCTCCCAGCACTGGATCGTCGCTCACTTCTTCACTTATGACTTACATAGAACAAACAGTTAATCCCTAATGATAAACTTGTGACTTACATACCACAAACAGTTAATCCCTATTGACACACTTGTGACTTACAAACCACAGTCAGTTAATCCTTAATGACACACTTGTGACTTACAAACCACAGTCAGTTAATCCTTAATGACACACTTGTGACTTACAAACCACAGTCAGTTAATCCTTAATGACACACTTGTGACTTACACACTACAGTTAGTTAATCCTTAATGACACACTCGTGAACTACATACTACAATCGGTTAATCCTTAATGATATAATTGTGACTCACATGCCGTATTGGTTAACCCCTGATGATACACTGATGTCTTACAAACCATAATTGGTTAATCCTTGGTGATCTACTTGTGACTAATTTCTTATCGTTTATTAATCATCATCACTGCACTTGTGACTCACACATCACGGTTGTACTCACACCGTAACACCTTGTTAATCATCAACGGGCCACATGTGACTGAGAGGAAACATACTGTTAATCATCAACGGGCCACATGTGACTGAGAGGAAACATACTGTTAATCAGCATTGTTCTACTTGTGATTCACACAAACAAAAACGTGACGTCTTATCCTTTATTGTGTATCATATATGGTGAGTGATAGACATGTGAATGATCACAAGTGATGAAACCGGGGGAAATACGTACAGGTAGGGGAGGGGAATGTCAGTTGAATATTGAAAAGGCGTGGAAAATCACGGAATTCGCCAAATTGATAGACAAGCATTATAACACTGTCGACAAGTGGTTTGTTCAGCTGGAGGATAAGGGAATTCACTATGTGAACCGTGTAGCTGGAGACAAAGTTTATGACGAGATTGATTTAGAAATAGGAAAGTATATCAAAGAACGCAGGGATGAAGGTTTTGCATTATCAATAATATTTGAACAATTGCCAGATGTTTATGATTTGCGAAAATTCCCCGATGATTGGGATAGTGCGAATCCTTTATTAGACATAGATACGATGCGAAAAAGCATGGAGAAGAGATTTGAAGCACTTTTAGAAGAGAAACTTAAAGATGCGACTGAGAAAATTCTGAAGCTCGCAACAAACGCAGCGGCTGCACAAATGGAAGAAGATATAAAAAAGTTGTTGCCCGCGCCTAAAACACCGGAAGAACTTCACAACGAAAAAGTTTCTGAAGCATTAACTAAAATCAAAGTTGAAAAAAAACTTGAAGATAAAGCGTTAGTTGAATGGAATTCCAAGCCAGAAGAAGTGCGCTTGAGAAAAATCGGTTGGTTCAAAAAAGAAGAAAATTGGGCTGATCGTGAAGCATTTATTAGGTCGTACATCCGTGATAACATCGAAAAAGCACTGAAAGAAGAATATGGCGTATGATCTTTTGTCTACGACGATCCTATAAGTGGGGGATGGGAGTAGAAGCGGAGAATAAGAGGGACCTGAACCCTTAGTTTACAAATTAATAACGCATCGGTTATTGATGCAATAATTGAATCAGTAACTGCATCTATAAGATTCAATATAAAAAAGAACTTTGTCCCGTTCATTACAAACAGGAAAAAGTTCTTTTTGTTATTCCTACTTATTTATAATGCTGAATGGATCAAAGCCTGAATTGTTATTAGCTTCTTTTTCTTTCGTTTCATTCTGAGCGAAGGGATCATCACTATTTGAGGATGCATTGCTATCTTGTTTTTTTCTAGCAAAACCCGTTAAAGCTGATAATGCAGAATCTTCCTGTCCGAAAATATCATCTGATTTCTCTTGAGCTTCTTTTGCTTTTGCTACTAGAGTTTGCACTCTTTCAGGAAGACCGAGGCCGGAGACTATTGTATAAATTGAAATGTCTTCACCTTTTGGATCTTCATACGCAGCAACAGGCTTTTCCTTCGCCATAGGTGATAAATTTTCAATTGTACTCTCGATTGAGTTAATGAATGACATTGAAAATATTCTCTTGGCGACACCTGGAGAAGCAACCATACTTACAGAAATTTTGCTAGATTTGCTTAAGTTGTAACCATTAGAAAGAGTTCCATTTTCAATGCTCCTTCTAAATGCAGGAAGAAAGGTCCCCTGATTAGATGTATCAATTGCCCCAGTTGCAAACTCCAGTTTACTAATTGATATTAATCCTGGTGATTTCAATGTGTTCAATAGTTCTGAGCTGTCAAAATGATATCCAGCAATCGGATTAAAACTTGCAGTTACAACATTAATCTCATGTAGAGCATTTGCAATATACTTGTTGCTGTAATCTAGGTACTCCGAAATGCTCGCATTTGGCTGTTCCTTGATCAGATCATCGTAGAGTTTCTGATTATCTACAACCAATATACACCCTAGATTTTTCATAGCTTGTGCAAGCATTTTTAATCGATCAAGTGCATTTTCGATTACTGTAGATCCTTCATTGTCCCGCGGCAGAGTAATCATTAATCCGCAGCGATCTTTATATCCATTTGCATATAACATGCGAATAGCCTCTAGAATACTGCCTGTTCCTGTACCACCTCCAAGACCGCCCGTCACCCAAATGAAATCTCTGTCTGCAAAGTAACTTGTAGCTTCTCTTTGGATAGCGTCTTTGTTCTTTTTAAAAGCTTCTTCTCCGATCGCAATGTCTCTGCCGGCACCTTTTTCAAACCCTTGTAACTGGAATTTGCGTACATTGCTATGTTCTTGGAATTTACGAAGGTCTATTTCATTTGTATTAATCAGAAGAGCAGTATAGGGATTGTGATTATTAGTAATTTGGGTTCTAATTGTTGCACTCTCATATGCGATCGAACACCCGCCCATACCCAAACCAAGGAAACCATATTTTAAGCTAAGGTCCAAATCATTACGTGTTAACACATTTCTCATTTTCCGCAGCTCCGTTCATAAATTGGATTTTTTTATTTTTTTGATTGTATGTATTGAATTACTTCGTCACCAAGAGGGGATACGGTATATAACCGTGCACGTCCCATCTCGCTTACGTCAACTAATCCAGCACCCTCTAAGCGTGCTGCCATTTCATCCAACATGTGTCGCGATCCTAAAAGTTTTTTGTTTTCACTGGATTGACGTTGAAATAAATCATTTACTAATTCCCCCAGTAATTCTTTGTTAAGTGGACGATTCTCTGACTTAAGAATAGCAAGTGCCCACTTACCATTACCGAGACGGTCACTTAGTGTCTTTAAAATCTGTTCACGACTTAAGATAGGACAATCTCCTTTCTGCAATTATTGCATCGAATCGATTCAGTTAATGCATCAGTAATCAAATCTTACATTATGATAGAACTGAAAGCAAGTCCATATTGTAGTGCTGCTCCGGATATATTCCCTTTATGTTGTTGGACTTTCTAGACATCTGCCTATTGATGCAATACTCCATTTTATTGAATCTAATCGAATCGATTCAATATTAATTGATGTGTTTCTTTCTGTTCGATGGAGTATCCTATAGGAATGCATACAGCTTTCGAGTAGATGCCTGGTCGCTCCATATACGAAATCCCCAAGATTACATATAGGGTATGGGAGGGTAGATCACTTAAAAGAGGAAATATGCTTAAATTCTAACCTTTATGATGGATAAGATATGGTTCACAGGTGATCCGTGTATGATGATATGGTGAACCACATACTTGCTGATGATTAATCACTACCTGTAGGTAGAAATAGGATTCGAAGTTTTTACTCGTTGTCTGTTAACCATTACTTGTAATATAATTTGGTTCAAACTTGGAACTATGGCTTTACACGTTTCGGTTAATTTTTTGTACTAAATTGCTTGGAGAGAGGGGAGGATTCTTGGTGTAAAAGTGCAAGTTATTTTTTTTGAGCATGCTGTTCATCTATCATTGTTATTCGTGCCATCGTAATGATTTATCTTTGTTCATCCATTGTTATTTCAGTTCAATTCTTATCTGGTCATGCTTGTTCATCCATCTGTGTTTCTATTGAATTTCTATTGTTCATCCATACATGAAACTATCTATGATAGCATCTGTTTAAGCATTGATTAGGATAAAGAGCAACATTTACCTGAAAGTCCTGATACACCAACGTATTCGTCCGCGCTCGAATTCCCGACTAATACGAATTTCGGTCATTCTCATTTAAATCAACCCGGACCCAATCATGGGCTCAGAAAGGTGGATGTTATAACTATGTCCAATTTTGAAATTCAGGATCCAAAAGAAGTACCAGATAATGACTTACCAAGACGGAAGAGAAGAAGTGAAGATTATTCGATCGGTGATACAATTGATCAGCTTTCGGAAAGAGAATGGAGGTTCCTAGTTGATCTATATAAATGCAGATGTATGTCTCAAAGTGTTCTCGTTGATACCTATTTTTTAGATAGTCCAGAAATGTACTATGAGGAATATCTTACAATGGATTCCGTTGAAAGGTTGGCCATTGAAGAGAAGAATAGAAAACGAGCAGTTTTGAAAGCCCGAAGAACGATAACAAAGTTTAAGCAGCGTGATATTGTTGAAGCGAATTATGCCCTTCCAGATGAACTTGATCGTCCGTCAAATAAGCGGGAAAGAGTCGCAGGAGAGTCTTGGTATTATCTGAGTGGCCGCGGTCTACGAATTGTTGAGAAGAGGTTGGAAGTTCCAGAAGAGTCTCGGTTATCGAAACATGAAGTTGATATGGAGAGAGCGAAGAAGAAGCATTATTGGGAGCTTGGTAAAGTTTATCTCGATCTTAGGTATAACTGGATGGTTAAGTTTCCGGAGTACAGGCAATTCTTTGATTGGGACTGGTATCCTTCTGAGTCCGTCTATAGCGACAATAATACATTGACGATCCGTCCAGATGCCATATTCACCATCGGCGAACAGGCGTTCTATATTGAACTTGACCGTTCCACAGAACCCGTACAACGATCACCATTTGCATCCGGGCAGGTTTCCATCGAAAAGAAACTCGAGCGCTACCGTGATGTAATCAAGTTATCATCTAATCCCATCATCCGAAGCGGGATCATCGCTTTTATTATCCCAGAGGCAATATACAATACACGCTTCGAGAACATTAGCAACGCCGCAGAACGTGTGTTTGGTAAAAAGAATCGCGTACTAACAGGCAGAAATATTGGCGACATTATCGCAGGTCTAGGGGACCTAGACACATAAAGTAAAAAATATCATTATTATGGGAAATCAATAGATGGACAAACTCTCATTCATGTATATCACTATACATATATGTGTGTTATTATATATGTTAGTTAATATATCAATATACATGAATGGAGGGGGGTGAGGGTTTGAATAGAAATAGAAAAATCGTTTTAGTCAGCGTTGGTATCATTCTTATTCTGATTACATCGGTATTGCTGATTCGGAGTCCGGGACATAAAGAGATGCCTTCATCAGACCCGCCGAAACAGGTGGTTGTGAATCCATCAACTTCGGAAGTTCCCGAAGAACCTAAAGAGATGGACGATCAACACAAGAAAATCGTTGGATTGATTGATGATGTCGGTGGCGAAATCGTTAATGGTGTTCCAGGGGCGAAGAATCTCTTATCGGGGAGCTATAAGTGGTTTTTGGGATTTGATACGAAATACGCAATCATTTTGCTCGTGTTTATATGTGTAGTGATTGGCATATTGCTACCAAGTAGTAAGAAACAGCAAAAGTAGGTAGGTGAGTACCAGTTGGGTTTTGGCAAAAATAGCAAAAAGAAAAATGCAGAGACGACAGTAACTGCAGAGGAAGAACCAAAGCAACATAACCAGAAAAGCGATAAATCTATAAAACCTAGCGCGCCGCGTGGAATGGCGGGCAAAAAGGCGATAAGGGTTATCTTTTGGATTATAGCGGCAGCAATTGTTCTGAAAGGTTGTACCGCGACTATTCGAGGTGATCGGGTAATTTCTCAGGTTAACAATTATGGCATCCAGACGAATCCTTCGATTGATGACTCAATAAAAGGTTTCGCACTAGACTTTGCAAATGAATACTTCTCTTGGGATATCACGGACCTGGGAAGTCATGGAAAACGAGTGTCCCGCTTCGTTAGTCATATTGATGGTGATGCAGGTTTAAAAACGAGTGAACTTAAAGGTTCATCCCGAGTGCTATCGACGGAAATCTACGACAGCAAAAAAATTAGTGACACGCGAGTAGATGTGACCGTGCTCGTCCGGCGTGAATATATTCCCGCTCCAGTACTAGGTGTAGGTACCGATTCTAAAACATCGCCTTCTACGACTCCAACGGCCAATACCATCAATAAGTTTTACATGGTTATCCCAGTAAGTTCATCGCCTGATGGGCACGTGATTGAATCTTATCCTCGTTTTGTTGGTGAACAATTAAAGGGTGAACCCGAAAAGGATAAAACGCTGGGTAGTGCAATTACTGATGAGGCAATAGTTAATAAGGGTAAAGATCTATCCGAGGGATTCCTACGAGCATGGTATGAAGGTAATGTTAATCAACTGAAATACTTCTTTGTAGATCCAGAGTCATCACCTAAACACATTTCATCATCAGGATTTATTCTTGAGAAAGTGGAAAGCGTCGATATGTTCTCCAATAAGGAGTCCAAAACTTCTCCTATCCAAATGAATGTCATTGTGACAGTGAAGAATGCGTTAGGTGAGAAATTCAACAACGTATGGAGCTTAAAAGCTTTAGAGAAAGATGGTCGTTTATACGTCACATCTATCGACAATAAACCTCTAGGTACGGAGGAAGCATCTTCGAATGAAGGCAAAGCTTCCACGACCACACAGGATGCGATTAAGAATACGTCGACTCCTACACCCTCTGCAACAGCAACAAAATAGCCGAAAATCGAAGGAGATTATTAAATGAAACTGAAACTTAGTTCTTTTAAAAAAAATGTACTTAAAAACGTTGGTATTTTATCCGTCATCTCATTGTTTACCGTATCTAGTGCGTATGCAAGCCCTCTGGGTAATCTTGCTAATTCACTAACATCTGATTTAAAAACTTGGTTCACTTTGATTTTACTTGCTGTAGGTATCTTCTTCCTCGTTAAGCGTGATTGGTTTAAAATGATTGGATTCATCGCAGCAGCTCTTATTATTTCCATTTTTACCCAGTCGGATCTAGTTGGTAAAATTGCCAAAAAATTCTATGATTACTTCATGAATTAATATGAGTGATCATAAAGAATCTCCGAGAATGACCGTTTCTAATTATTCGAAGATATGGACATTGGATTGGGTCATTTACGCGCTGGAAGGAAAAAAACTTCCATTCCCGACGAATCTCAGAGTTGTTGCCATCTTTTGTGTGACAGAGCTGCTTTTTATTATTCTTGGGAAAACACTTCTTTTCTTCCTTCCGGGTGCGTGGAAGTATGTATTCCTGCCAGGGTTCATCACATGGGTTGTTGCAAAACAAAAGTTGGATGGTAAAGCGCCTCATAAATGGCTGTACGCTATGATCCTCTTCTGGATGCGTCCTAAACGACTACATAGGTACCGCAAATTCGAACATAACAAGCATTACGGATATGGCACTAAAGTGGTGTACCGCAACACAACAAGAGAGCGTGCATAGACACGCTCCTTTTTTATAAGGAGGTTTGTACCTTTGGCCGTAGCAACAAAGAAAAAAATCAACAAAGTCCAAGTGGAGTTCCCTATTACATACTTTGAGCAAAACCTTATCTTTACACAGAACAGGGAAGTCTGGGCACTATATGAAATCGATTCATACGT
Organism: Paenibacillus sp. J22FR5; assembly: GCF_059691975.1. NCBI lineage: Bacteria > Bacillati > Bacillota > Bacilli > Caryophanales > Paenibacillaceae > Paenibacillus > Paenibacillus sp. J22FR5. Next base: position 98,693 of record NZ_JCAUAN010000009.1, on the reverse strand, counting down.
ATATGACCATTTAAGCGAACAACAAAAGATTGATCGTCTTATCTCGCAAACTTCATTTCTAACATTATTAACGGATCAGTTTCACATCCTATGGCTTCCTAAGATTCACGATATTGATAAACACCATGAACTCTTGAGACAACGTCTTAAAGGCCCAGTTAAAAAGTGGGGCAAGAAATACATTAATAACCTACGAGACTATTTAAATGAGAACTACAACGATGTCGGTGGTGGAAACAATGCTGATTATCGAGCCTATATTGCCGTATGCCTTCCTAAGAGTGATGATAAGGATCTTGTCGAGCAAGTAAGTACTTTATATTCAGAGTTTAAGAAAATGCTGCTTCACCCTAAGCGCTTTATTGAAAATATATCCGGAATGAATGAACCTGAGATTTTCGATCATGAATATCATTCCTACATGATCAAAGAGAAACAAATCTTTGATCGCCTTTCTCGTAAGATAAAAGTAATGAGAGGGACTGGCGCTACCATTGAGTGGCTGATTAAGCGTAATTACTGGTGGGGTATTGCTGAACCTGTACTTCGTTCAGTGGAAAACGAACCTTGGTCTCCAAAGAAGACAAAAGGATTCCGTGGAGGGTTTGATACTATCTTCTACGATCCGCGCCAAGTATTGACTCTTACCGAAGGTGATATTGATACCTCTCATCCACGACGAATAAAGATCACGCAGCCGTATGATGGGGAAGAAAAAGAAGTTTACCACGCATACCTGACACTTTCGGAGTTACCTGAATCCATGGAGATGCCAGGAAGTGAGTGGTTATATAGTGCAGCAACACTTCCGTTTCAAGTAGAGATGAGTATCAAGGTAGAGGTACTTGAAGCCCGCGATGCCCTGAAGAAGCTTGGGCGCAAAAAGATGGACATTGAGAGCCAAGTTAAAAACATACTAGAAGCGGGTGCCTCGATTCCGCTTGATCTACAAGAGAAGCAGGAAAGAGCGCTTTACCTTGAGGACGAGTACAAGAAACGCAAAAACCCAACTTTTATCACACATGTCACTTTCGGCTTATACCATACCGACATCAATATGTTAAAAAGTAATGTGAAGATCATTCAAGATCATTATCGTGATTTCGGGAATATTCATATTGAATTACCCGCCGGTGACCAATGGCTATTGTTGAATGACTTTATTCCAGGCTCTCCAAGGTATGTATCAGATTACATTCAGCGAATACCCCCCGAAACGCTGGCTGCAGGAATGGTTGGGGCAACTCAAGAATTAGGCGATGGCAAAGGACTTTATATAGGCACCACAGGCGCATTAGACCATCCCGTTTACTTCGATCCTAGTCACGCCAGCCAAATCAACCGAAGTCCAAGTATAACGGACACTGGTACATTGGGAGGTGGAAAATCTGTTTTAGCCAATTTACTTGCTTATCAGAATGCCGTAAACGGTGGTAAGACACTCATATTCGATCCAAAAGGCGAGAGATCGGCCTGGCCGGACATGTTGCCTGAACTGGAAGGTCAAATCCAAGTGGCGACGTTATCCTCCTCCAAAGAAGATATGGGGAAATTAGATCCATTTGTCATGTTAGAAGATAGAGAGGCAGCTAAAGAAGCAGCCGTTGAAATCTTGGCTTACCTATCCTCTACGAAAACGGATCGCGTAGAGTACAGTTATATCTCCCAAGCAGTACATAAGGTCGCAGCGATGGAACGCCCATATTTAGCTGCTTGTATTCCTGTTCTTTATGAGATGGGGAAAGAAAGACCTCCTGCGTACATGTTAGCTGAGATTCTTCAAAGCTTTGAAACCTTGTCCTTTGCCAAACTGTTGTTTGGTACAGGACAACAAAAAACCATCCAAATGGATTTTGCGCTTAATATACTTCAGGTACAGAACTTGAAGATGCCTTCTCCAGAGAAATCACCTGAAAACTATTCACTCGATGAAAAAATGTCAGTGGCTATGATGTTCGCTATGGCCCGCTTCGCACATAAGTACATTTACCATGATCGATCCATATTCAAATTTGTCCTTATGGATGAAGCGTGGGCGTTACTTGGCACACAAGCGGGTAAAGCTCTTGCTGATATGGTTGTCCGTACCGGACGGAGTTTAAACGGCGGTGCAATCATTGTTACACAGAACGCAACTGACGTAGCAGGGGACTTGGCGGGTAATATCGGCGTTAAATTCGCATTCAGGGATTCGGATACAAATAAGATTAAGCAGACATTATCGTTCTACGGTATGGAGCATACGCAGTCCAATATAGATATGATCAAGAACTTAGATAATGGTCAATGTCTTATGCAGGATATTTACGGACGTGTCGGTCTTGTACGTATTGATGTCGTATTCCAACATCTATTCGATTGCTTCGACACGCGACCACCTGCAGAGTCCATTCTTCCAAAAACGGACGATGAAGAAGATGAGTTTTCAGCGCTTGAAGGGTTTGTAGGTTACTTGGAGGCGTCTGCTGCCCTCGATGGGGAGGAGGAAGACGACGATGACGAACAAGATGATGAGCTTGATGAGGACGAAGATTAAGAAGTCCAGTCGAACAAGGACGATTCTTCTAACAATTGGACTAGTTCTATTCCTTATTGTTGGCGTCATCGTCCCAGTCCACTCCATTTATGCAGATTCTCTGGATCAGATGATTCCAGCTGATAAAAATGCACCTGCAACTGCATTGTACAATATGTACAGTCCATCACACTATGCATTCCAAACGATCCACCCGGATCGTAAAATGTGGCAGGTCAGCGCCAAAGCGGATGATAGTATTTCTACGGTATATGACCATATGTTGAGTTTGCTATTTATTGGGACAGCACAAGTTACCCGATTCTTTAACTTCATCGCACGAGAAGCATTTGAATTTAGCTTTATGAATCAACTCATTGATGCAGTAGGTGAAGTCTTACAGAATTTAACAGGGACGAGTAATGGGTTTCTCGGGAATAGTCTATGGGGCACCATGTTTGGTATTATTGTCCCCATTGTATTAATAGTCGGATTGTATCAATTGTTACGACTTCGATTCCTCGAGTCCATTCAAACATTTACTTCGTTCTTGATCGCACTTGTCATAGCACTCGTTTTCTTCTCCCAGGCAGGTCCTATCCTTAAATTTATTAACCAAGCAGGAGAAGAACTCGGCACTACGATGTATGCAGGTCTTGCGAGAGCAACGAATCTCGAAGCTGACAACAAGAAGGGTGTCACGGTCATTTCAGAGGAAGTATGGAACGAATTTGTAATGCGACCATACAAAATGCTGCAATTCGATGATCCTTCAATTGATAACAAAAAGATTGATCCAATTCTTAAATCTGATCCATTCTCAGATAATCGTAAGCAGTTGCTGGAGAATATGGTCAAAACGTATCCGGCGATTGCGAAAGATCGGATGCCAGAACAATTTATACTCATTATCATTAACTTTATATTTGCACTTATCATACTTGGGTTTTTCTGTTTTTGGGCCGTCTTTCTCATGTTTACTAAAATTAAATTCCTTATTCATGCTGCTACGATGGGAGTTACCCTTCTTGCGTCACTGTTACCAGGAAGACAAGCGGGACTGTCCGTGGTTCGCGGACAATTCATTAAACTCGTGGGACTTGGATGGATGTCGGTAATGACAATGTTCTTCCTCGACTTGTCGCTTGTAATGGGTCACTTCACGTTTGATATCGTAGCAGTCAAAGCAGGAGCGGGTTGGTTTACGGGTCTTGTGATTGAAGCTATCGTGATATACGTCATCTTTAAATATCGAGAAGAAATGGGCTCCGTATTCTCCAATGTAGCCGGCGTGTTACCGAAAGCACCTAAGGCGGGATCAGCTATTGTTGATGAGGCGAAGCGAATGGCTACTCGTAAAGTATACAGCGCAGCAAAGGGTGTTTTCAGCAAAAAAGAATCAGAGGGTGTGCCGAGTACATTTAAGCCAGGTGCATTAAATAAAGCTGATACCGATCTCAACCACGCAACCTCTGCAAGCATGATGCTCCGCTATCAGCAAGAGAAAAATACCTCTGATCAAATTGCATCTGAAACAGGGGAGCCTGCTAAATATACGCCTTTTGTTAAAGGTGTAAATGAAAATCTGCGAAATAACGCGAAGAACCCTTTCCGTGGTATGGACAAAGAGTGGAAGGATGAGAAGGGCCGTCTCAAGTCTATTAAAGATGACGGAGGCAGCGTTAAGCAGTCAATCCTTAATCGTGGCATTACGGATGATATGAATGATCAGCAAGCAGCGACAACGATGTATAACAACGAGAATATGATACGCCAAGCTGGTTCTCATATGGTTAATCGTAAACCAGAAGCTGTAGCTCAGGTAAGTCGTGCAAAAACGCTAAACTCCAATGGCAAAATGAAAAGTTCTGTTGCCGATTTCACAATGCTCAATCTCTGGGATCGTTACAAGACTGAGCGGGGAGCTGCCTTCCAAACATCTAATGCGACTGGTGAACCAGTTAAACACACTGACTTTGTAAAGGACATGGATAGCCGCTTCAAATCAGCAGGAATAAATAATACTTCTCAGATAAACGAAGCAATGTTGAGTAAACAGAAACGTAGAGCTATTACACATCATTTCGAATCGAGTCCAGCTTTCGCGGATCAGAAATCGAAGCTATTGCAATCGAATGAAGCATTCAGAAGGGCAACTCCGACTCCTATGGGAGGTTCACAACCAGATGTACCTAAAGTGAATACTTCGGGTCCTCTTAATTCCAGTTCCCTAATGAAGACAATGCCGAATCTTCCGAATGCCTCTGTAGATCGGACGTCAACTATTGACATGAAAGTGAATCCGAAAGTTAATATGAAAACATCAATCGGAAAAATCAATTTGCCAACCGATATGCAGAGTAAAATGCAAGAATCTGTTGCAAAGATGGGTTCAACTCAACGTATGAACATCGGCGAGAAAATTGAGATCAATACAGAGATGAAGACCGAAAAGCTTGTTGACCTTACACATAAGGTTTCTACGAAAGTTAGTAATCATTTGAATGAGGAACAAGAAATCACAAGAATTAACAGATCGACACATCGTCAACAAGCTGTCTTAGATCCGAAAAACAAGGACATTGCGAATAACGTCGCTAGTAAGTCATCTAAGGCAAGAAAACTCCGTGAGGCAAAGAATAATTCAAACTAGGTTCACTAGTTTAAGTAAGGAGGGAGGGCATTGTTTGCTTCTCTTAATACCAACCTTGAAGCTTTAAAGGGGTATGCGAAACAACGGATAAAGGATGAGATTAAAAAGAGGGTTATCAAAAAGGTGACCCTCGCTCTTCTTAAAAATCCTTATGTGCTCGGTGCTCTAGGCATTATTGCACTAATAATTCTAGTTTTTATGTTACTTGCTGCTGTTGTTTCAACGACAAATCAAATTGCTAGTGAATCCTTTATCTCCGATAAGATCTTACCGCCTCAAATATATGTTCGCAATTTAGAAGATCATATCACTGACCCATTCGGAGAACGTATTGACCCCATTTCAGGGCAAAAAAGCATACATACTGGGATGGATATCGGAATACCTACAGGGACACCTGTAAATGCGTCATCTGATGGTATCGTACAAATCGTTAGTTATCCAAAGTCGTCCGATTCCGAGAGTACGAAGAATGCAGGAATTTACGTCACCATCGCTGCTTCAGATGCTGATGTTGGATCAACAACACGTTATCTTCATCTCAGTGAAGCATTTGTAACTCCTGGTCAACACGTTAAAATGGGGGAGCTAATTGGTCTTTCAGGGAATACGGGTAGATCAACAGGAAGTCATCTCCATTTCGAAATGATACCGACAGGAGAAGAGCCGATTGACCCACAGAATTTCATTAATCTGATGAGCGTAATTACGGATGCAGCCAGTGAAGCAGCTTTGAGTGCGATGAAAAAAATTCCTTTCTCCGAAATGCAGGGTGAATATCACTCAAAGAAAATGCTTTACCTTAGTGGGCTCTACATGGATAACGCACCCCCAGCGTTTAATCCCACAGGTACCATTTACATTAAAGGACTTGGCAATGGTTATTCTTCCGTACTAGGGACGATTCCGAACACGGGTAATACACCAACTGCTCCTGATCCTGATTATGGACCTGTCACTGTTCCGAGCGATTTAGGTTCTCTCACTGATCCATTCTTCCTAAATTACGCATATGCTGCGCAAAGAGAAGAACAGAGAAGCGGGATTCCTGCCAGTATCACGTTAGCGCAAGCCGCGCTTGAATCAGGTAAAGGGGCACATACCATTTGTAATAACTTTTTTGGTATTAAAGCGAGTGCAAATTACTCGGGACCTTCCTGTACAGCTACCACGAACGAAGAGTACGGTGGCGTCAATGTATCGATAACCGCAAAATTCAGGTCATACAGCAATCCTGAAGAATCCTTTGCAGATCATTCTGACTTCCTGCTCGTCAATGGACGGTATCATACAGCACTTATACAAAACAACCCTTATGCGTTTGCTAATGAACTCCAGCGAGCTGGGTATGCAACGGATAGTCAATATGCGAATAAGTTAAAATCGATCATCCGCAGCCAGAACCTAGCTAGTCTAGATGCGAATAGAGGGATAGATCCCGTTACCGGACAACCATTCGATGATGTTGCCTTCATAGGTGGGGGAATCAACGGAGGGGGAGAGGGGGATACAATCACATTGGTGTTCGGTATTTCCCAACTTTACGGCTCTTATGCGCACAGGTTATTTCATTGGACGGATAGCGACGGGTACGGACACACGGACAGCTATCCGTTGACGGATCCGATGACAAATCAGCCAGTAATAAATTTGGTGAATTATAATAATGTGTTAAACTATTATATAGGCACTGATACCGAAGCTCCTAACATAGCAATCAAGGATATTCCTTCTGCTATTGCTGTTACACTTGAATCCGGTGGCGCTGAATCGGTTGTCGTGTCAAAAGTTGAATACATAAAGGGGAACTACTAATATGAACGCAGAATTCATCGAGAACTTATTTATTGATTCCTATATGATGATGAACTTTGAAATTACTTTCTCTGGTGTGAAAGATTGGTTTGAAATGGCTGAAGTTACGATCACGGATGCGGATCTCTTCCGAGCCTTGCTACTACCCGAACGTCTAAGTGGTGACCTTCAAACGAAGTTCTCCTTGGCAACGGTCTATCGGCACGAAGATATGTTCTTTCAAGCGAATCGCTTCGGGGACACGGACGAACCCATTCATCAATTGCTCCTTCGTTTGATGAATGTAAAGTCGATACACGGTGAGCAAAATGCATTAATTGATCTAGGTTTGGTCATCCACCAGGATAAAAATTCAACGACACCGATATATTCGACTCTTCATCATTTTTTTGAATAGAAGCGGACGGCCTGGCGGCAGAACTGCTCGTGAGCCGCAGGACAGCGATCGTAAGGAGGGGTTTCATTGTTATTATCAGAAGCATCTGCTACATCAAATACTGAAATATATACATATGGTCCATTAGTTTTGATGGTTGTACTTGCTATTGTTCTATTTTTTGTAATTCGATGGGTTATAAGATATTTAAACGATCTAAAAAAGGCCGTCAGGGAACGAAAGTAAAATCAAGGAGCTGTAGCATCTCCTTTTTGACATTCCGCAGACATTCCTTAAAAATCAAACGGTGGAAGCATAAAGAGCCACGCGAGAATCCACTCGTGTGGCTCTTTTCGTTTCGTTCCTATTGCTCACCCTATCTTTTTCCTTTATAATAAAAGTATTCCGATTCACCAAACATTTTCTCCGCCGCTACCATAATTTCGACGGAGAGGGAGCCAGGTTTGTCAGTAGACAATCCTATATATATAAGTGCCTTGAGGTAGATAAGAACATGCCATCTTTATTTGGTTATGGTCTTTTTTAACTTTCAGGGCTTTTTTGCTTTTTACTAAGCTAAAACAAAGGAGGGTAATACGAAGTGGACCATTTACAAAAGTATTGGGTCGAAGAACTGGAGAAAATACGTAAAGGTGTCAACAATCTGGATGGTTACACTACGACTATCTCACCGCACTATTGGCGTGATCGATACCATAATGATGAGTATCCTGATCGTACTTTCGACGAACTTGATATCGTTTGGGCAATTGCTCAAGGTCGAATCGTTGAAGGTTATGATAGTGGTGAGCGAGGTCGCAACCAAGAACCAGAACGTGTCATTGTCGGTCCTGCTGCATCGGGTGATCATATTGTGGTTTGTGTCCTTATTAAGACTGGTAACAGTTTTATCGTAAAGACAGCATTCCCTGTTGATCGCGAGAGATACCGCAAATATGTGCCAACACAGGGGTAATACGAAAAAAAATTGGAGAGGGGGATGGCTATGCCGTCCGAACGTTATTTCAAATTTATGGCTTGGTTTTATATCCTTGGAGGGCTGTTTTTAATTGATAGGCTCGTTTTTGGATAATTCGATCAACGCTTTGTGAAATATCAAACCCATGATAAAATGTAGGTTATAGGAGGGGATGTATGTATGTCTCACTGTGACCGGTGTAAAGGAGAAATTATACAAATGACTACTTCAACAGAACGTCCATTTGATGGGGGCACATTAGTTGTTACCGATGTTCCCGTTCAAAAATGTGAATGTGATGAACAGATTTTAATTGGTGATGGCGCAATGGTAGCTGGTTACGCAAGGCATCTGGCCAAGATGAAAATCATTGGTCAAGTCAACGTCTCCTTGAATGATCTTAAGCGGAATTTCACGCTTCAAGATTTTCTTCCAAAAGCAATCACTTAGTCTGAAGGTGTTAAGCAGGGTAATACGAACATGTTATTTTCGGAGCTCTACTTCTTGAAGGTGACTAACTGAATCCAGCCATTTGGCATGCGATCAGTTTATCGCCCTATCGAAGGGACCACTCCGTATCCAATACAACATATTGGGATAATGGAGGAGATACCACACGGTGTCTTCTTTTTTTATGCCCGCTGGAGGTAATAGGAATGATAAAAAAGGTAACGATCAAAATGGATCACAGCCTGGTTTGTGGCGGAATGGCTATCGTTGAATTAGGTGGAGTGGACAATTACGTATTTTTCGACGTAGTGAAGACCAACCCGCTTCAAGTTATCGTAGGCAGCCGTGGCAAACATATTGAAGAAGACGTAGCGGATGTTCTCGAAAAAGAGCTTTTGAAGCTTTTCAACAAGCATCAAGTTCCTCTTAAACTCGGAACATACGCAGTTACGGCTTAGGTGGTAATACAAAAAAATAACATAAGGGTGGTAATACGTATGCAAAAACCTATTCAAAAACAAGTTTGTCTTTTAATGAATCTTGGGGGATTTGAAGTACGCTTTAACGATAATTTGGAAATGGCGCAGCGTCATGGTTCCATTGTTTACTCCTTAACAGCTAATGGCGTTTCTCCCTCGGATGAAATGCCCGTTAATGTGATGACAATGACCAAAGATGAACTTCTTGCTTGGACGGCTAACATCAATCGTCAGCTGCGAGAGAATGGTGTTTATTTGGACAATGTTGTGATCCTTGCAGCAGGCCGTGTACACCGGGGAATTCTCCCTGGCTCTGCATACATCGCGCAAGGTATCCGGATTGGAGCGTGAGTTCTGTGAAGATACGCTCTATCGCCTTCAAATGGCACGCTGATGCGCATATTTCATCCATTGTACCCGTGTTGGAACAGCAATGTGACATGCGGGCAACAACCAAGAAACATATCTGGTCCCGCTCCATTGGTGAGCATAAGTTCGAAATCGAATTTAGAGAAAAGATCAGTGAGAGAGAGCGTTCGCAGTTTTGGATCCGTTGGTATCATCCATCAGGTTCAACCGATAAAGGAGGCTTAGAGAGATTGCTTAGTTCTTGGTTTTATACCTTGAGCAACCAATTTCCTACGACAGTCTTTTGGATGCAGGTTGCTTTTGATGAGAGTTCGTTTCGTCCCCTTTATGGGTTTACGGAGTCGACTCCGAAAATTTGGACGAAGGTGGAGAAGCAGCACCGTTTCTCGGTGTTTCCTTTTCAGGATCACTTCTATTACGAAGTCAAAGCGCCTGATATTAGGAAGCCGATTCACCATCACCGATTTTCACTTTGGATTGATGATTTGAAATCGAACCTGTTGGGGACTAAACGACCCGATGACCAAATTTTATTTGATCTCGAAACTGCATAGGTATATGCAACGCAAGACGCTGGGGTAATACGAATTAAGCTGGATACATACAAAAAAAATTTACGAGGAGGTAGCCCCTCTGCTTTTGTGCAACGGGGCTGATCCCCGCACTATAGGCATGGGCGAACTAATATGAACAACAACAATAAGGCACTCATTTTCAAGGCACAACGTCTGCAGGAATCCCGTAAGGCTCTAAAAGAGTGTACGGTCATCGGTAAATTACTTTCTAAATAACGATGTTTTCCACATGACAGTTGTTACATGAATCGAGAAACCTGGAGGTAATAAGAAAATGTCCATTTCAACCTTAAACAAATTCGCAGTGAATGAAGTAAAGAGCAGCTATTATGCGACGTGCGATGCGCGCCACTTATCCAATAGGGATCTACTTACCCTGTTGCTCGAACCTCTTGTAAAGAACAAAGAACTGTCCGTTGTGGTGGATGACGTTCTCCAAAAAGGGTTGCCATACTTGGCTTCCCTTTCCGAATTTGAGTTATCTCACTTGTTCGGATTGGATGAACGTCAATCCTTTCACTTGATGGCTGTCTTTGAAACGGCTCGCCGCATTAGTAGAGTCGGTTTTGAAGAGGGAATTGTCATTCGCACGCCTGCCGATATTCAAAAAGTCGTGGAAGATCTAAGGTTTCTTGACCGTGAGCACTTCGTTACGATTTACCTCAACACGAAGAACATTGTCATTGGCCGTGAAACCATTTCTATCGGCTCTTTGAATGCTGCTGTCGTTCATCCCCGCGAAGTGTTCAAGCAGTCTGTACGTCGGGGCGCAGCATCCGTTGTTTTTGCTCATAACCATCCCAGTGGAATAACGGATGCGAGCCCAGAAGACATCTCTCTTACGAAGCGATTAGTTGACGCAGGAGAGGTTCTAGGCATACCAGTCCTTGATCATGTGATTATCGGCGGAATGAAAATGTTGAGTTTGAAGGAAAAGGGATACATGTAAGAACAGGGAGGTAATACGAACGATGAAAATTGTATTTGCTGAAATTACCGGATTTAAGCTCCACAAGAGTACTCGATCATTTGAATTTGGTCTTGTGAATCATATATCTGGAGGTAACGGTAGGGGTAAGACCACGATTGCAGAAGCGATTGTGTGGTGTCTCAAAGGCTGTGATCTCGCAGGCGGAACGAAGGGGATCTTCGATCGACTGAAAAATAAATCATCCAAAGAGACGAAAGTTGTAATCGGAGTTGAAGTACCTAAAGACGGGGATATCACACGTTATAACTTTTGCCGCACGCGTAAGGGCAAACTCACGAAGTTATTCCTCAACGGTCATGAAGCAAAGCAAATGGATTTCGACGAACTCATAGGTTCTTCAACCGATATATTCCTCAGTATTTTCGTTCCTGGTTATTTTGGCTCGATTGCTGCAGCTGAACCGACACGAGCTCGTAACATGCTTGTGTCTATGCTGCCGAAGATTGATCATGACAAGGTGCTCGAAAATCTAGAATTTGATGATCGGGATCGAATTGCGCGGTTAGAGATGATTAACCCGCAAAAAACGCTCTCGGACTTGCGGTTAGAACTCAGTGAGTTGGATGTTTTTTTAGAAAAGGTGCAAGGGAAGATTGAATATCTTCAGGCCGAGAGTATGCTTGATATCCCAATGAGGATGATCGAAGAAGATGAAGAGGAGCTCACTGAGCTTAAAGAGACACTGGCCGTCCTTATGGAAGGTGGCAGTCAACCTTTTCAACATGATCTATCTCCTCTCCATGAGAAGAAAGCTACACTTAAAGCCAGTTTTGAAGAGAAGAAACGAGAATCCGATCGTTTACGTCAACTCCCAAACCCTAAAGCCGGTGATCTTTGTCAAGAATGTGGTCATGTCATGTCCGAAGCGGAAGTTACCGACAAGCATCAAAAACGGTATCATACGCTAATCGCGCTAAAAGAAGAATGCGATGAACTCAAGGTACAGGGACATGAGCTGCTTAATGAAATCATGGGCATGAGTCATAAGAATACCGTTTTGATTTCCGAGTTCTTCAAGGAGAAGGGAAAAAAAATGTTAGCCGTTCAAGCTGATATCGACAGGCTACAAGGTCTCCAAAATGAAAGATACACGAAGCTCAAAATGGCAGAGGATTTAGAAAAGCAACACGAAATCTTTGGTGAAACATTGACGGAGCGGGATGAGAAGCATGCCGATAGGCAGGCTGTCTATAATTTCATGCTTCAGTACGCGGAAATGCAAGTGGCATATGTCAACTCGTTCTTGAATTTAGCCGAAATTCAGCTATTCAAGTATTCGCAGGCTACGGGGGAAATCTCCCTTGACTTTACCCTTCTATATAACAATACCGAGTACAAGTCATTATCCACCTCAGAGAAGATCCGTTGTTCAATTGAGCTCGCCAGTCTATTAAATCGGGTACATCAGATTTCATATCCAGTGTATATCGATAATGCTGAGTCAATTGAATCCTTCGATGAACCAGACGCACAATATTTTGTGTCCAGGGTCGTACCGAAGGCGCCTTTATTGGCTGCAACGGTCGTTGCTTAAATACGAATTAGCGGAAGGGGTTTGAGAATGTACTCAAATCCCTTCTTTGCATGGAGTTAAATACATTTAAGTGGCCGGTACCATCGTACCCGCACAAGGAGGATATAGGTATGTTACAAAATTTGGTGGCCCTATTTATTTTAATTATTTTATTTCTCATTGTTGCCCCGGCAGCAGGGCTGTTACTAGCTTTTATCAAGGTCATTACTCGTCGATATTTGAATCGGTACTATATCATTAGCAAGAGGAAAAACGGGGACTATGCCTTACACTTCCAACCAATCTTATTCTTCTATTATGCGAAACCTGAGAAATACTTTCGAATTCGCGAAGAAGCAGTGGCGAAGTTCCATAGCAAATTCCCGCTTAGTACCTTAATTACTGAGACATCTACCTTACATGGCTATTATGCCCGTATGGGATACATCGGAACTCCGAAGCATTCCAAAGGCTTAAAGCGTGTCGGTAGATTGCTTATTAATGATTTTTTAGTCCTGATCAATTTTGCTAGTTACCGCAAACGTAACGAAGAGGAATGGCAGTTCGCTCACATGTTTCGACGTATTCATCGAGCTACACCGATGGAATACAGGATGTAAGTGGACGGGATAAATGCAATAACAGCATGGTAAATGAGAGGAGACATACAGATGAAATTCAATGGATGGAATAACGAACTGACCTATGATTCATGGTCATTTAGTCAAGAAGGATGGGTTATCGCCCATGAACAATTGTCTCTCGCAGATGCCGAGGAATTTACGGCGTTTCAAGAGGCACTAGGTCACATGGTGTTAGTTGTAGACCTAGGAGAATTGTGTCACCTATACAAAACCCAACAGGTGCTTATCACAGAACCTGGCGTGTTATTGGGACGGTGAGCTGATGGGAACATTACAACTTGATCTATTCGACTTACTGGAGTTATTAGGAAAGAGAGTATCGGTTCCTGTCGATGATTATTACATGGAGTTTCAATCCGTGGGTTCTTCACGTCGCAGGGATGCCGGATATGGGGGCGATCCTACAACGGAAACATATGTACGGAAACTCATTGGTGAGGGTAATGAAGCATACGCCCAGTGGCGTAATAAAATTATTGGTGATGACACATGCCGTGATTTGCTTCATGAATTGATCGTTCAGCTATGGTGTGTGAGGGTAAAGGGGAAATTGAGTAGTTCAATCTATTCAAAGCCCGCTTCACCTAAAGTCTATACGCCCCATATTGTCGATGATTTTACTTCATTCATTCCAGAGCAATTAATATTGCCTAAAGAAAGCTTACTACTTGCCTGTTTTGAAAATTATATCGGCAATGAGCAGGACATCTACCATGTCATCTATTTTAATTATGTAGATGAAAAATGGTACGTCGCTTCTGTTTTGTATGATCACCGTAAGCATAAATGGTCGAACTCCCTGACTAGGTGCAAGAGTGTGTTGCTACGTGCAGATTTAGAGTATCAACGTTGGACGCAAGCAGGCTTTGACAAGGCCAAGGATAGTAATAGCCTTGATCCTCAAATTGCCGCTGTGTGGACGAACTACATTAAGTTTTATGGACGAGATGATGCCCTGGCTCGATTAGGTCTTCATCCCGCTGCCTAGGGAGTAATACGTAAATTATTTCAGGAGGATATATGAATGGCTTATAAATGGGAAGAGAATTGTTTGCAAAAATATGGTGAAGAAATCACTCTTCAACTTATTGATGCGCAGAAAAAGTATGAAGAAGAGGAAAAGGATAATGACTGTGACTATTGCGGAAAAGGAAATGAAGGAGCAGTCATTGAATGGAACGACAAAAAAGGTAATAGATATCCCGTTCTAATGCATTATGGTTTATGGGTCGACGGCCAATGTAAAAAATGCGGTTGTTTAAATTAGAACGACTAAAAAGTTGATAGCGGGGATTACGGTTTATTCGGATCGCCATAACCGGCATCCCCGCTTCTTAGGGGTAATACGTAATTTATAATTGGAGGTCATACGAATGGAAGTTAAATTTTCTAACAATGTGATTCATGTGTATTCCCGTGCTGATGCACTAGCAGACGAAGTTCTTGTCGATGTAACCAGCACAGCGAAGGAAGCGGGCTTTAAACTGCCTGTTGCTCTTACTCAATCCGTATGGGGTAATCTTGATCCAGATGAAGATGCACTATCTCGTGGAGAAAGTAAGGAAGGACGGCTTTGGGATTGCTTGTTTATGTGCGCTTTTGCTATTCGTCGTGGAGATAAGAACCGAAGTACTGTACCGTTCTCATTCTATGTAACGCTTGAAGGAGTGGCAACGCTCGTCACCATGTACGCCATGATTGGTCCAGGTGATCATTACGAGCCTGTCATTACCATTATGTCATCGTTATCGGAAGAATAGGAGAGGGAGGTCATACGATGAGTTACAACCGGGAAGATATGAAGAAGATTTCCTCTCAAGAGGCTATTGATCGATACAATAGCTCGCAAGAAGTGTATTGCCTGTACTGGGATGGCACGGAATGCGTGGTAGAGGAGTTTGAGGATATAATTCATCACCGCAATAGAGGTGGCGAATTTGGATACGAACTTGATGAAGAGGAGCTGTTGACACATGAGTGATGTTGTTCAGATCAACATGTTTGAGTACTTGGAGGAGATAAAGGATAGCGAACAAGAAGTGAAAGCTGCGATCCGGGCCGAGTGGACATTTGCTCAAGTTTGGAAAAGCAGATTCAAACGTATGTTTGCTCGTTCAATGGAAGTCCTGTCTTTATTCTTAAACAGGCTTCCTCTTCACTTCGGACTCATTCAAGTTGTTAATGTGTATACCATTACTCGTGGTTTCGGTGGATCTGAAGCGGGTGGTTGGTACTATCGAAAGTATTCATGCGTTAAATCCATATTGGCTTTCAGATGGGACGCAGATGTTCTTCAGCGTAAGATGCAACTGCATTACCAATGTTACCAGTGGGGGAGTCTTACTGATTCTTGGGGACAAGATGTAAAAGTCTGCATTGAAGATACGAAAGCGACGCGCCATATGACGTGTGTGCCTTCTCTTGAAGATGCCGAACTCATTATCCTCAATAAGCAGTGAGGTACTAAGCGGATTACCGATCGCTAACACCATTCTTCTTATTCTAGTCTTCGTGGAGGTTATATAAAAAAAGGATTTCTCTTGGTTGCTGTCCAATATATGGATAGTGACCGAGGGAAAATGGAGTTGATACGTATATGAAAAAGTGGGGAACCATAAGGACCACGCTATATGCAGCTGGAATATTGGTGTTTCTAATGATTCTGGATCTTTGGAAGAATTACTCAGGGGAAGCAGAGTCTACATTTAAAAACATCATAGCGCCTGTCTTTGATACACTAAAGATTCCCGTTGTGTACTACTTACTCGCAACGGCTTTGCTGGTTGTTTTACAAATACAGAGAGTGACTAAACTAGAGGAAGAAGCTCAGGATGAGCTGATTATTCAGATCAAAGCAAATCGCCAATTATCTGAATATAAACGCCGCGATATCCTGCATTCCTTCCTTAATAAATTTGTTTCAACACAGACCTCTGTCCATGCCGTACAGATGTATCGGTATTCCATTAAAAAGCAGCAAGATATCGTTAGATTTAAGGTTGAACATATTAATGGATATGTACATGAAGGGATTGAACTTAATGCCCTTGAACAAATCTACTTCAATGTTGACCGGGAAATATACCGAGAATTCATGCGTGCAAAATCTTTGTGGGATAAGGCAGAGAACCCGAATAAATTGATCGATTTTATTGTTAAACACCGTAGTTTTCTAGAGCGTCTATCACCGGACAATCTATTCGAAGAGGACGCTATTCTCTACTCGATGGTTCAGTTGGCAATTGACCTTATTGAACCTTTCGTTGAATTTGAACTCGGGTTGTTTACAATTCCTGATGATCTCTTTACCGCGTTAAACGTAAGAAAACGAACAGGCATTCTTCGAGCAATCTTAATTGAAAATGACTTTTACCGTTTTTCTTATGTAGGTGGTGGAGAGAAGAAGGGGCGTATGTACTTGTGCCAACCCATGATTCTGTGGGGAGTCAATCATGCGTGCTTAATTACATTAGATTCTGAATTACTCAATGACGATGATGCGCTGCAGCAGATCGATTCCATCGAGGCAACTTTCATCGAGGGTATTCAAAATGAGTTCAAAACAGTATATAATAGGGATAATCAACGAATAGAGGGTGATCGCCATGGAACATAATCCGAGAAAAGAAGAGACTCAAGAAATTGAAACCACAAAAGCTCGCGTTCTCCGTCAATTGCGAGAAGTTGGGATCCGTCCACTTGAATCGGACAAAAAGCTTTCAGAGATACCTTTCTACTCCAGTGTGTCCGGACGCAAAAATCGAAAACTATTAGTTATTAACTAGGAAAGAAGGGACTAGCTCCCTTCTTTTTCTTTTGGGTTTAAATATTCGCCAATTCGTGAACACTGCCATATAGGGTCGCATGTTTATGGAATGAGGGGATACGATGAGTAAAGTGAACAAGGATGACCAAAAAAAACGCATTTTGGAACAACTGAAGGCAGTGGGTATTATTCCAGTAGACCAAGCTCAAGCGCTTAAAATGCCATATTATTCGAGTGTGGCCGGACGGAAAAAGCGAATAGAGATTAAGGAATAGCAGCACGCAAGGCCGTAGGTTACGTCCTGTCTTTACATATAAAGGTATCTTTTCTATAATGATTGTATTCAGAGTCACTAATCATTTGCTTTGCTGATCACAGATTTCAGCAGGGTTGGAGTTTCGCCGCTATTAATCAGGGCATACTAACATAGGGTTATTTAAGGAGACCAGGATGACATACGTACGTATGTTCTTTGCGTCTTTTTTTGTTACCCAAAATTAGGAGTAAAGCTGCAATTTTGGTGATTCCACTGGCAGCATAGGAAAAAAATCCAGATAAACGAAGGAGGGGCCCTCTCACCATCATTGAGAGGGTATCCTCTCTCTGTGGTTTGGGCGATAACTATGGCGACTTATAACAAATTTGATGTGAAAGCGAACGAAAAAGAGCGAACCTTTTTCCGGAAATACGGCAAAGAAGGGTATACGTTTAAGACGGTCAAAGCGAATAAAACGAATATGATTTTTAAGGTGACTGATAAATACGTCTACGTGACTACAGAAAAGAGCGTAAAGCCTAACCGAATCAAGCGGTCTAGCTTGCGTCGTATTCTGGCTATGCTATTTTATCGACGCGTGACTACGCTCAAGGACTTAATTAAGATCGAATCTTTCTCTAGTGCTGTTGGTGCGATAGTCCGTATGATTATATTCGATATATGCAAGGTCACAACGACAAAGACGGGGGCAGTACGACTTAGCTTGCGTGGTTTGAGGTATTTCTTTAGCGGTGTCAGCAAAGGTCTCGAGGATATTAATGTGGTTAAATCGAATGGTGGAAATGTCGTTCTGATTAACTACTTTCATGTACGGAGCGATGCTTCAGCCAAATGGAAAAAGAAAATACTCGATCTCGGATTTGATTATCCGTGTGTCTTACTCGATCCAGGCGAGAAGTCGCTATATGAAGCCAGTTTAAAAGGTAGGGCCGTGGAACCGATCGATCTTCAAGCGTATGGAGAATTTATTCGTGCGCATTCCGAAGTAATTTATCAGTTCCTAACGCTGGATGTAATAGGGGATCATGAAACGACGATGCACAATACAAGGGTACTGGAAAAAATGACGGGCCGGAAACCGATACCAGTATTTCATATTCAGAGTCCCATGGATAAGCTGCAGGAGATCGTTGATGATGATTACGAGGTTATAGCCATTGGCGGAGGATGTTTTGTTACTTCAAGACAGCGTGAAGCAAAATACACTGAAATTTTTAATAAATTCGGATCGGTGGTTAACCTACACGCCCTCGGCTTAGGTGCAATGGATACGCTGCTGCGCTTTAATTGGTTCTCTGCAGACGCGTCTAGCTGGATTAATGGAAGGGCCTTTGGCAAACTGCTTACGCTTGGTAAGCCCGTGCGTCGCCCACTAGGAATGTCCAATGAAGAGGCACTGGGATTCAATGTGAGGACGTTTGCGGCGTTAGAGGATCGTTACACTGATCTTCAGATCGAAATGGAATATCACCCTTCATTTGTTTGATAGAAGGGATGGTTAATGCAGAACCGGCGCGCTTAAGCGTCGGTTCTGTTTCAGTCTTTATTGGGGTTTTCCCTTCCTAGAGAACCCAATCTTTACTAATCATTAGCAAAGCAATATAATACAGATATTACGAAACACTATTGATTTTTCTTTGCTAATCATCGATTTTAGCAGAGATGGGGAAACGCTATTTTCCAATAGCAAATACAAATTAGGGTTGAACTTAGAAGACCAGGACGACATACGGAATACGTGTGTCTTTTTTGCGTCTTCTTTTTTTATTGCCCAAATAACAGGAGGAATTACATATGAACAACGTACTGGAAAAGCTGCAAGATGAATTGCTAGGGTTTATTCGTTCGGAAAAAAGGAATGCGATCAGTTCCTACATCGACAAGGTATCGTCTGTCGATATTGTTGTTGGTCAACTTACTACGCTTGAGCGTCTTGCTAGGTTGAACAACTTTCATTTCATCGCAAATGAAATCCAAGGCGATATTCATCGACTCCGTTTGGATGGTAAGAACGAACATCTTGATACGGTTACGGAAGAACCTATCAGTCCTAATGCAGCAGAGTGGCGTTAATTAAGGGTGATTATACGAAGAACACAGTCAGGCAAACCTTAGGTATTTGCGGAAGACGGCGACGCACGTCTTCCGCTCCGGTTATATGCGAGATAACTTTTCCTTGTGCCGATCCAATTTGGTTTTGTACAAGAATGGAGAAATGCTACAACGTAGCATAAACGTAGTGCATGAAATTAGGATGTAATAGGTAGGCGGTATTCGTCTGCCCTTATTTACGTCCTTTTCGCTTTGCTAACATGCTGGAGTGTATACAAACATTAAAAGGAGTGGGTGGAATTATGGCCACAATTATTAAGCAAATCGAAGGCTACATGTACGAAGAAATTCAAGAAGGGATCGAGTGTGGCAAATGCGGTATATCCTACTTTAACGTAAAAGAACCGCGAACTTGTAAATGTGGTTCTGAGATGGAGCCCCGCACACATTTGATTTCAGTCGTTGGATTCCAGGTTACGTGGTAATCAAGTGTGAATGCAAGGCAAAAGTGGAATGTCATCATTTTACGAATCCTTGCTCTTGTGGTCGTGATTACAATTTCTCTGGAACTCTTTTAGCCCCTCGGCAATTTTGGGGAATAGAAACAGGGGAAACGCCTTCCGAATGCTACTAACAAACATCCTAATCCATGGAGGTAATACTAATGAAAGCTATTAAAGGAATTGAGATCGTATCAGTAAATTATTTGGAAATATCCCGGGGTGTAGCTTATACAGCACCTTTTACTATTGATGGGATCGAAGCCGGCGTTATCGAGAATAAAGGAGACGGCGGCATGACCACAATCGAAGTTAAAAGGGACATGAGAAGCGATTTGCACCGTAGGATTAAAGAGCATTTTACTGAAAAAGACTTCGGCGTCGAAATTCTAGAAGAAGTTGATGAAGTAGACGAAGAATTGTTTGCGGATCATTTATTAGACATGCATGATTTCGGAAAAATTCCGAAGAAGAGAAAATTGCGTTAATTCTTGGAGGGTAATCGCTCCTTACATTCATGTGATGATCTATAGACGTAGTATGTAATTGTACTGCCCCTGTACAGGGAAAGAATAAGAATTTATTCTCTCCTGGTACAGCGGGCTCCGCATTAAGGGAGCTATACGAAAACGATGTTCAATTTCTAGGAGGTCATACGTATGTTTGGAGTGTCAATGGATAAGAAAGTAGTTTTAGAAATTCACTGTGCGATTAGAGGAGAAAGTGAGAAAGCGTTCAGCTTCAACATAAACACTAAAGATGCAGAATATTCCATAGAGCGTGCAGTAGGTGCTCTAGCAGTACACCGAATTATTTGGGAAGAAGCGAAGTCAGTTACAGTATTCGGTATCACCTGCACTAGGGTAAGCGATACATACAGCAAATCCATTTGGGAACATTCAGGTAAGCAGATGGACCACGAAACTATGGTTAGTGCATATGAAAAACTCATCAGAAATTCTGTTGCAACATACTTAGATGCTCTGGGTGCAGCGTAATGCCCCATAAAAGTGTGAATTCAATTGGTGATGAGTTACGTGTGATTGACGAAGCTAAGTGATCTTTTAACGATAATGTGCAGCGATAACGCTACATCATAACATAAACGTAGTGCATGAAGGATGTAATAGGTAGGATAACAATCCATCGAGGAGAGATACCATATGAATACAGAAAAGCTATTTTCATTAATGCCCAAAGAAATTATAGCGGAAGATGATATAAATAAAAGAATTGAGGAGCAAAGAGAAATAATAAAAGCAGGGAAATCGTTTGTTTCTCAGCTGTCGATTAATCGATTTTTGTTCACAAAGTTAGCAGACCTCGATATTGATGAAATACTTACCTTATTGGACGATTTAAGAATGTCTAGTTTCATTATCAATGAAAATCCGTTGTACTTTTATGGAGTAGACATCGAAAGCTTTGCCTGCATATTAGAAGAATACTTTGACTTATCAGATATGTATGAGCTTGATAACGTATATATCGAAAATCTTCTAAATGGTAAAGATATTACGAAGGAAGAAATCGATTATATTGACGAAAAGTTGAGTTTTGCAGAAGTTCTCGAACAACTTGTTTTGCAATCAAGTCAAATGTCTGCGGGAGAAACACCAAATCTGATGCGGATATTAGTTGCAAAAAAAGCGTTGCTCGGCTCTTACTTAGCAGAGATGAATGTTGAAAATTTGCTAAGCGGTCAAAAGGAAATTTATGATGTTTCAGTTTTGAAATAACGGTAATATGCAGCGATACAGATGAACTATAGGAAGAGTTTAAGTTGGCGGTAATACGGATACCATAATACGGAAGGAGGAGTCCCTCATGTGCGTTTCGGGGGACTTCCCGATCCGCCGTATTGTTGGACGACTTAATATGAATTGGAAAAAAGCGAAGCTGTTGTTGAAGAAGGTATACACGATCTCGAAAAAGCATGACGCGCCGCGGTTATGGCTTCAATCTACAATTTGTGAAACCGCTGGGCTAAAACCAGGTTCGGATTTATATGTAAAAGTATTGGAAGATCAGATCCTGCTCCAGAACATCCCTTTCGAGGGCAGCGCAGATCAAGATGATATCCATGAAATTCATGTCTCACAAAGAAAGAATCGAATTAGCCAAGAGATGCGGCCTTTAGTCGATACGTGTGGCGCCCGCTACTCAACAGTTTTAAATGTGCAAGATAAGGTAGAAATATCTGTACTGCGTCGAGGCGACTTTGCAAGAGTCATTGTAAGTCCGCTGCGGTATAGATTATTTGAGAGTGATACGATTGATGAACACTCCGATGAGCGGCTCCGGTTGATCTCCGTTTGCGCGGGAGCGGGGATAGGGACCTCGATGTTTGTTTCTACCAATTACTATTCTAGTGTTCAAGAGATAGAAATAGATGAAGACTCGAGCGATGTGATTAAGCATAATTTCAAGCACTCCTATTTATTTTCCGGCGACCTCCGTGACTGTCATACCGTTGCAAAGGCCGATGTCGCTTTGGTTACCCTGAGCTGTAATGAATCTAGTACATTAGGGGACGGGCAACAAGGTTATTTTGACAATCTTGTTTTGGGAACATTCAAAATTATCCAGGCTGCCGCTCCAAGAGCGATATTTATGGAGAATGTCAGCACTTTCTATGATTCTTCGCCATTTCTTGATTTGAAAGAATTATTGATGCCCGAGTACGGTTATCAGGTAGGTCCTATTAAGCAAGACAGCTACGATTTTGGTAGCATTGCACACAGGACTCGTTCTTACACCGTATTCTTAAAGACAAAAGAGGATTTTGAGCTTTTTCGCATTCCCAAAACACCTAGATTTCGTAGAATGAAGCTAGGTGAACTACTAGATCCAATATCAACGATTTCAGAAGACCTCTGGAAAAGTGTTGATGATTGGATGAAAAGTTTCAATTCCAAAGCAGAGAAGAACAATTCATGGGCAGATCGTAGTATTGAGAAAACGTTCGTTGATGAATCTTCGACGGAGTTGCAGTGTATTCCAGCGCGTTACAGAAGCCATTCGGCAAGTAATTCGTATGTATTAAGTGCGGATCGTAAACGTTGGAGATTCTTAACAATTAGTGAGATGCGCCGGATATTTGAGATTCCCAACTGGTATGTTTTTCCAAAACACATCCCGATCTCGCGAATCTATGAGATGATCGGACAAAGTTTGGATGGGAAAATGATGAAGGCATATGCTAACGAGCTAGCTTCCATGTTTTTTCGCAGTCATGCAGGACTTGGTAAGAAGAAAAACCAAAGTCATGGTGCTACGATAGATGATGGAGGTCAAATCGGTTTTGCATTTACTTAGGACACACAAAGAGGAGGACTGTTATTTTATAACAGTCCTTTTTCTTTTGTTATAGATCTCCCATCGCTTAAGCGATTTGCGTGCTTATGCTTAATTTTTCGGGTTGGCAACATTATGCTTCAATTCTGTGAACTAGAGCCATTAGCAGATCCCCTGCCATGAGTTTTAATCGTTGGTCTGTTTCGGTAAAAGGTGAATCATTAATGCCAAGGCCTCTATGACACAACTCCTCGATCACTCTATATGCGGATAGGGCAAGATGACGATCGGTCATATGAGCATAAAAATATACGGAGAGATCCGCTGCCATTGTTTTTTCATACCTTTTTACTTTAATTGCAGACATATTCTCAACGTGCTTTTCCATTAAGATTTTAGCTGACATCTAGATCACCCCTTAGTAATCTGCATTCCCAAATACTTAAATTTCTATACACCTTTCTAAATCGCTTGAGCTGCCGGCAACCTTTATGGGGCAAGCTACTAAGCTAACCCCATCTTTTTCATTTTGTATGAAGACAATCACGTTTTTGATCTAGAATCATTCAGAGCTGTATAGCTGGATATCGACAGTGAGGGATTTTGCCTCTTAACTGCTTGTCTTAAAAGGTTCCACAAGGTATAATTTTACTATTCAGATTCACGATACATTTTCTTCGCGTTCATCGATTCTGCGAAGATGGAGAAAAGCATTCGCTTTAATACATATAGGGTTTAATTAGGGAAGATACAAACATACGGGATCCGTGTGTTTTTTTGTATCTTCCTTTTTTATTGCCCAAAAACAAGGAGGAAATACGGATGAACCAGACGGCAGCACATACAAATGAGGAAACGTATCAATTCGTCGAGAACAAGCAGAAAGTATCTGTAGCAGATCGACTGAAAGAATACAATTTCCTAGTTACGGATGTTTGGGACTATCTAGAAGGAGCGGGCTTTAGCTTTCATGGGACTGTACGGGATTGGTCCGCAGTATTTTTTAACCAAGCCTATATCGTCTTGCACCACTTCATAAAAGATCAGCCTAATGAGGAATGCATCGCACCGGACAGCGGGCTTAAGTGGCACAACATCTTTGAAGTAAACACGCCAATGGGCGGATTGTTCACTCAACTGGATCGTTTAGGATTTCGCCTATTTATCCCGGAGCAGACCATGATTGATGCCATGTTGGATGACGGAGAGAACTTCCACTATATGTCGCCCAAGCACAAATTTCAGATGTTTTGCTTTCACTCATCTTGTAGTTTGCTTGTGGAGATATACATGTCGAAAGCAATTCCTCCATACGGAGCAAAAAAGGAAGCCATCGCGTTCCCTAAAGAAAGGTGTCAGACTCTATTCGATTTCGATGTAGAAGAAGTCATCCCTAAAAAGAAGGAACGCCGTGTAACTCAGGGCGAGAGTCTTGATCTCCTGGAGAAAGTGGATGACGAGCTGCTAGATGCTACTCGTTCCCGCATTAAGAAAATCTATGATGAGCATTCACGAATCGGCTTACTAGTCAGTGGCGGAAAAGATTCGCGGCTTACCTTGCAGCTTAT
The DNA here is from genome assembly GCF_059691975.1 of Paenibacillus sp. J22FR5. Lineage (NCBI taxonomy): Bacteria > Bacillati > Bacillota > Bacilli > Caryophanales > Paenibacillaceae > Paenibacillus > Paenibacillus sp. J22FR5. The sequence goes on along the minus strand of NZ_JCAUAN010000009.1, from coordinate 73,874 downwards.
GCTGGAACATGCGATCGCAAACCCTGATCCAACAAAGCGCATCATGATCATCACAAGTGACACAAAAGTTGAGAATCCGATGGTAGTTTCGATGCTCTATGAACTCAAGGAAGTTATTGAGCGATCGTTCCCATGGATAGATTATCACATTGTGGAGCCTAGTGAGGAAGACACGATGTTCGTTTGTATCATTGGTAAGGGATACCAGGCGCCGAGTTCTACGTTCAAGTGGTGCGTTCGAAGGCTCAAAATAGATCCGGCACGCGCATTTCTTGAAGCTATGTTTCTAGACGAAGGATTTGAAGAAACGTGTCTTGTGCTTGGAAGTAGGGACAACGAGTCCACGCAGCGCCGGCTTAGTCTCCTAAAGACATTTGGCGACGATTTCTACGGATCTCATCCAACGGGAAATATACGGACATGCTCGCCGATACGTGATTGGACGGCCCAAGAGGTCGTCACGTATTTAGCGTTTAACAAGGCCCCTTGGAGAAAAGGAGCGCGTAATACGGATTTGCTTGCCTTCTACGGAAGCGCAGCAGGTGGTGAATGCCCGCTTGGGGCAGCTGTTATCAATGACAATGAAGCTATGCTTTCTTGCGGAAAATCAGCTAGAACTGGCTGCTATACCTGCACAGTGTCTGAGGACAGAAGTATGGGGAATTTGATCAAAGATCACCCTGAGTACGAAAAGTACTACCGTTTCCGCGGAATTCTCAAGGCAATAGGCCAAGACATCCGCTATGGCGGAACTTTCGGAGTTCAACGCATAGGTAAGGGTAAAATCGGCTCTGGAATAGGCGACTTAACAGTGGATTGTCGAGTCCATTTATTACAAAAGATGCACGAGCTACAAATCGAGTGGGATAGAAGCGAGATTATTACCGCTTACCAAACAGTCTTGCGCCGAGAGGAGATCGAAGGATTTCCAGTGCCCGAACGATTCCAATTAGCCATTTATGCGCTTTTAGGAATGGATAAGGTCGGATTTCGAGGTGTTCTATGTAATAACGTCTTCGATCCGTTCGGCTCAGGCGTAGATCAATGGGGCCCAGAAGATGATGCATATTTTCGTGCATTAGCGGACAAACAGACTGCCGCTGAATCCTTGGTCGGTTAACCGCCGCCAAATGGAAAAAGGTCGCATTCGTGTACAGACTGATTACAAATCTTACCTTTATGAATGGAGGAAATATGTATTATGCAGGATTCCCAAACGATTGAAGTTTTAATCAATAACGAACGAGCTGCTGTTAGACGTAACTTTGAAAACCGGGTGTATTCCATTGAATTCGCCCTTGGCCACTTGGCGGGCTTGAATAATCTCTCAGGAAAACTTGGTCTTCAATTACTTATGAAGGAGATTATTAATGATATGAATCTCATTAGAGTCTTGAACCAGGAGAGACTTGAATCAAGTATGACTGAGGATCATTCGTCAAACCTTGCTAAGGTGCATTAATCGTTAGTCGAGCAGTACCTTCATAGAATTGCCCAGCTAGGCGGGAGTAAATTATATCCCCCGCCTAGCAGCGTTTGGGGAATCCGACGGAGGTAATACGGAATGAAACAATGGTTATCTAGGGTAATAGGAATCTTTACAGTGGACGATGAAGACGAAGAATTGCTTCGCCCGCTTCCTGCAACATCCAAATTACGTTTCAACGCTTGGCGTGAAGCGGATTTGCAGGAATTCGCATAGTTCATTGTGAGTTAGGCGCTCATAGGATACTCCGATTCAGGCGGAGGCGGAAATTATACATTTCCCCCGCCTGGAGCGGGGGACTACGGAGGCTATAGGATATGATACAGCAATTGGATCTATTTAGTTATTTCGCGACGGAAAACGTGGATGTCATTCTTTCGGTGAATGCATCTGTAATCCCAACAATACCCGCTGTCATAACAGTTTCAGAAGAACCAGTACCTACTACAGGCAGCGCGCGAAAGAAGTATGTCTATGATTGTGGAGAAGAACTTGTAGGTGCAAGGAAACATCTTGCTAGTTCTAAGGTTAAGTTCTCCCAAGAATGGTATGCAACGATTGAAACTGACCCCAAAATTGCGTATGAGGAAATATGTAAGGATGCTCTACTTGAAGGCTTTTCGGCGGATGTACTCCGAGAAAGCGGATTTTCATCGGAAGCGACCTATGCGATTAAGCTGCTGTTAGATCGCATCGTTCAACGTCCAGAGGACAGTGCTTTAAAACGAGAGCATTTCATCGAAGCGATCCGAAGGTTGCGAGATATTCTGACTGAAGCGAGTACCGAAGAGTTACTCCGTTTTGCTATCGAGAAGACGCTGTATCCGGATGTACGAAGCGGGTATAAAACGAAGTATGAGTATATGGTGAAAAGAGAACCTGATCTTCTGTACTACGAGTTTTGGCGTTCTCTTGGTGATCGATTTCTTTCTGTATTCGTTGCAAAGGGCAGAGGAAAACCGGGGTACCGTACCATTTATGAGAAAGCCTTTGGCTCAGAAACGGGTAAAGATTGGAATTGGATGAAATCCAAGACTAAAGCAGAGTCTGCTGCTTCATCGCAGGAGAAGAAGGATAAATGGGAGCGTCTTGTACCAGATGAAGTTGTGCGTGACTCAACAACACCATCAGGCGTCGATAAGCCGGATGATTTGATTGAGCATTATGGTTTCCGAGGGATTCAGTTCGGGAATTGGATGCAAGATGCGGCCGGACGCTATCACGTGCTTTGCTGTGGTAACGCACTTTCTGACTTAGCTACGATTCTTGAGATCCCGCGTAAGTCGCTTTCTTTATATGGTGCTATCGGACTTTCATTCGGTTCTCGGGGATCTGGAAATGCATCTGCGCACTACGAGTCGGACAGCAATGTAATTAACCTTACGAAATTCCGTGGTGGCGGCTCTTTACTACATGAATGGATACATGGACTTGATTTCAATCTATATAGCTTATCCCACGCCTACACGAATGGGAAGCGGGCTCCATTGTCTGGAAATGAGCCAGGTAAACATTTATCTTACCCAGTGATTGAGTCATTTAAACGGCTCATGAAAGCGATTAAAGAGGGGAATGGCTTGCTTCGCGTTGAAGTGCCAGAAGAGTTGCCTAGCACGCATAGCTATTACAGCAGCGTTCGGGATTCTCTAATAAAGAATAACTATGATATCCTTCAGGCTTTACTTGCTTTAAAGGGACGATATCGGGTTAAACAAAAACAAATGATCGACATTGGTTTCTTCTACTGCCATATCCTTAAGCAAAATGAAATGCCTGTTCCTAGTGAGTTTTTTGTACCCACAGAGTCCAGCTCGTTTTATCTTGATGCGGTAGTGCGGGGGAATTACTGGAGAAGAGATCATGAACTATTGGCTCGTGCTGCAGAAGCGTGGATCGAGGACGAGCTTGTCGAACGCGGAATGACTAATTCCTATCTTGTATGTGGTACTCGTTATGGCGGGCCATATCCAGAAGGTGAAGAGAGGAAGATTATCAATGGCGCATTTCGTCAATGGTGGAAAACCATTCTTGAGTCAGGAATCCTTGCAGAGGACCGGTACTGGAGATAGTTACTTCGGTATCGCTCTAGGGAGGACATTTCCGATGGTAAACAGGCTGTTCGAGATAAAAGAAGCGATTGAAGCGAAGCGGGCCGAAATGGTTCACGTCGGAATGCAGTTTGGCTTATGTTCACGAATCGTCTTAAAAATGTCGAGAGAGCTCGATGACTTATTAAATCAATACCAGGAAATAAGATCAAAACAATCAGATGACGACCAATAGGTTGTCATCTTTTTTTAAACTCAATTTTCAATCAAGCTATTGTGTGGTATGATATCCATATTCCGCTTCATCGCAATTTTCTTTGTCGCTCCTTTTTGGTTTCGTACAGAGATTGAACATAAACGTAGTTTTTTATTTAGGATGTAATAGGTAGACGGTACCCGTCTGCCTTTTTTTACGTCCTTTTTGCTATGTACGGTTAAGTGTTAGTTGAAACCGCTTCTAAGGAGTGACATGGACGATGAATCCTATAACGAGTACAATGAAGGGGAGAATAACCCTTGCAGAGGTGAAACCAAAATCCATGAAAAAGAAAATTGAAAAAGTAATCGAGAAGGAAGGACCCTATTTGCTTGCACAAGTGGAGCTCATGAAAATGAGAGGTCTTGATTCTGACGAAATCGATGAAAAGATCATAGAAGAAATGGATGCCCGTACAGGAAAGCTCATCCATTTATACACATCGGATCTGCGAGAAGCAGCACTAGAATTAGTGGGTGAAGAAACAGATCTGGACAAGAAAATCTTACAGCGGCAAAGATCTAATCAGCCCATAGAGCAAGATGATCTTGATCAACTTCGCTTACTTAATATGAACGTGCGGATTCTTAATAATGCTATGTCAAAGAAAAAGATGGCTATTAAGAAAAATACAAACCATCCACTGGAGAATACTTTGGTGCAGTATCCATTTGTCTCCTCATCATATCCAACTCTGTCTAAATTAGAAAAGATGAAAAAAGACGGTGTTTTGATTCAATACCGGAATGGGTATAAGAGGCTTTCATATAGAAATGACAAAGGTAAACTGCTTACCACTTTTGATGAGCTGACTCTTCTTGGCCTCGGTTCTCTTTGGCAGAAGAACGGAAGATTGCAAGAGTTCCACTTCGAATTTAAAGAATTAGCTGAGGAAATGTTTATCGTCGATCCCGCAGGTGGTGACTACACTAATATCCTTAACTCTTTAAAAAATCTGTATGCTACTTCATTCGTAACAGAACTTTACATGGATGAACAAGGTTTGATCCGCGAAGGGATTGAATACGAGCATATTTTATCGAAATTATCTTTGCAAGGAAAAGCAGGTCGAGAGCGTTCTGCCTCTATCATCATCGCTGATGGCATTCATGAAAACTTGAAAGCTGGCAAGTACATTAATGTGAATGTACTTGTACTAAATGACTTTGAACACAATGCGACAAAAGCGCTATATTCATTGATATTGTCCGTTCTACAGACACCTAGCGACCGTTATGTGCTTGAGATGGATAAACTTATTCAACACTGCCAAATTGACAATGAAAACTACTCGAAGGCTCGTACAATCGTCATGGAAGCATTTGAAGAGTTTGCATCTTATGAAGTTATTTCATCTCCTAAGCAAAGAAAAATGGGCGGCCAGTATTATGTTTATTTTAACCCGGCTAGGTCTGAGCATACTTTAATTGAATTAAACGAGGGCGTTTGACTTATTAGCTACAAAGAAGAGAGTTTCAACTTAGGTTGGTCTACCGCATGTTTAAAATCGCATGCAATAAACATGTGACCTCTGTGGACATTATTGCTAGATTCAATGGTGATACGTTGAGTTGAGTCTAGTAAAGAAAAAAAATTTTAAAAAATATACCCTGTTATTCAAAAAAACGTACCCTGTTATCCAGTAAAATATACTCTGATATCCGAAATATACTTTGTTATCCGAAAAAACATACCCTGTTATCCAAAAAATACTTTGTTATCCGAAAAAATATACCCTGTTATCCGAAATATACTTTGTTATCCGAAATATACTCTAATATCCGAAATATACTTTGTTATCCGAAAAAATATACCCTGTTATCCCGTAAAATATACCCTGTTATTCGATTGCCAGAATGAAAAAGTCGTGATATTGTCGAAAGGTGTAAGGAAACTTTTTCAATTTTTGGATTCCTTCACAAAGTAAAAAGCCTCCAATTTGGCGATTGGAAGCTTTGGCGTTTTTTGATGAGTGGTTTTGGCGAACCACCATTAAATTTTCATGTTGAGAGAACAACGAACAAAATACAAAATAATAGATTTTGGTCTGGCAACCAAAATTAAACCACAAAACCCTCAAACCATTTTTTAAAAATGGATAATTGATGGGCTGCTTTCTTATTGCCTTTTTATTATACCAATTTCAGCAGTTATTTTTCAATAGTTAATTAGACATGAAGGGAGGTGAATTTGATGATTTTAACCAATAAACGCGGACTTAAGTTGGGACTTGCTACGACACCGGTAATTCTTTCCGTGTCCTTTATGAACGCACTCTTTAATGTGGAATTACAGTATGAATCCGGCCAGACTTTTAAGATGCCAAGCAAACGTTCAGAAGGTGAACGCGAGTATTTGCTGCACCACTTAACGCAAGCAGATTTGCAGTTAGCAATTATTTTGCAGAAAATCTGTAATACAGTCGGGCACATCCCTGATATACGGGCTATGGCTAATATCTATGATCGTTTGACTGAATACTTCGTAGAGCCAGTGTGTCCTAGTCAATTCTATGCTTCTTTTGAGAAATTTAGACTCCTTAATCTAATTACCGTAGAAGAGCATATCGACGCAGGTTTGTTTTCAGTAAAGCTTCAGCATTATGTGCAAAAGGGTACTGGGCGGATTGGTTATCACATCAAAGCTCACCCCTTCTTTTTTGGTGCCTCTTACAGCTCTCTATCTCTGAGGGAACAGAAATTATTCCTATCTCTCTATCTGCAGCAAGGGGTTAACCCGGCTAATCAAAAAATATCCTTTCGGGTGTTCAAACCAACCAATAGTTCGGACATCCAATACCAGGACATTACCCGCTTCCTGCACGCAAACACAACACATGTCCGAGATACGGTTGAAGTGCTCAGAACTAAGCTGATCACAGGTAATGAAACTTGCTTCTCCAAAGTTTTTTATGATAAGTCGGGAAGAACCTTTGATAAAGTATTCATTCTCGTGAACCCAAAATTATATGAGGTTGAGCAAGTAGAAGAGTATCACGATGCGATCCCGCTTAAGGTCACTTATAAACGAAAAGCAAACTTTGTAGCCCAGGTACTTTCGGAATACAAAATTGGAGAAGTTGAGACATACAAAGCCGGCAGCGAGTTTACAAAGATGGTTCGTCTGCTTAAAACGTCCAGCTCCGGTGAGATCCGTTATGTGATTAAAAAGCTATACGATAAACTAACCATGCGAGAAGCCTATCCTAATCATGTCGCATCACTTATCAAAGACGAAATCCGTTCCCGTACAAAAGCGCGCACAATGGCTCTTGCCTTTCAGTTCGGGATCGATCGTCTTGTTACAGCTAACTGCGAGTATGAGGAGATCGAACAGCGCGAATATGATTTTGCTTCATCCTTATCCGTGTACAATCATCGGGAGTTAAAGGCTATATTTGCTGAAGTGTCTTCAAAAATGCGACAGCAATATATGGTGCCTGCGTCAAGGAAATCACTGAACTATCGCTTTGATAGTCGACTTGATGGGGTGAAAGGCATAACGGCCGTCCGTATGAGCGCGCAGAGGAAGCAAAAGGATCCATATTTCTATCTGAAATTGGAACAGGAAACAGCGCAGGCTTACAGCGGCATCATTACAAATAAATTCGCTGCGGATTCAACATCTACCGAAGATTGCCATAGGGAAGTGGTTGAGCACATGCTCAAGAGCTTGGCGCAGCTTCACGATATCACATTCGTTCCGGCTGTTCCTACGGGATTCCGATTAGAAGATGAAATCCACAACTATAAGCGGCGGAAATTAGTCGGCTAGAAACAAACCCCTACACCTATAAAAAGGAAGGGGTATTTGTGCTGTCATTCAGTTTGCGAAATCCTTTAACAGACCTCAAGTGCCGTCAACTGAATCGTAAATTCAACAGATCCAGCTTCTTTGTGTGGTCATCGAAGTGCTTCAGACTTCGTTTAAAATTGTAAAAAACAGATTTTAAATTGTTCGTAAGCTAAAACTACCCGATAGAATCCCGGTCAGACATCCGGATCGTTATCGTCTAAATTGTAATAAACAACTTATAATTTGTGGGTAATAAGGACATCGATGAATAAGTCATCATTTTGGGGATAATCATTGTCCATTTATAGCGTGGAATCCGCAGCCTTGCCTGTTCTCCAAATTCTTTTGTTTTTATAAAATAAGGTTAATATGGCTTTTGTTTTTTATAATTAAGACTTTAATTCCGTTTTTGTTTTTGTAAACCCCAAAACCCGAGAGCCTTAGATACAACTGGTCCCGAGGGTGCTGCATAAAAGAACCCTCAAACCTTTCTTTTATAGAAGACTTATTTTTATAAAAGTTTATATTATAATATAATCCGATATTTCAAATTATCGGTATAGTCGCTCTATGCAGGTGCGCTTTGTTCTCTGATAATATGCGTAGAAATACGCAATATAACTGACGAATCCTACCCTATAAATAGAAATGCCCCTCAACACTGGCGCTAAGCCAACGTCGAAGGGCAACCCACATTACATGAATGTTTTCCAAGGCATCTGTAGTCTAGCTTGGAGAATATCTATTCTAAAGCTACTCTCGGATTCGTCATTTTGAGAAATCGCATCCATAAAACGTTCATGGCTATATCTTACGGTAGTTGTAAACAGTAATGTGAGCGCAAGCAAATCTTCATTGGAAAGCGAGCTCAGGTACACTCCGCCAAGACAAAATTCTTGATGTTGACGTTTCTCACTTGGCATGTAACGATGAACAATTTCAAATGTTATTCGCTCCGCCGAACGAAAAAGCTCGTCCGGAGTAACGCTTGAAAATATCTGATCCAAAGGGGGGGAGCTAACGCTCATATTTATACCTCTCTTCTAGGGTAGTATCCTAGATAATTATAGCAGAATGGGTGGTATAAGAGTAAGATTCAACTCAACATTCGAATAGGCAGGGGAAGGTCCTTCTATGGTTTCTAAGTCTATTGCGGCAGGTCAAGTTGAGGAATACCCTTACCTATCACTATCTTGCGCTTTACCATTCTATGCAGCGGTGTTATAATTCACTTATTCCGATTTATTATTAATTTTCTTCGCTGTTCGATATACGGATTCGGCGGAGAGTGTGGCAGACCTTTTTAGGTCATTAAGAATTCTAATGGGACATTTTGAGGACATACGCAACCAGTATGTCCTTTTTTTGCTGCCCATTATAGGAGATGCATCCACCTAGGAGGCATCTTTTTTGTTTTTACGAACGAATCGGAATGTTTGTTCGACGTTGGAGGCAATACGAATTGAAAAATGGGAGGAATAGGAAATGAGTAGAAGTGGTAACGGCAACGGTGATCAAGGGCAAGGAAAGACAATCTTGGCTGGTGATATTTCAGATCAGTTGATTAGAACTGCGAGGGAAAAACGCAAGTTAGCCTTGGACCATATTGAGTCCGTGTACAAACTTGTGCCGCAGGAATATCACAAATTCATTCGTTTGTTATCTCAGAAGGAAAAAATTTGGGACAAAGAGTATGCGTTATCCGATGTGCATCGCGAAAATAACATGCAATCCTATTGGGGTAAAACCTATGTGGAGACCTTCCGTCCATATGTAGATGTAGAGGGTAGGATTACTCAAATGATCGATGTTCACAAGGAACAAGGTGTTGGTTACGTTTTTGACACTTATCCCGAACAAATCGGTGATGCTTGGGTTATCGTATGTGTGTTTGAAGGTCTTAACAAAGATGGCTTGTTTGTTAAGACGAAGGAGCGGGCTTGCATTGGCTTTGGTGGTAGTGGTGTTGATGCTACGAACCCAATTGAGAATGCCAGTACCTCTGCAGTCGGACGTGCTCTCTCACATGCTGGTTACGGTAATGTCGGCAGTGGGTTATCCAGTTACGAAGATATTTATATTGCATTTTCCAGACAAAAAGCGCTTAAAGAAGCAGGAGCGAATGATGTTCCGGATAAAGGTGATACAGGAGAAATTGAAGGTTCAGCCAAGATATCTGCATCATCTCAGGCGCCGAACTTACAGGATGAAACCAACGTAGCTCATGAATCAAGCTCCCAAAGCAATCCAACTCCAAATTCGCAAGGTAACGAGCAGATGTCAGAGGAAGATGTGAAAAGGGAAAGGAATGTAGTAGTGAGTCGGTTGATGAATAGGACGAAGAATGAGAACCAGGCGGTACTCAAGAATAAGATATCGAGCTGGTTAAAAATAAATTGGAACGGCAGATTTAATTCGCTGAATATCGGACAACTAAGAATGGTAGAGGAACATCTAAAGGCGGAGTCGGTCCAACAGGTGTCATAAGAAGGGGAGAATGGGAATGAAACTTCGAAGAACAAAGAGCGCGGAATGGTTGGAGATTATGGGTCTTTGTCCTATTTGTGGACATAAAGGTTGGTGTGTGATCAATAAGGAGCTCACTGTTGTGCATTGCATGAGAGTGCCTTCTGATGAATATTTTGATTCCACGATTGGCAGACAATTTCGCCACTACTTGGATCCAGACGCTATTCCAAAGACAAAAGTAGAGATTGAAGTGAGCAACGCTGTAGATAAAAAGCCTGTTCATCATCTGAACCGAGTCTACCGTGCCTTGGCGAAGGAACTTCCGCTTTCATCTCACCATTCTATGCACTTGAGAAATGATCGGAATATGGAATCCGATGAGATTTCACTCCGTGAATACCGTAGTCTGCCAGAACGTGATCGTTACAAAGTTGCCAAAGAAGTATATGGCAGGCTCGGCGATCAGGGTGATCTGTTAGGAGTACCTGGATTTTTCTGTGTAGACGGGAAGTTTGGGCCTTACTGGACAATGGCAGGTGAAGCGGGACTTATGGTCCCGTTTCGCACGGTTCATAATCAAGTTGCAGGTTGGCAAATACGTGTAGATAGACCGCGCTTGGAATTGCAATTGAAGGGTGCAGTTAAGGGAGAAATAATTGAGGAGATTGAAAGGGATGAAGCGGGTTATCGCCGTGCGAAGTGCTCACTGAAAATTCAGGACAAGACCATGGAGGTTATCTTGACCGAGAAGGACAAAAAAGTGTGTAACTCTAAAACGGGGCAATTTGTATTTAGTGTTGAACTAAAACAGGGGCAAAGGTATTGGTGGTGGAGTAGTGGTTCGAAAACGAATGGTTCATCCATCGGAAACCCGCTTCCCATTCATTTAGCGCTACCGAGCAGCTCGCTGCCATATTGGGAATCAGGTGAACTTGCGAGTAACATCGTTGACTGTTCAACAGTTTGGATCACCGAGGGACCTATTAAAGCAGATAAAGCTGCGGAAGCCTTACAAAAGCCTGTAATTGCTTTGCCGGGTGCAGGAGCATTTCCTCTAGCACTTGAACCTCTTCGGCAGCTAGGATGCAAACACGCCATCATCGCGTATGATGCGGACGTTGTGTGTGTTCCTGAAGTCGAACGATCTTTGGAGTTATTTGCTGAACTTCTTGCGAGGGAAACGGACATGTCGCTTAGTCTTGCTCAGTGGGATATGTCGCAGGGAAAAGGAATTGACGACCTTTTAGATAATTTGCTATTACCCCATATAACTACAATTTTAGAATAATATGTATTTAAAAAGAGGAACAACAATTAAGTTTGAAGTAAGTACTTAATTAGGATGTAATAGGGAATTAAGCTGGGAACATACAAAAATAATTAGTTGGAGAGTGTATATATCTATGTTGAACCGTACTATTTTGATCGGTCGTTTGAGCCGAGATCCAGAATTGCGCTATACCCCCCAAGGCCAAGCAGTATGCCAATTTACGCTTGCTGTAGACCGTCCATTCACGAGTTCGCAGTCCAAAGAACGTGAAACTGACTTTATCAATATCGTTGTATGGAGACAGCTTGCGGAAACTTGTGCAAATTTCTTGAAAAAAGGCAGACTCACAGCCGTAGAAGGTCGCATTCAAGTAAGGCACTACGATAACAATGAGTCAAAACGGGTATATGTAACTGAGATCATCGCCGATAACGTGCGTTTCCTTGAGAGTGGCGGAGGAAACAATCGTGGAGGTCAGTCTAGTAGTCAGGAACAACAGGATCCTTTCATCGACGATGGAAAGCCAATTGATATCAGTCAAGAAGATTTACCTTTTTAGGGTAGATAAACGACATATGTTAACTGGTATATAGGATTCAGATCAGCCTAGAACGGGGGCTAAAATGTAACAGTCCCCCGTTCACGGGACTGTATAAGGAGACCATACACAATATGGATACAAATACAAAACAAAGCGAAGTACAAGCGGGCGGATTTTCTCAATTTGTTGCATTTGCGAAATTCAGAGGATTTTTTACGATCATTCAGCATGATAAATTTGTAACGCTGGAGAACGCGAACAAAACTCTTCAATCTTTTTATGAGTTTTGCGGATGTAAGAATGAACAGCAAATTCTTGATTCTGATAACGATGAACTCATCAATCAGTATCTTGAAATTAAATCGGAAGTAATGAAATACGTGCCTCCGATCAAGGTGAGATACATTGGCGAGGATGATTGGAACAGAAAGCTGTATCAGAATGTGGAGAGTGCAAAAATCTACGCATTAGTAGGTAATTGCTACTATACCCTTACTGATGAGGGAGAGCCCCTTTGTCCGCTTAAGAGAGATCTAAAGATCACAGTCGTTTCGGAGGAAGATGATTCTGCAGCGACTGATAGGGAGAAGGCCATTGTTGTTTCCAACCTTCTTGAGCTTTCAACTGCTCACATAACACCTGAGACCAGTACTTGGCTCCAAGCAGGCAATGATCCCGATTTTCCAATTGTGGTTTACCCAAAGGGAGAATTTGGATTCATTATCGCGGTGCCTACGGATGGTAAAGATGTGATCCAGCTTTCCGACGATCTTCAGTTGCTAATTGCTTATGCGAAAGAGCGAGATTGTTCTTGGATTATGCTTGATTGTGACGGTCAGACTGCCAATGGTTTGCCAACATATGAATGGTAGGAGGAAGATGAATGCTTTGCGTAATGCAAAGCATTTCTCTTTTGTTCCCCGCCGCAGGGATAAGGAAGATTGACGTTTCCCCGCTGCGGTGAAAGGGGACGTCCAGGAGGAAATACGATGAAATACTTTATAAATATGAACACGGGTTCTCATGAATATTTACATATCAAAATGCAATTAGATGATGGAAGATTCGTCGATGAACTTATTTGTAGTGGAGATAATCCTTTTCTGACTGATTTATTAGAGATACCTAGTGAAGTGTATAGTGTAATTAAGTCGTGTCTTGAGGATGGCGGTTTAGTGTTTGACGGCGACTGGCCCGAATTCGAAAATTATGTTCACAATTTACTTAAAACGAGCAATGTAGCTGGTTTAGAGAAATTTTCTGATTTAGGCAGTCCTGAGATTCAAACGTCGACTGGCGTTTCACAACCTCTGCAGGACTTATCTACGCTTCAGGATTGGTTGTCTGATGGGATTAATAGTGAGGATGACGCGGAGGATATACACATTACGACCCAGGCGCCGTTATTCATTTTCAATCTTATTGATGCCGGCTATAGCTATCATCGGACTATTGTACATTCGGATATTATGCAGCTTGCTCCTCTTGCGAAAGAGGCAATTCGTAAGTATTTGGATAAAACGGGATACCGTCATGAGGGGGATGCTGATCTTTCGACAGAAGATGGCTATGCTAGAATCGTTTCGGCGGCTCTAGGACAGGCTGATTCTGACGATTTGGTTTGGTCGTATTCCTTTGATGGCAGGAGCTTAGATGAAGCCATTGAGAGGCTTCTGGAGCTCTGTGACAGCGTGTGAGAAGGTAATCCTGAATAGGACCATTTTAATGAGCCGCTAATACGAATTTCATAGTATCGTACCCTACATGGAGGGAAAATCACGCTCTCTCCATGTTTCGGGGGGCGATAAGGGGAAATATGTATGTATTTTTGCTTAATTAATCGGGTAACGAAAGAAATAATTGACGTTCGTAATGGCCGCGAGGCGACAAACAAAGCTATTGCTGAACGGGGTGGTCGCGATGATGTATGGGTTCGTCCCATTATGCTTGAAGCAGACTATAAGAATACGCATAAGGATTTTCGAGCCGATCTCAATGAAGACCCGAAAGTCATGTATTTGGATTTCGATGGTGCCACAGTGTATGGGCCCGTTGAACTGTTATCTGTTTGGGGCAAATGGAGCGGAGAACTGCATCAGAAAGCCTTACCTATTCGATAATCTTGAGTGCGTTGTGCTCGTTTGAATTAAGTAAAACGAGCACACACGATTCGTTAAGTTGGAAGGAATTAGGTAATTGACTGGCGAACATACAAAGTGTAATGGTGAAAGGTATACGGACACGTATGCCTTTTCGTGTTCTCCATATGCGGACTGATTTTTTCCTAATTTCTATTCAAATATCCTGTTCTATTTGTTAAAGTAGAAATTGAGAAGAGGAGGGATTTGGCGTTTAGCCTGGACGACTATGGAAAATAGAGAACAACAAGAAGCTCGAGAACAAGAAGAAATTCGAGTTCTAATAGGCAATTCTCGATACATACCTTTTTTACATCGATTAGAAGAAAGTTACCTTTCGTTAGGTGTTAAATGGTTAATCAATTTTGTGATTGCCATTTTTCAAACCTTCAATGTTCCTGCTGCTGTACTCTTGTTCATATTCTTTATAGAGCAAGCAATTCAGAAATTTAAGCCGGATTCGACTTTTTCATTTACTTACAACTTTGAGACAATTGCACTTATCTTCGGTGGTTGGTTTTTGCTCCAGTTCTTATGGGACAAGACCACAAGGAACATTGTTAGTCCTACGGTATTACCAATTTGGTTCATGAACACCAAAGGTATACTCAAGAATGAATTTTTCTCAGCTGAGCTCTCAAGAAAGTACAGTGCAGACTTAGACATGTTTGTTCAAAACCAAGCCGATGAGTACATTAAAGAGCAGCTCCGAGAGAAAGATCGCCAAATTACTAGACTGTACGATGCTCTGGAGCAATTGAGGCAATTAAGTATGTTTCCAAATGAAAGCTTTGAATCCATGAGGCGTGTTGTTGAGAATTTGGTTGATGTAGTCATTGACCCTGAAAATAACAGAAATCAATTCGAAGTCGTAATGGACCGAATTTTGGTAGAAATAACAAATACGAAGCCGATCCAATCTTTTGTTCGAAAGGGTTCGATCATGCTAGTGAAGAGCAACAATAATAGCGAGTTGAGTATTTTAGGTGCTTATAATATGCATACTAGCGTGGTTCGTAACAGGATCATTAGACTTGGTGAAAAGTTTGCTGGCAAAGTAGCTGCCGAAGGTGATGTTGTTTGGATTTCAAACGTGAATACACCAGAAGCCGAAGAGGAGTATGGATTCGAAGCTGACTCTAACCGGGTCTATGAAGGTATCATGGGTTTTCCAATTAGAGAGTCTGGCCTTGATTCCTATACCCCAGTAGGAGTGATCGTCCTACATTTCAACAAAGGCTTCAGTCTTGAGGAAGAACAAAAACAGGCCGTTACAAAAGTCTTAGAAGTTTATGCGCAAGTCATTATTTCGTCTATTAAACTTCAAAACTATCATATGAAGTTAAGAGAAATTTATGGTATAATCTCTGTAGATGAGGTAAGCGCTACACTTGACAATGGAGGTGACAGGGAATGTTAGGATTAAAAGGATTGTTCCGAAATAAACGGGTAGGAACTTCATTAACTTCCAACATTACGAAATATTCCGTAGGAACCCGTGTCCCGCGAAATGAGCAGGCAGATCGAATTGTACAAAATGCAATTATACGAAATGCAATTGTGCATAACAATATTGATATATTAAAATCAAAGCGTAGTATCTGAAGAGCCTAGGGGTAACTCCCCAAGGCTTTTTCTGTTTAAGTCTCCTAAAATTTGGGCATGCTAGATTTAACCTAAATGATAGGGGGCGACCCGCCTATGGGCATTTTCAGAACTACGAAGAAGAATATGAATATTACCAAATATAAAGTTGGTGATAGAGTACCACCAAACAAAAAAGCAGATCAGATCGTAGCCAAAGTCCTCAGTGAAGTTAAATCAACGCGGCGGAAGTGGCTCTAATATCGAAGACCTTCCGAGAGGTGGAGTGAGTCCTATGGCCAATGAGAAAAAAGATAATGTTATTCGCGGTAAATTCCGATCAGGTGAGAATTCCCTTATGTCCCTTAAAGAAAAAACAGACTTGATCATGCAGCAAGCTAATAAGATCAGACAACAAACGTTATCCCGACGAGAAAAAGCAAAAGAACGTAAAGGCGAATAGATAGAATGGGATTAATGGGGAAGGGAATCGAATGGAAGGAGAGGGGTGAGATGAGTAGTAATGAATTCAGGGATCTACTGCAGTGCATCTACTGGTATAGCGAGGGCATGCACAGGGGCAGTAAACTAGCTAATTTTTTGATCGAGAGGAATCTTGCTGGTACTTACGCTGAAAATTATACCTTCCCGACGACATGCAAGTATCTGAAAGGTAGACCAAGAGTTATGGGCACCATCTATGATGTTTGGCAGATGTTGGCAGGACGGCGAGTTGTCTATTTAGAACTCTTGGAAGACGATTTTTGCATTCATCCTGTTATCCACCCTCATTTTTTGGTTCATTCCTTCCTGTCGAAAAACCCTATCACCAACCCTGGGCTGAATCAAGCAGCCATAGGGAAGCGGGTTGGATTCAATGTCTGGGATGGTGACAACGCACCTAGTGACTTACGTGAATGGACCGGTGTTGTGTCGCGTAAAATCCATTCGTCGGGCAATCCTACTGAATACATTGTTCAAAGGGATCCTGATGGCCAGTTAATCAAAATTACGAGAGATTTTCTAGTCCCGGCAGGCAGTGGGATTCGGAGCCTCGTCTAATTTGTGTTGCTTCAAGATGCTAAACACTGGTATAATAAATACATTCCGAAAGACCACTACATTTTCACCGCCGCTCATTGATTTCGGCGTGTGATGGAGCCAAATGTCCGATAACTCGGACCCAATACGAAACGGCGCTTATTAGCCCGTAGAATGATGAACATACCACAGGTGTGTTTTTTGTCATTTTATGGGCTTTTTTTGCGTTAAAAAACAGGAGGAAATACGAATATGACAACAGTACAAGAACAGAAGCATGAAGAAGCGGTAGTTTCCACAGATGCGGCAATATCTTTCGAAGTAGAGCATGAGGTGATTTTGAATGCACTTTTGCTTTGTGGCAAAGTCGTTCCTACATCAAGCGCTATTCCGATCATGAAGATGATTCGATTCGTTCTTCAAGGTAATGTCCTCTTTATTACCGCTATGGATTCATCACAATCTGTATTGCACATGGTTACGGTGGAAAATACGAATGAAGTAAATGGTAGTTACTTGTTTCCAGCAAAAGAGGGTATTGAGTTCGTTAAGCGATTACCGAAAGGCAAACTATCTTTTGTTAAGAAAGACACAATGGTTCACGTGTTTTATGGGAAGAAAAATTCGGCTAATCTTCATGTGCTTTCAGCAGAAGAGTATCCGGATCTACCGAAGTTGGAGATGCAGAATTTCACGTCAGTTCCTATTGAAACCCTTCGTAAGGCAGCTTTATCTTACAAGTTTGCATCGACGGATGAGAAAACTCCTATTCTAAGCGGAATGTTCATCCACAATGTTAACGGAAAGCTTGCTTTTACATCCACGAATCGCCATCGGATATTTAGACATATTTCGGAAGTGAGTATCGGGGATGGTTTTAACAAGGGAATCATTGGTGCGCTCGAGTTCAAAAAAATTGTGGATTCTTTTAAGGACTCACAGCGGGTTGACGTTTGCATGACGGACAATTACCTGGTATTACGGGATAAAGTAACTGTTTACTTTGGTCGCTTGATTGATGGGACATATCCAGATATGAGTAAGATTTTTGATCTTGCAAATGAGGGTGTCTCGTTACAATTTTCAAGAGAGCAAATGGATGGTGCTTTGAACCGGATGGCGACGTTAGAAGCCGAGAATCACCGAGTTACACTCGAACGCAATGATGAAGGTGAATTTCTTGTTCATTCCTCATCTGAAGCGGGGGAAATCAACGAGGTTATCGCGGATTCGACGTTTACTGGAGACTTCTTGGCGATTAAATTCAACGGAAAGTACCTGCGTGATGCACTGCTTATTGGAGATCGTGATGTAAACACACTTCAATTACGTATCAGCGGGCCGCTTAGTACGGGCTTCCTAACGTATGACGGCGATCCGTCCCTAGTCGTGGTTATCAATCCGGTTCGCTGAGGTAACAGGAGACATACAGAGAGAGCCTTCTTTTTAAAGGTCTAAATTGGGGGAAGAGCGTAGTCCAGCGCTCTTATTCAAGAATTTTGGGGGAATGTAACAATGACGAATGCAGCTCACGCAAAAGCAGGTACAAACGAGGTTTTGGAATTTGGTTTATCTTACTCCAAAGAGGATCTCCAGCAACTGATTCAATCATTGCCTGGTGGCCACCCGCTTGTAACTGACTTGAGGAAGAAATTAACGAAGGTCTACGAGGATAAGCAGATTGAAGGGTGCCCACATGCCCTTCCGAATCTCGATAGATATACATACCTAATCGAGAAGGTTAACGTTTCCGGCATGACTCAACTCTTTTCGAAAGCACTCACGTTAATGAATATTTGCGTGGAACTTGAAGATATGGGATATGAAATTCAAGCTGTGAGAAACAAATTTTTCTCGAGGGAGGTAAAAACTATTCAATTAAGGGGGTAATACGAAATGAAAGAGAACAGAGAAATACGTATTGATTTAGAGGAGGTTCAGATTGGTTCCGTAAGCGATATTACTCTTACAGAGAAGCCGTCTAAGCCTGGGGAGAAGAATCCACCCACAAATGGAAACACACCATCAAAGGTTGCTCCAAAAGGGAAAGGATCAAACGGAGTTGGTTCAGATAATGAGCTTGTCAAAGTTAGTGATCATAGGGAACGCTATCTCATTGTAAAAGTGGGGGCTATCCTCTCCGCTTCGGTCATTGGCATTTTTACTCTCATATTTGCGTACCAACTGATATTTGGCGGCGATGTCGACAAGACGAAAGATGTTTTTCAGACATACGCCACATATTTTGCGCCGATAGTTACGCTCGTTTTAGGTTACTACTTCGGTTCAAAAGCCAATAAGAAGTAAAAAAGAAGCAAGGTCAAACCTCAATAGTGGGTTTAGACCTTGCTTCTTTTTTGATCTCGACAGCCTAACCGCTGCGACGAGTGGCTAATCCAAAAATGGATCATTCAATCCCTCGATGCAAGGGTAAACATAATTCATAATTAACTGAAAATGACCGAACTCAGTATTCAAGTCTTCCTGCGAGAGCACTTTACCTGTCGGATGCCCGGAATCGTTGCGAATCAATCGAATGGGATCAAAGAACTTATCAATTTTGCGTTCAGGATTCTCCAGACCAAGCGATTCAAATACCGGTTTATGTTGAGGAATGTACTTTAAAAATTCAGTTAATCGGGTAGAGATTTTGGTTGCACTAAGGACTCTCTTTTTATAATTGCTCAACTCATTATCTGAAGCCTGGTGATTCTCCATATAGGTATAAAATGCGTCTGTCAAACGAATTAACAAATGTTCAGCAGCACAACCAAGCATGGTTGCCGCAGCCAGCCGTAGATCCCGCTTTGCACACTCACACGCTTCAATGACATATGTTTTTTCAATGGGATCAATGGAAGCAAGCTTGTGAATTTTATCAAGAAGATTCTCATAAACTTGGCCTTTTGCATACTGCTGAATGTCTTTTGGTTCATCTGCGCTAGATTGTACGGGGGTAATCGGTTGAACCTTAAATTTGACACCATAAAGATCATATTCATCCGTCTCATCATAAATTCTCACTGCATATTGATAGAGGAACTTATCATAAGGTTTCAAGTCTGCCATTAAGCGAGCGGGATGTCTGATGATAATATATTCTTGTCTCTGGTTATTTTTTTTTGTAAACTCTCTAGTTTGTTCAAATTCAAGATTACATGTAACTAGTAAATCCGCCATAGTATTTTGTTTATCGGATCGGAGAAGTTCAATCAAAGTAAGTAAGAATCCCTTTGGATCAATATTTGACACGAAATCATTCCTTTCAAGCGTATAGCATTTTTATTTATGGGTTTTTAGGTACTATACCTAACTCAATAACATGACGCCCTTCAACGAGTTCAGTTAGAAAATCGGGTTTCGTATATGCAGCTACCGTATATCCTTGATCCTCTAGTTCGATTGACATATGAAGTAGTGTGAGGGCTTTTGATATTAATTGTTCGTTAGTTGCTAGTCCGAGCCTTTCTTTCAT
Organism: Paenibacillus sp. J22FR5; assembly: GCF_059691975.1. Taxonomy (NCBI): domain Bacteria; kingdom Bacillati; phylum Bacillota; class Bacilli; order Caryophanales; family Paenibacillaceae; genus Paenibacillus; species Paenibacillus sp. J22FR5. Next base: position 53,771 of record NZ_JCAUAN010000009.1, on the reverse strand, counting down.
CCATTCAATCTTTTTTACGGAGTCCGGAATGCTCTGATCCATGATATCCTGTTCAACCTCTTCTAAACTACGTACCTCTTTTTTACTCATACGGCCCCCCACCTTCCAAAAATTTCTTTATATCTCTCATTATAAAACCCAAAGTGATTTTCTCCAAATGGTTTAAGAAAAAGTTGGTGCCTGAATAATAGAGATTTATTCTATTGGTAGGGAATCGTGTATCAAACCGATTTATTCCGTGGTATAATGTACCTATTCCGATTCACAAACATTTTTTCTTTGCTGATCATTTGTTTCGGCAGAGAGCGGGTCCCTCATAACGGGGGAAATATGCATAGTTTAAACACTGGAGCCAGGACTATCTTCTATAGGTCTGTCTTTTTTTTGTTTAGACACAAATAATCAGGGTAATAGGGAGCTGCTGCGCGCATTGCGTAGTCGGACTCCCTTTTTTAATGCCCAAATAGGAGGAAATAGGATGACGTTCAACATGAAAGGTATGTTCGACAGAGTGATGAGAAATAAGATTCGGATGGGGAATTTTGAAACACCGGACCAGGATATGCTTTGTATCCGAAGTCTGCTGCAGTTCCCAACGACACCTTTTTCCGTAGTTGATTTTTGCGCGGGAAGCGGGCGAGCGTTAGAGGTACTGACCATGGAATCCTCCGCGGTGACTTTCGGGATTGAACCAAATGAAGAAAAGTATTTAGAGCTCCGCGATCGGGTGCCAAATGCGTTATATGGGGGATATGAGGAAACTCGTGTGAGTAGAGATTTCTTCCGAATATGCTACCTTAACCCCCCATACGACTCAGATTCCGAAACAGTGGACTCTAAAGTGGAGAGAAAGGAAAAGCGGTTTTTGCGTCATCTTCTTCCGTATGTTTCAGTAGATGGCATTTTAGTCTACAACATTCCACGGCGCAGGATGACCAAGGACGTTGTGAACATGCTCGTAGCAAATCTCGATGACATCAGGGTATTTCAATCGCATGATGATACTTTTCATCAAGTGTATACCATTGGACGGAAGCGGGCTGCCAAGTTCATCGATCGGAACGAAGTAGGGCGTATTCTATCGCTTATGGAAGAAGGCAGCGAACTAGAAAGGCTTCCTTTATTGGAAACGTCGATCTATAAGGTGCCATCTGGCAATGTATCGCCTAAGTTCTTTCGTTCTAGTCGTATGGATGTTGATCAGGTTCGTGAGGTATCCCGTGTATCTCAACTTACCCTACGAGGAATGGAGTGGTCTACTCCCAAAAAGCCAGCTGAAAAGTTACAGCCGCTTCTTCCGGACAAAAGCATGCACAAAGTCTTGCGCATGGCTTCTGGAAGACTTAATGGTAAAGTTGGCAGCGGAGTCAACCTTCATGTTCTCAAAGGTATTGTTAAGAAGGCGATTCATGAGGATGTACAGGTGAATGGACATGAGACGGTGATCACGGAGCGTGAAGTGTTTAAAATCACGTTTAAGACTGTGAATTCCGCAGGGGACATACGAACGATCCAAAGCTAGGTAATACGAAAAAACAAAATAAGCTCGACGCTGGAGGTAATAGGGATGAAATTCATGGATTTTAACCATAAGGATGTTTATGTTAAGGTGCACACTCCTCTCATTGTAACAAAACGTGATGAGGAGAAAAAAGAAACTCAGCTTGTTTACGCCAATATTATCGATATTGATTCCCGTGTTCAAGCAATGTTTGCGCAATTCCACCATGCTAAAAAAGCAAGTGATGTGATCTTCTGGATCCGTCATGCTCCACGCATCGGTGAGAAAGAATTTGATAAATCCTCCTTCGCTATAAGGCCGAGTGGGAAGTATCGCCATTTATCTCAACGTGAGGATGACACTTTTGTTACCGGCATTGTCGCTAATGAAAAGGTGCTGTCTCGGCAAAATGATGGTTATATGATTTTTGCTTGGGACGGTGACATCCTTCAGAAGTTCTTTTGGGCCATTGATGCGTATTATGAAACACCAATGCTCGAAGAGTGGACGCCCTATCTGTTTGATCAATTGATTAAGGATAAATACTTAATCCCTCTAACGGTACAAGATTTTGTCGGGGATTATGCTGATTTAGTTGCCTATGAGTTGACTGCAGATGAGGACATGTTAGACGGCTATATTTCCTATGGACTTAGAACAGGTGCGATCCAACTAACGGAAGATCGCAACATCACGAAGGAGGCTATATAAATGAGTGTGAATTTAAAGGTTGATACGGTCGATGAGGCTATTGCTATCGCAATAAAGGAAGCTGCGAAACGTGGAGGGAGTCTTGAAGATACCCTTCCTGCACTAGGCAATTCATCAGGAGATATAGAAAACGCTTTGGAATTGGATAATGGACCCCAGACGCTAGCGGATATCGAAAACATTGGAGATTACCTCAATTTGTTCGGTGAGGATCTGATTCGTCGCTTAAATGATGAGTATGTGCCTGTGCATCACCCGGGAATGGACGAGCCACTTGAGGTTTTAAATAATTTTAAGAGGCCGTTGTTTACTTCTCAAGCGCATGTAGTTACTGCCTTGATCAAAGGTTTCCGTAAGCATCGCAATTTGTTTCTTATTGGAGAGCCAGGAACGGGTAAAACGGCAATGAGCATCGCGACATTCTTTTCCTTGCTTACCGAAAAGCTTGGAGGGAAGGGTAGGGTTATCTATATGGTGCCTAACCATCTCATCAAGAAAACGAAGCGGGAAGTTGGACTTCTTATCGACAAGTCATTGTTTGAAGTTCAGTTTCTTGATGATTACGTAGATGTTATTCGTTTGCGTGATAGCGGTAAGTTCGAATCGAAACCAACTAAGATTGAGGTCTATATCATCGCTCGCGATACCGCAAAGCTTGGTTATATTTTTGAGCCAGCTGCGAAGTGGGTATCCCGCTCCTATACGAAAAGAAAGCTTCAGCCAAATGGAGAAGTACTATCTATCCATAAGACAGCTTTCGAAGGTTGGGTTTGCCCCGAATGTGGCGGGCAACTGATGACTGAAGGGGAAGACGGTATCGTGCCGATGGAGCGCAAAGAGTTCTATGATAAACATGGAAAATTCAAGCGCCGCAAAAGCAACCAGTTCTGCACGAACCAAGTCCGTCGATATACGAATGCCGATCCTGAAAAAGATGATTACCGTTCATGTGGTGCTCGTTTGTGGCAAGCTAAAAATCGCGATAAGAGCAGTTTGTCTGGTGCACCTTCCATTCGGAAGCAGCCTGGTGTAGCGCCGAGGAAAGTCTCACCTGCTGACCTTTTCAAGCGTTGGTTTAAGCACAAATTTGACCTCGCATTCGGAGACGAATGTCATGAATTGACTGGCGGTAGTGCGCAGGCACACGCTTTTCATGTCATTTCACAATGCGCGAAGAATTCTGTCGCAATGACGGGAACATTGATGAATGGGTACGCCTCTAACCTTTTTGAACTCATATTTCGACTTTTTCTGATACTTAACGCAATAATTTGCCAGCATGGCAATGAATAACATATGATATTTTCCGGCAATATTATACCTCCATGTATTCTCCTTAGGAAGAGGCGCCTCTTAAAGAGACTCATGCAAAGTCTACATTTCTAGCAAAAGAAAAAAGGGCCAATAGAATCGCTTCTAAGGCTCTTTTTGCATTAAAAGAATCATTTATCTCAGTGGTCTCTTAGGTAGCACCTATTACAGGTGATTATATTTCTCTAAATTGAGGACTTTGTATTCAAAAACTTTCTATGGTGATAGAAAATGTGTTTGGCTAGCCCGAATTATTAATGGGTTGTTATTTTATAGAATCATAAATGCAACTACATACCATCCCATGATCAGAGTAACACAAAAAGGTTTTGATACTTGCCAAAAATGATTACAGCACTTGATTCTAACTACATACCGGATCATAAGGCATAAAATAAGTAGCAAAAAAAAAAGGAATAGAAATAGAAGAAATATGGAAGGAATATTAATTACTATTACCAAAAATGGAGGATAATATACCTAGACTTAAAAAGTATTAAAATAAAATGTTTATTCATGGTAGGTATCCTTGTTACTTATCAGAAGGCTTAGGACGATCAAAAACGGGTTCTAGGAGCAGATATGGGCGACAGTAGGTGGCATGCAGGCGTTTACTCAAATTTGGCTTCTTTGGTTGATTGTCAATAGCAGCGGTAAATGTGAGATTTGTAGCAAGAGTCTATTTTTTCGAGCAACGGTGGAATGCGGGTTTGAGGGCTCTTTTTTGGCAGGGGTTTAATCATTTTTAACATAGTAGGGATAAAAGTATAGGTATTGCAATTTTGATCGAGTGGTTTGCAACGGAAAAGGGGGGGAAGACATTTGATAATACTGTTGGTTTGTAGGCAAAGGAACAATCTGACTGAGTAAACAATCAAAAGGGATCGTCTCAGATACGAGAGATCCCTTTTTAATAGATAAAATATGTTGAATATCGTCCACTCTTTTAATAACAATGAAATCGAATTGCGCCTGAATCCTACTGGACCTCTGAGAAAAGAAACATAAAAGAAATGATTCGTTATCTTTAAAACTGTAATAAGGTTAACACAGTCCCATACATAGGATTGAAAATAGATTCTTCGTAGATACTTTCGTTTTCATTGGCATCCATTAACCAACAGTCTGCAGGTACTTGTCCTTGCCGAGTTTCCTCACTTGTAGGAGGGTCTATAAAGAAACTAGCGGCAAAGCTCTTTTGATCGACCTTTGATCCTGATTCTTTAAGTTTACGGTTTCCTGGGTATGTCTTTTTTATTGTTTTTGACTCAGTTTGAATAACTGAATATTTATCCTTAAAAGAATCAACCAATCTATTAGCTAGGAAGAATAGAGATACGTTATATTTCTCATCGGCAAGCTTTTTTAATGTGGCTAATGAAGCCCTTGTCTCTTCAAAATCCTGTTTTATGTGAATAGGTGGAACTAAAAGGTTAGTTGCAAAATTATGTGCTTCCATCTCATAAGTATCTTCAGTATGAATTGTAGAACTCCCATTTTTTCTAACCATATACGAGGATTTTAGATGCCAAGGTAAAATGTAGTGTCCTATTAGTGTGGCGAGTGTAAATTGTATTCTTGATCGTAACTTTGTTTTATCAAGGATAATAACTTTTTCACTTTTAAACAACACACCTTCTGAATCGTTATCAATTTCGGCATGATAGACCTTAATTTCTAGTCGTTTTGCTAGAGAATACAGATCAAGTGGTAGGTTACCGTCAGTATATTTTTTTAATACATACTGAGCATACTCATTGGATTCAGTGAATATTTCCCCTAAATTCGTGAACTTACTCCCCATACCTAAAAAAGCGATGTAATCAATAATATTGTCTTTAGCCTCAGGTGGTAGAGAATTAATCATTTTTACAATTAGTTCACTTTTTTTATCAAACGGTTGAGGGGTTTTGCCTCCAGATCCAGCAGATATAAGATAATCGATACTTGTCTCCAAAGCGTTTGATAATTTGATTAGGGCTTCATAAGAGGGGGTCCTCACGCCTGACTCATATTGACTTATAGCGGGTGGTTGTAAACCTGCTCTCCTCGCAAGTTCAGTTTGAGAAATACCCAACTCTTTCCTTAATTTTTGAATGATGTCTTTTACAGACATAAGTGTTCCCCTTTAACAATGTGATATAAGAATAATAACACAATAGAAATAGCGTTGACAAGATTTATAACAGATGTTATAGTTATAGTAACAAATGTTATTCATATGGGGGGTTATCAAATGCCAGGGAAAAATCAACATGTTGTTCCGCATAAAAATGGTTGGGCAGTAAGAGGCGAAGGCAATCAAAGGGTAACGAAAATTTCAGAAACAAAGAAAGAAGCTACAGAAGTGGCTAGGGAGATTTCCCGAAATCAGTCTTCTGAAATGATTATTCATGGCAAGAATGGAAGAATTCAATCAAGGGACAGTCATGGAAATGACCCGTTTCCACCTAAGGGATAGAACGAATCGGTTAACTCAAAAACCAAATTAAAGGAGCGTGGGAAGAGTGAAAGAGACAACTCCAATTTTTATTCATGACGATGGTCAAAATAACGGTAACAGTAACAACGAAAAGAATAATGAACATGGTCGTGATATGGTTTCGATCTACATTAACGACTCTGTTTACCAAGTGCATCAGGGTAGACTTGATGTTTCAGAAATTCGAGAGCTAAATGATATTCCCATTAGTGATGTCTTATATCAATTGCCTGAGTATTTATTATTAGCGAACGAAGGCTTTATTATCGTACATGGTGGGGAGCGGTTTAAATCTGGGGGTTCCTCTGGGCACTCTTCGTAAGGGGGATAAAATGTGTACTCTATTGATGATATGAATGTTCTTCGAGATATTTACGGCTCTGGTGTCACACAAAAGCAATATGGTCAAAACCATTATGTATACATCCCAGGGTTATTATTGCCCCAGGGATGTTTTCCTAAGAGGTCAGATGCATTGTTCTGCACACAGTCTTTCGCACCTACAATTGGTGGTTACACTTCAAGACTTTTTTTGAAGGAAGATATAAAGGCTCCACATACACCATGTAACTATCAATCCTACATAATTGGTGACGAAACGTGGTATGCTTTTTCGCATAATAATGTTGCCCCTGGGTTATTTCCTGAAATGATCATGAATCATTTAAGGGGGTTTTTGGTGGTATGTTGATACGCATGAAAAAGGCTACCTTTCAAAAAATGAAGGAAGACTTATCTCGTCCACACCCCTACGCTTGGGAGCGTGTTGGATACGTCTTTACCAAATCCAATAAAGAGAAGTCTATTGAGGTAATAGATTATGTTTCTATACCTGATGAGTATTATGTAAATGATTCCTCAGTTGGAGCACATGTTGACCAAAGAGCAATCGTATTAGCAATGAAACGGGTTGATCACAATAAAGAAGGTGTAATGCAGGTACATGAACACGGAGGTAGAGGTATACCTAGCTTTAGTAAGGTAGATATGGACTCTCATCCTGTATACTTAAGATCTTTTCGAAACGCAAATCCGAATGAAATACATGGCTTTTTACTCTTAAGTAATGATTCGATGGTAGCCAGAATTTGGGGGCGTGGGAGCAACAAATTTGAGGATATTCATTCTCATTCTTTTATTATTGGTGAAAATACGATCTTTGGTCGTATAAAGTGTTTGTTTCAGAAGGTAAGAGAGGAGTGGTTCTAAATGGATAATAATAGGCAGTCCTTTCTTGGGGATAATCTCGATGAAATTCTTCAAAGTACAAGGGTAGGTGTCATTGGTCTCGGAGGAGGTGGCTCTCAGATTGTTCAACAGCTTGCACACATTGGTTTTAAGCGATATGTACTATGTGATTATGACTTGTTGGAAGATACTAACCTAAACCGTACAGTGGGGGCTAGGTATCAGGATGTAGCTGATCATTCAAGTAAGATGAGCATTGCTATTCGACAAATACAAAGTGTTGTTCCCGATGCAGATATTATTCAGGTTAATAACAAATTTCAGTTGGAACCAAAGCTTATCGGAGAAGCTGACTTAATTTTTGGATGCCTAGATGGGCTGAGGAATCGAGAACAACTTGAGAATTTTGCTCGTTATAATAAGATCCCATATATAGATATAGGCATGGATGTGACAAAACCAGCAGGTATTCCAATCATGCGTGGACAGGTTATAGCAAGCCTACCTGGGAAACCGTGTATGTGGTGTTTTGGCTTTATTACACCTGAAGCTCTAAGTCAACAAGATGCATTATATGGTGATGCTGGTTCAAGACCTCAAGTGATATGGCCCAATGGGGTTTTGGTTTCGACAGCTATACATATTGCTATGAACCTACTTACTAATTGGACAGGAAGAGCTGAGAATCAATGTTTATACTATGAATATGACGGGAACAAAGGAACATTACGACCACACATCCATTATGAAATGAACATAAAGAATCAGTGTAAGCATCATTAGTAGCTATGAGACAATCAATAGCGAATTGTGATACAGCAGCAGAATATTCAGGTCATTATTGATGAAAAGGTGTCTATTGATACTGATAATAATGGCTCGAGAGAAAATAGCAATACTATGTCATGGATCACTTGTACGGCTATTGCGATTAAAGCAGGTTTGCGAAAAAACTGATTTAAAATGCGATTAGTTTGCGACTTGATGGGGTAAATTCGAAAAGCCGAGAGAAGCTAAAATCAGGTATCTACTTTTACCATATGGTACTACGTATCAATCGCTACTCGCTACGAAGTTCTGTTTCTCCTATAATGACATCAGTGTTATCAGCTTCCGTTTTTCAAGCGAATTGAATATCTACACGATAAGGTATTATCAGAGCAATTTGAATCGTCGGATGACGTAGCGGCAGAAATTAGACATTTGGAATGAAATTGTCTATTAGATAAACTTCGGCTACATGGTATCCAGTTTAGGGTATGGAAAGAAATAAATGCATTGAAGTCTGCTCGTAAGGTAAGCCTATTTCAATCTGAAGTTGTAATGAAAGGCTCTTTATTTGCTCAAGTTATCTATCGTAGAATTCGAAGTTTAGGGAGAGTAAATGACGGAAAATCATTTGATTAACATAGGGATAAAAGAAGAATATATAAAATGACTTAAAGAAACGAAATTATTGTCGCATCCGAGTCATTCAGAATGCTATGACGGTAAGAAAGAGAATGACGTATTGGTGCCCGTAGAAAAGATTGTAGGTCTTGGTTTACGTGGAGAAACTAATGAGTCTTGGTGGGATCATTATGAAGGAGCAAAGGGAGCTTTGACCAGGTTAGAGGATTTAAAAAGAAGATTAGAAAGTGAAGGTCTTGACAGGTTTATCGGGACTTTTCTGGATAATAAATACTCTGACCAACTGAGGATGGTTTATTATTTTGATCAAGATTCATATTTTGTTTCGGAGGGACAACACAGAACAACAATGGCAAAAGTAGTGAATGCTCCCTACATGTTAGTGCTTGAAGTCGTTTATATGGAGCTAAATCATGAAAAGCAAAAAAGATTCGAGTATAAAGAACAAATGCTACACAGATTAGAAATTTTGTTAGATAAACTCGATTTTGTGATAAAGGATAATAGGTTCTATTGAAAAGATATAATTGTTGCCCCCGTTAAAGCGATTTTTGACTACGAAAAAAGGCATATCTATTTAGAAGCTTTATTTATAGCAGTTGAGTCAATAGAATCTTTTGTGGATTTTCTTTATGAAGTAGAGAAATTTCAAACTAGAATATCCTCCAGTTTATACCTTAGACTAACAGTTCAACTCCAAAAAAAATTGATGTCTACAGGGATGTAAACCGTTTTGAAAAAGTGATTCTTGAATTACAATCCAAGGGTTGGAAGCATCGACTTTGAAATGATTCGCAGGATGCATTGTAGAGTTATGAAGAAGACCAGGGGTTATCCTCCTTAGACTTCATTTAAGTGCGCCCAGCAAGGGCGCTATCTCTAGGGTTTAAGTTCCGAATGGTGAAGGCAGTAGTAGCCATAGCTTAAGGCTCCTGCAGGCTGGCACAGTAAGATTGGTGAGAATACATTAGCGGACGCAATACTTGACCGTATCGTACATTTATCCTATACGATCACAATCGAAGGATTCGACTCCATGCGTAAACGTAAATGACTCATCAACTAATTCAAAATCTAGTGGAAGGAGCTGCCTTTTTTGGTGGCTCCCGCTTACCGGAGACGTGGCTCACTACTCACTGGAATGATGGCTCTTTCGGACCGAAATATTCATCCTGGGCTGCCGTTGATTTGAAAATCGAGTTAGTCTAACACTATTTATTCGGAGTCTGACGGTGTAGCAATTGAAAAATACTCATAGGATAAAACTTAATTTTCTTCGGACACTATACAAAAACGCTTTACTGCATTATGATAATAGAAAACTAACAAGTGATGCCGTAGCGGAAGCACCGAACGGATAGGGGGGAACCTCTATTTGTTCGGTGCTTTTTCGTTAGCCGGAACTAAGGAGGAATTGATTTATGGAGATTATCAATCAATATTTTGGAGAACAAGCAGATGTCTGGGCGTCGGTAAAGAATTTTTTGAGAAATGAGCCCATTCTTACTGAAACAGGTGAGGAATGCTCTGCGACTACATTAATACCAGTACAATTCGAATGGAGAATGTGGATACACTTCATACACACTGGAGCTGCGGCAGAATTTCTTGTTGCTCTCGCTAACGGTAATGATCTGACAGCTGTTGCAGTAGTGCTTAAGGGTGCTGAATGGGAGATATCGAGTATTATGCGAGTTGCTGCCAAGAGCGTCCATGAACTATTCCTTGAGGGTACATTTCGTGAGCAACGTTCAATTCTATTGAATATGGGTAAAGGCGCTTATAGAATATTGCGCGAATTAGATCACGATGCAACCTGGGACGATGATGGAGAGCAATTAGGAATTAGAATCTCGATTGACCAGTATCAACCACTTCTTGACGTTGAATGGATTGAGGATCGAATGTATGAGGCGATGAGTAGCAGATAAACATACCCGCCAAAGAAGATTTGTTGACTGAATAAAATTGGAAGGTAATACACTTTGGTGTGAAGTATTAATATAAAGATCAATTCAAATGAGGTTGAAACAGCAGTGAGGTTGCATAAACTATTTTACAGACTCTATGTAAACGTTGTTCTACGATAGTTACGATGAATTTTCGGACATTTTCGATAATTACATCGAGCACTACTCTTTTTGATAGTAAAACTGCTATTTACACTTCATTCAGAAAATAATCAAAATTATTATGACTAATCGACACCGATCAACCTCTTTCTAAAAAGTTCACTAACATAAGTCCTTCCCAATCTTCTAAATTTTCATATTGATAGACTTAAACTAACGAAAAGAGTGAATTAGATCGATTTTTACTCCGAATTTTTAAAAGCTGTTTAACTACGCTTGCCCAGAATCTTCTTAAAAAGCAGAATTTAGATGCCAAAAGCAAAGAAGCTAAGCGTAAACTGTGACTAGCTTCTTTTTTATTTCAATATTCACTTTTTTTAAAAACGATGTGACTTGACCTTCACATCGTTTGAGACAGCCTCATTTTTTTGTTCACAGCTATACTTAAAAAGTAGAGATTCTCAATCTAATTTATATTAACTTATTTAACCTCAATGCAGTTAATAAAGGAACTATTTAATTATACTCTATAGTTAAATTTTTTTAAAAACTTCATTAATTATTAACTGGACTTTTTTAAGTTCTTTTAAAGGAAGGCTAGATAATTCTTCATTTATCTGCTCAATTATGAGTTCCTTCTTTGAGGGGGTATATTTCGTTGAAGGTGCATTTTTTAATAAATCAGAAAGAGAGACACCTAATGCTATTGCGATTTTCTCTAAATTGTTAAATGAAATATTATTCTCAGCACGTTCTACTTGACCAATATATGCTGAGTGGAAGCCGGCTTTCTCTGCAAGTTCTTCTTGCGAGAGGCATTTATTCTTTCTTAAGGTACGAATGCGATTCCCGACGGATTTTAAGGCTAATGTAGGATCCATGAATAACACCTCTTATGGACAAGTGTATACAAAGGATCAAAGGTGATACATTGGTATTTGCATTTTAAAAATAAAAAAAAGAAATGCAAGTACGTATATTTTTGAATGATTTGCCTATACAGGTTAATAGGAGGTGAGACTCTATGAATAAAGTCCGACTAAAGATTGCGACTGTAACAAGTAAAGGAGTGCTGCTGGAAAATCTTCTGTATACACATCCGCTAATGATAAAGCATTGTTGGTTTGAATATGCAGAAATGCATGGTAATTGGGAGATTCCCGTATTATTTAACCCATCGGATACTACTAAAATCGTTTTGTTTGATATTAGTAGCAGCGAGCTTTTAATGGCAACAAGTATTGAACAATTTGATATTGATACAGTCATGCAAGAAGCCTACTTTACTGCACTTAGTGAATTAAAAGCTAAATTTTTTGCAAATAAGATTAAGCGTAAGTGAAGAGGGGCTGCTCATTAATGGAGGTAATAGCCGCATACGAATTTTTTTCACTAGATCCGATCTATGATAAAGAGTCTAAGGAAAGTTTAGTAGGATATTTTCTTCGGCTAGCGGAAGCACATAACTGTTTAAGTGGTACATTTTTGAAGTATTTCGCATCTCACTATATCGAAAATAGTAGCATGGGACTTATGTTGGGGCGCGGTGGCGGCCCCCCTTTTTATGTGCGTTCTTATTTAGTTAACGGAGGAGATCAAGGTGCTGGGATTTTCTCGGAAGCATTAGTTAGAGCAACTGGGATAGAGTCTCTGGAACAATTAACTTTGTTGCCCATGCAGCACTTCCTTATTAATTGGCAATTAAACAGCAAAACTAAACGTTGGTGCTCTCAATGTTACAGGGATGCGGAGATGAAAAACAAAACGGAGTTTGAGCATCTATTATGGACATTCCGCTTGGTAAAAGTGTGCCCTATTCATAATATGAGGCTTGAGGAGGTGTGTCCATTTTGCCAAAAAAACAACTATTACATAGAGCATCGTGCTAGAGTAGGTCATTGCTCAAAATGCGAAAGATGGTTGGGAGAAGGAATAACAGAACAGGAGAGAAAAGTGGAGATCTCAAGTTGGGAGTGGTTTGTTAGTAAATCCATCTTGATCTTAATTAACGCAGTACAAGAGCATAGTTTAATGAAATTAACATATGCAATAGATTTCATAAAGTATCTGATTAAATTTCAGTTTAATAATAAAGTCAGCGATTTTGCAAAGTATTTCGGGCTTCCAATAACAAGTATTAATTCATGGATTAGAGAAAAGCATCAGCCGAGCCTAGAGGCGCTACTTCGAATATCGTTCTTCAGTAAAATTCCAATTATCAATATCCTGATGTTTAATAACCACAATGCTTCAGAGATTTTCAAACTGGTAACCACTAGTAATTACGAAGTTTGTAGTAACCGGATTCCTCTAAAAAATAAAAGGATAAGCTTCCAGAAGGAGTTGATTGAGATTCAACTTATGGATATCCTTAAGGAGGATCCATTGTGTAAGAGCTTAAAGCAAATTGCCGAGATATTAGGAATTCACATACTTACATTGAAAAATAATTTTCCTGAAGTATGCTCTGCGGTTGTATACCGTCGAAGAGAAGAGAGAAAGAAGCAAGCAAGGATTAGGCGGGAGCTAATCGTTATACAAACCAAAGAAGCGATGAATTTCTTCTCTTCAAATGATATGCACCCATCCATTCGGCAACTAGAACAATATCATGGTGAGAGGCGCTTTTCAAAGTTGCTGTATCCAGAGACCTACGAAGTTTGGAAAGACTTAAGAGATAAGTTTAATTAGTCTAGCATTTGGCAATGCTAATTAACAAATAAAATAGAATGGAGGAGTACAAATGTACTGGATAAAGGAAAAAAACAAAAATACAACAAAATACAAGTTTCATTAGAAGGCGCCCGATCAATCAAACGATCTGGGCGCCTTTATTATATATATATTAATTAATATATATACAAACATTCTTAGTTAATAAAAATTAAATTCTACGGAGGAGATAAATATGTTAACAAATGCAGAATTCGAAAAATGGTGTATGGATAATCCAATATCAGATGCTGCTAAATCGTATATACAGGATATAAGGCAAGGGGAGCCTATCAGAAGGGTTAAAAGTTTCAAATCAAATGTGACTGGTAACTACTCAAGCAAGAAAATGGGTAGAACAATTCAATTTGAAAGTCATACCTTGGAGCTTCGACATATTTATGCTCTCGAACATGACGATGATGTTCTTGAATATTATGAACAGGCCAAGAGAGTAAAGATGGTGTATATGGATAAAGAGGGTAAAAAGATAGCCCACCCACATACTCCGGACATCTTTGTCCTTCGTAAAAGTTCAGCAGGATATGAAGAATCTAAAATGCTGACTGACATTCTTGCGAAAGTAGAGTTGTATGACGGTTTGTTTGAAGAAACTGAACCTGATATTTGGGTTAGTCCAGCAGGCACTGAAGCAGTTAAGCAACTAGGCTTATACTACAAGGTTAACACAGATATAGATCGTGATGGCTCCAAGACTCTACTATATCGGAATCTGGTCTTTCTTGAGGATTACTTAGGTGACAGTAATTACTTCATTCAGGAGTCAGATTCTAAAGTAGTATATGAAGTAGTTAAGAGTCGGCCAGGAATTCCGCTAATTGATCTGTTAGACGAAACCAGAGAAGCGGGTATTAAGGCGGATACGATTAATTATATGTTGGCCCGAGAGCAAATCTATATCGATATTCGGAAGTATGCTATTGCAGAGCCGCAATTTGCAAAGGTATATATTGATGCAGAGCTAAGTCTTGCGTTAAACGTCGTAGCTACAGATCCATTACCGGCCGTTCAATTTAGACTTACATCGTTAAATCTGTCCTCAGGAGAGAAGTTTCACTGGGAAGGTAATGAATGGACCGTCATAAATGTTGGCGAAAAAAACGTATTTGTAATGGATAATTCTGCAACACCTGTTCAATTGTCCTATGAGTTACTTGAAAAGCTTGTCAAATCGGGGAGTATTCAAGGAATTAGTATTCCAGAGCAAGCCAAAAAGAATGAATTGCTAGCGGGGATATTAGCTAAGGCAGCCACCTTGGATTACGACATTGCAAACGAACGCATGTCAATTCTCAAAAAAGTAAGTAACGGGAATGAAGTAGAAATCCCTGCTCGCACCATTCGATATTGGCAAAAGAGCTTTAAAGACGCTGAGATTGCGTTCGGAATGGGCTACGTTGGTTTATTGCCCAAGCATTACGAAAAGGGGAATCGTGCAAAGCGAATAGAACAGAAAGTTCGTGATTTCATGAAAGAGCATATAAAAAAAGACTATCTTACATTGAAGCAAAAGAGAATCGCGATATCCTATGGTGGGTTCACGAATAAATGTGAGGCTCTAGGATACTTACCGGTTCCATCGTACAAGTCTTTTGTATTGGAAATAAAATCTGAAGACGACAGGCGAAAAATAAGGAAAAGAGAGGGGGAACGTGTAGCATATGACATTGATGTCGCCTACTTTTATCTTGATTATACGACACCTCGTCACGGAGACCGAGTATTTGAAGTAGCCTACATCGACCATACGCAGTTAGATATCGAGTTAATTGATTCCCTTACAGGTGAGGTTATCGGTAAACCATGGCTAACATTTTTAGTCGATGGCTTTAGTCGCCGAATTCTAGCACTGTATGTTTCTTTTGACTCACCTAGTTATAGAAGCAATATGATGGTGATTCGAGAATGTGTTCGAAGATTCTCCAGACTACCAGAGATCCTAGTCGTGGATGGAGGTAAGGATTTTCAAAGTACTTATTTTGATTCTTTACTTGCGATGTACGAAAAAAGTAAAAAGGTGAGACCACCAGGTCAACCACGATTTGGCTCTGTTATTGAACGGATATTCGGAAAAACAAACACACAGTTTATCACTACATTTTGGGGCAATACGCTTGCGTCAAAAAAGGTTCGTAAGATGACAAAAAAAACAAATCCAAAAAATCATGCCATTTGGACCTTGGCAGAATTTAATGAAAAACTGTGTGGGTATGCGTATGAAGTATATGACGGTTTATATCATCCTTCCTTAGGCATGTCACCAGGTGAGACGTTTGATCAGTCCATTATGTTGAGTGGAGATCGAAAAGCACAGTTAATTCCGTACAACGAGGAATTTATTCTGCTGACCTTACCAACAACAATAAAGGGAACAGCGATGGTCCATCCTGTAAACGGAATAAAGATTAACAATATTTATTACAACACTCACCATTTCCGGACACTGAATAAAAGTAAAAAGCAATACCCTGTTCGATTTGATCCGTTTGATATGGGAGTAGCATATGTCTATTTAAATAAAACCTGGGTTAGATGCTACTCCTCCTATCAAGCTATTTTCAAAGGTAGAACGAAGAAAGAAATTGAGTTGATAACAGCAGAAATAAAAAAACGTGGGGAACAAAATCATAGAAAATTCGTAATAAATGCAAAAGTTATTGCGAAGTTCATTATGGAGGTTGAGAAGGAAGAACATATCTTGATGCAGCGTAAAAAGGATTTAGAACGAAGTAAAATGGCTGCAAACTTTAGTTATCCAACTCAAGTAGCTGAAGATGATGAAATTGATGAAGAAGATGAAGATTTCGAGGCATACGAAACGGTTGATGAGGAAGATTCATTTGAAGGGTATGGTGAATTGTAATGTCAATGAACGAAAGATTGCTTAAGCTCTTTCCGCAAGATCTATTAGATAAGCCGATGGAAGAGCGCCAACTGTACTTTAAAGAGAAACGGATTAATCATCCTAAGCTAGCTGAGAAACTTGATGAAACCTTAAAAGCAATTAAGAATGCTACACCTGAGACAATTATTTATGTCTTTGGACCTTCACATGTGGGTAAATCTAAACTTTCAGAAATACTGAAGGAGCGATTAGCGGAAGAAGTAAAAAGCGATTCAAAATATGAAGGGCCATTCAGTGTCGAAATTGTGCCTCCGCAAACGAACAGTAGTTTATGGAAAGATTTCTACATTCGTTTATTACTCGAAGCAAAAGAACCATTAATCGATAAAAAGGTCGTGTACGAAAAAGACCGAATAATCGCAAGTGGTTTTGGGCGGACTTCGGATGCTCCTCAGTTGAGGAGGGCAGCAGAAGCGGTAATGAAACATAGGCACCCTAGAGCCTTAATTCTCGATGAAGCACAGCATTTTACGAAAATTCCTGCAAGTAAGGATGTTCTGGATCAAACAGATAATCTGAAGTCCCTTGTTAACACCACAACAGTTCCAATTGTTTTGATTGGGACATATGAGCTATTGGACATGGCTGATTTAAGTGATCAATTGATAAACCGAAGTGTAGATGTTCATTTTCCAAGATACCATTACGAAGATGAAATTGAGAGGGGGGCATTCAAAAAACTTCTCCTCACATATGAGCAGCATCTGCCTTTGAGAGGCGATTCTAATCTAGAACAGTTTTTCGACTTCTGTTTTGAACGTACCATTGGCTGTGGAGGAGCTCTTCACAAGTTGTTATATCGAGCGCTGGGGTTTGCACTTCTCGAACCGTCAAAGGACGAGAAGATCACAAAAAAGCATCTAGAGAAATCGGCTGTTCCATTAGTGAAAATCAAAAAGCTGCTTGAATTTGCGAACAAAGGGGAGGCTAGACTGATAGAAGTTAAAAAGGGAGCAATGAGCAAGGAAATACGTTCTATGCTTGGAATGTCTCCCGAGGATGACGAGGTCAATCCTAGTAAACGATCAAAACAACCTGGTGTAAGAAAGCCTAAACGTGATAAGACAGGTATCCATCTGGGGGATACGCAAGATGAACAATAACATGAACAAGTTAGATCTATGGATCGATGAAACAATTAGGGGGACATTATTTAGAAGCATCGTTCCAATCGGCTTAGGAACTTCCCAAGTTGAAAGCTTGGGAAGTTACCTCCATCGTTTGGCAGCTGCCCACTCTGTTGAAGCAATAGAATTAATTCGTTATATTCTAAACGCCTCAGGCATGAAGAAGTACAAAAATGGTACTAGCTTTTATAGTCAAAGCACCTATCTTGATGACAGTCGATTTATGATGTTACCGTTAATCAATCGGACCATTGAGATCGCTACTCAAAGGCAAGATATCAATGCTTTAAGTTTGACAAATTGGACAGAAGTCTTAAGTCTAAATCATCTTCACCGTCCGACCTTGGCATGGTGTCCGATGTGTATTAGTGAATGGCTTCAGCATGAACAAGTAGTATACGAACCACTAGAATGGACATTTAAATTAGTTAGTCATTGTTCAAGGCATCTAATTGCTTTATCTGACAAATGCATCAATTGTGGGCACTCTCCGAAGTATTTTGATCAAGGTATGGTGTTAGGGTATTGCCCAAGATGTTATCATAGCCTGACGGATGAGACAGGAGGTGTGTATGAGCAAAACATGAATGAGTTAGATGAAGTGAAAAGGCATATACATATGCTCATTGAAGCTACCTATGCAATGAATGCAGCGCCGTCAAAAACTTGTATTCCTGAAGCGGTGGACACCTATAGAAGAGTTCATTGTAATGGGAAAATTTCAAAACTCTCAAAGATGAGCGGTATTGAGCAATTCTTATTATTGGAAAACTATTTGAGTGAACATCAAATGTCGTTGACACTATGTATTCAATTAGCTGATTTCTTTGGCGTGCAAGCGTATAAACTCCTTGATGAAATGAATCTTCCAGAAGTATTAAAAAGGATTAATAGAACAGAACAACATCTTAATAAGGAGGAGAAATGGAATAAGGAAGAGGTAAGAGATGAGTTGCAACTAATCCTGCATACTGAACCTCCTATCCCTCTTTGTAAAGCGGCTGCAAAATTACATACAAATCATAAAAGGATATCACTTAATTTCCCGGATATTTCCAATAAAATTACGGAGAGGTACAAGGCGTATTGTATAGAGCAAAGAGGCTACTATCCAGGAGATCACTTAAATAAAACAAAGTCTAAATTGGAGATGGAACAACTAGAGCAAGAATTAACTGATTTATATAAGACTTTGAATCCGCCAGAGAGACTGGAAACCATTGCGAAGAGACTTGGTAAGCATAGGCCCATATTAATAAGAGATTTCCCAGAATTGTGCGAAGCAATTAATAACAAGTATTTGGAGTACACACAAATAAATAAACAATATAAGGGCAAGTATCGTGGATATACAAAAGCAGAGATCGAGGAAGTGCTCAATAATAACCTTGCTCAAAATGAAGTTAAGTCAACTAATCAGATCGCTATTGAGCTGGGAGTAAAACAAAGGTTGCTTCTTAATTTGTTCCCAGACTTATATAGCACTACAACAAGCCGTTACCAAGATCAACATAAGGATGCATTAGAGAGAAAACGGTTGGAAGAGGAACAGCAACTCAAAGAGACTATTCTAGAACTTCATCAAATGGATGTGTACCCCTCAACCACAAGGGTAATTTCTAGGATCGGTAAAAATCTATTTACTACGAAGGAATATCAAAGAATTTGGAGTAGGATGCTCGAGGAACTTGGTTATTAAACAAATGGGATTCCCAGAACAGTGTTATATTTTAAAGTTCAATTGTAGTACTTGATACATTTATGGAGGAATAAAATGGAATCTAATACATATAAAAAAATGTTGGATGTAGCTGAAGCAGCAAAATTGATTGGTGTTAGTCGCGATACTGTTTATAGTTTAGTTCGAATAAGACAAGAGGGTTTTCCGTTTGTTCGAGTACGTAATAATTCTTATCCCTAAAGATTCCTTGTTAGAATGGCTTGGAACAAATAAACAAATTGATAGAGAGTACAAGTCAGATAAAGATTTACTGGGTATTATATCTGTTGAAAAAAAGAAAAAGAAAAAAACTTTTACACGAAATGATAGATGTAATCAGACTCCAGTATAAGCCGCTTTTTTCTGACAAGAAAAGGATGCGTCGTTAAAAGTCGTGCTCACGAATTACACAGATATCAGGATTAATTAATATTCTTGTTAGGGTGCCGCGGCTACTCGCCAGAATTAGTAATGATCACTGATGCAACATGGTAGGGTACCTTTTCGTCCAGCTAACGTTAGCATTTAGTATTTCATTTCAATCAAGATAACTATAAGTGCAAATGATCCGACACCACTGAGAGGGATTGGTGTAGTTATGAGTAGAGGGTACCTTATTCATTAATTGCATGCTTCTTATCGAATGCCCGTTGGGTGAAGTACCCGACAATAGTAACCAGCAGAAGGAACCATAACGTGAATTGGACCCATGGGGGGGGGGGCATTTTTAATGCATAAAATATTCTTGATGCAGAAAAAAGTTAGCTATTCTCCAAGATGATCGAAATGTCCATATTGGCATAAAAGGTATAGCGTCGTTGGGCTCATTTCAAATTGCTCTTCTATTGTCAGGATGGCAGGTTTGGCTCAAACAGACTCATTATTGAAACTCATGTTAAACCTTGGAAGCTTGCTCAGTATACCATGAGTCGCTTTTTCACATCTTCGTATGCGTGGAAGATATTCGGGAAAAAGCGTGTTTACGTCTTCAGCAAGATGAACAAACGCAGATGAATTCATTGAGTTATTTGAAGCAGATCATGAAATACCAGCTTAAAAATGATAGATAGAACCCGGTAAGGATGTGTTAAAGATGGTAAAACGGGATCATTGTTTATTGAGTCAAGAATATCACTACAAAAGTGCTGGCGACAAGAAATAAAGTGAGTAATAAGTTATGAAGGCAAGGTAGCCCCGGCGTAGGTTGCCTTAGAGGAATTTTGCGAAAGTTGTCGAAAAGGAGATTAAGAAAATTATTCCAATTCATTCTTATGTATCTTTGAAATGTGGAGGGTTATATGAATTTTAATATTGATGATGCGTTAAGTCACGTTGTGAGTCCTAAGACAAAAGATTATCTTAGAGAGGTGGTATCAAGTTATTATAACGGGAATTACAGAGCTTGCGTTGTCTCTCTACACACAGTAGTAATCATTGATTTTCTTGATAAGATAGTTAAGCTCAGTGATCTGTATTCAGAGGAGCGAGCTATGAAATGTCTGGGGGATATTGGAGAAATAAGAAAAGATAATGCACGCTATTCTGATATTGAGAAGAGAATAGTTCTGTGCATTGAAACAGTTGGCCTTATAAATAAAATTGAAAAGCGCCAATATGAAGAACTAAGGTATGCTCGAAATGCTGCGGCTCATCCAGTTCTTAATGACGAATACGAAATAATTGATCCAACAAAAGAACAGGCATTAGCACATATAAGGAATATGTTTGATAGTGTTTTTACTCGAGATATCGTATTATCTGAAAGTATACTAGACGATTTTAGGTTAGACATTTGTGATTACTATGAACGGCAACCTGATTTACGAAGTTATGAAACATTTTTACATAACAAGTACTACAAGAGATTTAATATTAAAGCAAAAATAGAATTATTTAAGTTAATTTGGAAATCTGCATTTTATCTAGAAGATGAAAAATGCAAACAAAATAGACAGGTTATTTTAGAAACGTTAATACTTTTTTGCATGTGGGATAAAGAGTTGTTTCTGAAGACATTTAAAGATCAGAATGAAAGATTGACTAACAGGATAAGTATTTCTGAAGAGGTAAAATTTGATGGTGAAAATTTTTGGGTAAGTCAATCACTTGCACTAGTAAAGTTTCTATCAGTTAATCCAGAGTTCTATTCGCATTTTCCGGAGTACGTTAGAGTCCAAATTGAGAATTTGTGTAAAAAGGATCCCAACTTATGCTTACATGCAATTTTTATTTATAAAGATGAGGAAGCTCTTATTCATGGAGTTTTTCAGTGCATAGAAGAATTAAAAATACGAACACCTATCTTGAAAGACAAAGCATTCCTGCAAAAATATGAGCTATACAAACATAGTATTGGTTCACTTATGAGGGAATACATTAGCAAGTACTATGAGAATAATACAAATTCTAATACCTACATTTATGACTATGATTACATTAATAATATTTATAATGGGCTACTACAACATGTATTAAACGATTATAGCGAATCTGAGTTGTTAAGGTTATTAGAATTAACAGGTCATAGAAGTAACTATAAGGATGCAAATACAAATATTTCATTTAAGCAGCAACTTAGAAGAATTATTTCAGAGAAGAATTATGGAGTTGATGTGAATCGTTATATTGTTCTTTCATAGGGCGCTTCAATATAAGAAACCAACCCGCTATCTAGTAGAAGCGGTTTTTTTAGTTATTTGTCTGCTTTCAGCACACAGGCCGGTATTTCTCATTGACGTATCTTAATGCGCGTATTATTCTTACTATAGCAAACTAATTTAAATATTTTAAATGGATTCTCGAAAGTGAGGCAACCTATGGGTGTCAAACAAGCCAAAGGCGGAGACGCCGTCAAGGTGTCCCATGATTTCCTGTTAAGCTGCGCAAAGAACACTGAACTCACTAAGAAAAGCTATAAAGTTCTTTTCTTTATGTTAACGCGTATCTCGTCCAAACGCCTGCAGCCGATAAGTCAAAAAGAGATCGGTGAAGTGTTGAAGATGGACAAATCTTCCGTATCCCTCGCTATCAAAAGCTTGGTGGAGGCAGGGTATTTGACATATTTACCTGCTTTTCATCTTTGCCAATTCACAGACCCGGTCGATGAAGAAGAATGGGAGTAACATAAGGAGGCAACGCATGAGCAAGAAAAAACGAAAGATTGGCAATCGCGTCAAAGGCTTTACCGAAACACTAGCACATTTAATTGACCTGAAGGAAGACTTTGAGGCGCATCATGATACCTTTAGAAAGAAAATCGATGCGGCACTATTGATTTCCGATCCCGTCCGAAGAAGGCAACACATAGCGCGCGTAAGATACGCCTTATTCGGATTCCAGGTAGATGTGGTCCATACTGCAAAGATGGCACTGAAACATTACCCTGACCGCCTCGAGCTCGAGAAGGATGCATACAAAGACAAGATGACCCTCTTCCTTGATGAGTTAGATGTGTTAAAAAATAGCCTCGTTGAGTTAGAGAAAATTAGGGGCAAATCCGCACACCCATCGTATACCTACTCGGGCTGGGAAATTCTCGAAAAGCGAAAGAGAATCGCTTTGTATATCGATAGGCTCGTTGACCAGTTGACAAAAACGCTAGAAGAGGGATATGGTTTATCGGATATTACCATCGATGATTTGGTTCGGCTCAAGCGTCAACGAGAGCTAGACAATGATCTCGACGCGACGCGGCGTGTACAAGCCCGCATGCTTGAAAACAGCTTAAAACAAAGCCAACGCAAATGGCAATCGAATTACACACGGATTGTACCCAAAGTGAACGGGCCATTTTGGCGCGGATAATGACTTGCCAACGTTCGGCATGTGGTTAGCAATTAAGAGGAAGGAGTGCGGAATGGAAAAGCTTTTAAATGGAAGTTCTATTGAACAGTTAACAGAGTCACTCATTGACATTTTACATGTATCCATGACAGATATTCATGATTTTGTACAGAGTCAGCAGTATCGAATCGCAGAAAAAAATGGCGGCATTTATTATGATAATTTGTCATTCGAAGTTATTAAAGACCATTTCCACCTGGAGATCGACAACATTTTGATTGATGGGATTACCGTCAGCCATGTGTCGGCAATCTTGGATCCACAATCCTTTTACGACCACGGCATGCTGAGTCTAAAAGATCTTTTCGTTATTGAAACACCTTTTAAAACTTTTTTGCGGGAGTTCGGAATTGATCTTTTAATTGAGGAAGACAATCTCCTTTCCATTCGTAGAGGAGACCACAAGGTTTCCTCTGGCCATTTGAATCTTCGCATGACGAGTGATCGGTGCATCAATGGGTTCTTGTTTGGTGACAATCCCGAAAAAATAGAGGATGTTGAAGAAATGCTCAAATGTCCCGAGTTTGTTTTGGACATTGGGCAGCACATTTTTTTTTCGCGGGACTTGGAGGAAGCTTGGAAGTCTCGGGCAACCCCGTCCGTGATAACATTCAAGGCATTATTTTCTGAACTCGATTCGAGCACGTTTGACACCGACGATTCGGATGATGTGAAAAGACAGTTGATTACCACGGCATTCGAGAAACTTCTGTTTCACTCGTGTGGGTGTGACAATAACAACCCTATGATCTACTTAAAAGAAGAAGTCAGTATAGGGGCTGACCGTATTTTGAGCATACGAGAAATTTAGATCAAAAACGTTAGAAACACCTGCCTCCTCGACTGGAAGGCAAGGTGTTTTTTCATTCAGAACGGTGGAAATGATGATTTGCTTTTGATTTCAATAAAGACATTCAACGTAGCAATCTTTGATTCGAATTGGCATGGACAGGTAGCTTCTAACTGAGTATTTCTATATGAATTTAAAGGATGGAAGAAAAGAGTTTGGCTTGAACCTAAATGTAAAGAAGGTGTCTTGAGAAGCTGATCATTGTTTAATATGAAACATTTTCCAACATAGTGCGTATAAAACAAGTGCTGTAAGATATTAAATACATACATAGGGGGAAATAGAAGAAATGAAAAGAAAGTTATTGATCGTTGGTACTTTGTCAGTTTTATCTGGGATTTTGCTTTCGGGATGTACGAATGAAAAAACTCAGACTGCTACGGTTCCGTCACCAGCAATAACAGCTTCTCAAGCAGCTACACCAACTTCGTCTGTAGCAGCAGCTACAAAAGTATCAGATGAGGAAATCAAACACTTCAACGAGTATGTGAGGAATATCAAAGGAGCAAATTTCTTGAAAAGTGCTAGTATCGACGGCAATAGAGCACTTGTTGTATATGCATCGTATAAAGATTATGCTGCAACCAAAAGCGATAAGCCTCCAGTTGACGAGAAGACATTTAACGATTATTGGTTAACTGGAGATGCAATTAGGAAAGTACTAATGGAGGAAAGTGTACGAATACTGAGAGAGATTCCAAATTTAGGTGAAGTTAAAATAGTCACAGCTCAGTTTAGTGGAAAAAAACAGTCAGTTACTTTGGATAGGAAAAAAGCAGAGACTTTTTATAAAATTAACTTGAAGGATCTGTCCGATGATAAAGAATTAAAATTGTGGAAAGAAAAAGTGGTTACACAGTTTACGAAAGAGAACAGAGATAAATTTGAAAAAGAATTTATCAAAGCTGAATAAACTATATTCCGTGTCACTCTTTCTGGAATGGAATTATAACTCGTCGTCATTATTAAATTGATGTTAGTGAAGGAAGGAATTAGAATGCAATTTAAACTGGATCAAACTATACATGGCGTTAAAATAGGTGCTGTAAAAAACCGCTCTCATGTTACCAAATCAGCATTAGCATCATTACGCCTTGCTCTCAAAGCATATTTTAATACCTACTATGCAGCACATAAAAAGCGGATTATTGATGACATGAGCATCTTACCCGACCATACTTTATATGAAATTAGTCAGGATAAAATCGATAGCTTGTGTGAAGACATAGATTATCAAGAATTGTACATGCAAACTATCTTTCACTTTCATCATTTCTTTGAACTTTTACTTAAAGACGTCCTAAAGTCGGTTCATCCAAATTTGGACCTTAAGATTTCTCTAGACGGCGGCGATTCAATTAAAATACTAGACATTCTTCAGAATATAGGCAGCGCTGATATTTTACATGACAATACAGTAGAATTCGGCAACGCCTTAGATCGTGTATGCAATCTTATTAACCATGTTGATGGGGTCCCTATTGTCGTTAAGACCATTCGAGACAATAAGGTTACATTAAACGATCTTAATGTTTTGCGTAACCGTGGTTGGCACAAAGGTATTTTTGTCCTACGTATTACCGAGCTTGACCAATTTGTTTCACAGAATATTTTGCCGCTTGTCATTCGGGTGACCCAACAAACTGAATATAATAAACTACAACGGTTCTGGAAGTATAATGAATCAGCAGATCTCGATCCAATTAATGAAATTATTAAATCAGGTCAATCCAGACCTATAAATTACAAACGTATTGCATTCTTTAAAACATATGGAAGTGCATGCTACAACTTACGCGATTGGAATTTGGACCTATCTGATATTCTCGATAAAGCGAAGGCAATTGTAGAAGCTGTTCATGATTTAAACTTGGATACTTGTTATGTTTGCAAAGAACATACGTTAATTGTAAGCACTATCAGTGACCACGAAATCGACAACGAAGGGGCTTATTTAGGATCTTGGTGGAATACCACAGCTGCCGAATGCTTAAACTGTCGGTTATCTGTTTATCCTGACGTTGGTGAACCGAGAAAATATAGAGCCTCTCACTCCAAACTTTGGAACTCTGGTGAATACTAAGTTTATAAAAAAATTCCTATTCTGAAAGAAAATGTGATACACCATTGTGCGAAATGTCAGGTGGCATACTATGAAAATAATGATCAAATTGCATCAAGTATATAACTATATAACTAAAGATAAGGAGTGTATACACTATGGGTTTAAAAGTGAAGGTAGTGAATAGCCAAGAGATTGATAGTTTTTTAGCTACTCTTACTGCATCGCAGTTTGTTTCAATTTCAACTGTTCTATATAATGGTGATTTGCTACATACTATCGTGTACCAATAGTGTACAAATAATGAGTAGTCACGAAGAAGAAAGTTTAGAATGATATTATATATAGTATTGAGTAAAGCGAAGGGTCCATAACCTTTTTGCTTTTTTTTCTTTCCAGAAAGTTGACTGGTTAGCCGGGCAACGTGGCCTTCCACTAAATAAGGAGCGGGTTCTTATTTTTTCATAAATGTATTCTGGTACGAGGAACATGTATATCTGACACTTTTTAAAGTTTAATTTAGCACTAGGCTGCCAAAGAATATTGAATCAATATATTGTCGAATATTGGAAGGGATATACATTGCAATGTAGTATATATATTATACGAATGCAATATAGACATTAAAGGGTGAGTCAGCTCAATGGACAAATATAAAACGTTTGATGGTGAACCAGATATAGAAATCAGACATATGGTTCGCCTCCATAGTGACGGTGCCATCTACCGAGTCCGTGACATTCGCTTGGGCAGTAAAGTAGAAATGGAATATCTGCTCCAACGCGGTAAAAACGGAATACTTATCGATTGGGTAAAACGAGAGCACTTCACTGCATTGGAGGATGCTTAACAGATGTAATACAACGGGACCGGAATGATTTTGGATCAAGATGGTTTCTAACCAGTAATAAAATCTTGATTCTATAAATGCGAGAAGGGAGTAGATGTACATTGGCCAAAGTCGATTGGATCCAACTGGAGTTTTCGCCGGCTGCTATCCTTTCGGATATTACGAATTGCGTTTCCTACCCGACGGAAAAGCCGTATATACCTGCGATGGAGAGGATTTGTTTTTGATCTGACTAATTGATACCAGTGGTTCATTTCCAAGCGCATCGATCAGAAACTCTCAAAGATAATTCTCGTGCGTCCGTGGGAATATGAACCAGATCCACATCTTAATAGCTGTATTGTTGCCTGAGAGTCTACTCAAGCCAGAAATCGCCACCTGACGAAAAACGAGGAGAAAAGAAACACGAGGATGTCTACCATAAAGGTACGTGTCGCCTTTTTCATACACATTAAATGGTGACCGCCAGTTTTATCAGTCACTACGTCATGGTGCTTGGCAGATGAATTTATTGCAAACCCAGATGGAAGGGAGGATAACAACATGTATGTAGCTGTCACCAATACCGGTGAAAAAATTATACCATTCGAATTTATAAATGAGAATGACATTCGGTTGCTGTCTGAGGGTAAACATTTACAGTGTCCGGAATGCGGGGATAGAGTTATCTTTCATTCGGGTCCAAGACGAATGGGGCACTTCAAACACTGGAGAATTCGAGAATGCGAAAATGATTGGGAGCCTGAAACCGAAGAACACATCAAAGGAAAGCTCTTGCTATATTCTTACTTAAAAGAAAAGTATCCGCAAGCACAGGTGCAATTTGAATATAAAATTATCGAAACTAATCAACGAGCTGACGTTATATGTATTCATCCAAATGGAGAGCGCTGGGCGTTTGAAATACAGTGTTCCGAAATACCAGGTGAAGATTGGTGGAACAGGCATCAACTCTACAAATCAGCAGGTATTAGAGACTTCTGGTTGTTAGGGGAGTCCGTGCATCGAGTAGGTCGATCACAACATGAAATTGACCCTTTAAAACATAAATTTGTTTCGCTCCCAAAAGAAATCTTTTTAAAGCATGGTGCCGTTTATTTCCTGAATGTTGAAACAAGGGAAGTTCGCTTGCTCTTTAAAATGAATGCAGCATATCACTACCATTGGGATACGACATTCATCATTGAAAGTGTAACAGATGACCTTCAACAGTTGTTTTCGTATAAACATTACTTGGTAAACGAAGCTTTGTATAAGAAAATGGTTTCATTTGAAGAAGCTGAACTCAAACGCAAAGAAGAAGAAGAAAAAGCGCGGCTAAAAAATTTAAAAAAAGAGGAAAGAGAAGAGCGAGATCGTGCGAAGATGCGAGAGTCCGTAGGGAATCGAAACAAAATAGCCGTCATCGATGCGAAAACAATTCTTCATGAAAAAATATCTTTAACAGACATCACAGCAATGATTAAACGAGAACAAGATAAAAAGCTCTTTCTCAACCTTCTTCAAAAACACCAACTTTGTGACGATAATTTCCCAGGTTTCCTTAAGGTATGGACGTACTCCGGGCACCTTATCCAAGTCCCCGCTGCGGTTTGGCAGCTTTGGTTATATGATAAATTCATTTTTAACCGAATTGAAAATAAAGCGTGGATTCCTACGATAAAAGAAGAATTAGCGAAGGTGTTTAAAGTTACCTATGTACCCAAAGGGGATACCATTCACTTTTCCTTTGCTATTTGGAATTTCTTTAAAGCTCTCGGATGTATCGGTTTTACCATTCAACTTGGGGCTCAAAATGGAAACTACCAAGAAATCTTATATGATAAAATACCGGATATTGAAGACAGAATTTTGAATAGACGGGTTGCAATCTCGTTATCGTACATGGCTCAAAAGGACATCTATAACGGGGATGACCTCTTCTCAAGAGAAATAGTGAAGCAAGAACGTCAGGTTTTCTTTCAGCTATGTGATGAATACAAAAAGAGGATGCAACCGGAGATAAAGAAGAGATTGCAAGAGCAAAGAATGCAGATTCACCAAGCTGACCATTTGAAAAATCTAGTATACACCCTTAATATCCATCTTGCACAAGGCGACATCGAGTTAAATAAAAAATGTACGGATTTTCTCATAACAACCTACAAGAATTTCAACAAAATCAAGACCTTCTCAGAAAACCAGATCATATTTATTAATCGAATAAAAGCCGATGCACAAAAGCAAATGGAAGAACCGATTAACATTCGAACTGCGAAGGTCAAGGTGCCAAATAGCAATAGATACATCTATAGACACTACGATTTTCGTGGAAAATGGTAGTAAAGATTGTATTTGAAAACTCATATAGAAAAAAGTATGTCACGAATCATTCGAGACTTCAGAGTCAAGAGGGAACTATGCGAAGCCTGGAATGATCAAACAAAAGAATACTTCACATGGCATTATGACCATTTTTCAAACAAAAAAAGTAGACCGTACCGCCGGTAGCTAACTACGCATCACAACTATAGGGGGCATTTGCTATGAAAAAGACATTCACCAGTTTAGACATATAACAAGGAGGAATTCATTTGACCAGCAACAAAGCAGTTATACTGAATAGATATACAGGGATTGAGGGTCTGGGACTATCTAAAATATCTATACCTGGAATAGGGAGTAATGAAGTATTGATTAAGGTACATGCTGCTTCGATTAATCCAGCCGACTTACTCTTTCTTAATATTAAATGCAACCCAGCAAGGCTAAATCCATAGGAGCATTCTACCAATACCGAACAAGACACGATAAGTCCTGATAGATATCTTATTAGGCATTTATCATATACAAATAATCTTCTTTTAAAATGCAGCAGTATCATAGAAATAAGGAGGATCCATTTTATGACTTGTAAATACTGCCAGCTAGGTGGCAAAATAACCGGCGAACATCTTATTCCAATGGCTCTTATAGACTTGTTTCCTGAATGTGAGTTCAATATCGACAGGAATATTAAAAACAGTAACGGAATCCCTGAGTCTTCGACAAAATACTATAAAACAGAGTGGGTAGTAATAAAAGACGTTTGTGAAAAATGCAATAGTGGTCCTCTTTCTGCATTGGACACTTACGGATCACAAGTTATCAAAAATTATTTCGTTCAAGAGTATGGAAAAGACGATGAGGTAACACTCAATTTGAATATGTCCTTGTTCTCACGCTGGTTATTAAAAATTATGTATAATAACGCGCGTAAATATAAGTTAGAAACAGAATGGTTTGAAACTAATATAAATTATCTAATTGATCACTCTACGGACTCCATTCTTCCATATTCTATTTTTGGTGGGCTCTCTGTAAACATGTCACCAGTCCCAGAGTTCTATTTAGATAACATTAAATTAGCTGTTTATTTCAATCCACCAATAATTGGAGAATCATTTCTTGAGATGATACCTACTACGGATATTTTTAGGCCGAAAATTCGTGTGAGGGAAAATGCGAATAAATTAAATGAGAACATTGAAGGATTATTGCTTTCTGCTGTAATGCGGTTTGGATCCGCTTTGTTTTTAGTATTTTTGTGGGATAAAAACGTAGAACAGAAATATAAGAATTCAATTGAAAGAATCATTGGAGGCCTTATTTATCCATATACTTACTTTGCGGATGATCAGCCAATAATCCTTAAACGTGTAACGCACGCATTTAATTATAATCAGTTTCATATTGTAGATTCTAATCTAGGCATGAGTATTGCCGATAGAACAAATAGCTTTATGCCTTCATCGATAAATCCAATTGAACACAGAAAAAGCGAAAGTGTTAGCTGGGACAGCCATGTTTCTGAAGTTCGGATGAATCGTGAAAAGCGAAGACAATTTGAGAGAGAAAAACGTAGTCGTAATAAGAAGAAAGTAAAATCTAAAACTTAGTACATATAGCTTGATTAGAAGCCAGCTTTCTAATGATTTTCAGAGAGATGGCTTCTTTTAAGTTATATAAAATTCAACTCACGTTTAAAAAACGAAGACGTTGGATAGTAGGTATAAACTTTACATATATTTTCAATTATCGTAATAAATACACTCCGGAAACGCCGCGTTTGTCATGAGCGACAAGGAAAATCGCCCAGAACCAGGTCAGAAGAGGTGAATGGGATTTATGCATAATGGTGCCCGCAGTAACCGACGTTTGATGCTTGCACCGTGTGCATTGATAAAGCTTGTGGGCTTCAAGAAAATAAAAGACATTGTGCTCGCATTTCGGACAACAGAAACCGTTAGGCCAGCGAAGCTGGAATAGGTACTCACGGCACGTATCTTCGGAATGTAACACTCTTTGAAATCTCTTCAGAGTCATTATTTCTTGTTTTCCTATCTCAGACCACTCCGGAACATTCGTTAGTCTTTGTAATGCCAAACAAATGTTCGTGTGTGGGGCTTTGCTGAGACAACTTTATATTCATTAAATATTAAATCGCGTTATATCAGGCCCACCAGCCTAACCTATTTTTAAACTTGTCATATCTGATCACATACAGAAGGATAAATACAAAGGCATACAGAAAATAGTATAGGTAAGATTACCCAATTTTTGCGATTTACTAATGCTTTATTCAATGGAAGGGGTCCGGTATGAATAACGCTATTCAACTGAAAAATGTTAATGATGTACGAAAAGACTCGGCATATTTTATTCCGTCATATCAGCGTGGCTATCGTTGGGATCAGCAACAGGTAGTTAATCTGCTCGATGATATTTACACCTGGATTAAAGAAAAAACGTCGGATTTCTATTGCTTGCAGCCGGTTGTAGTTAGGGAATGCAAGGAGCGAAATGCTTCGGGTCATAAAATTTATGAGGTTATTGATGGACAACAAAGACTGACTACCATCAAAATCATTTTATCCTATCTGGGGAAGACAAATTATGCGATCTCGTACGAAACACGCCTTGACAGTGAGGAAATTCTGAACAACTTGGCCAACGTGAAAGATGCCAAAAATATTGATTACTATTTCTTCAAGGAAGCTTACGATACGGTGAAAGAGTGGTTTAAGAGACCGCGCAAAGATGCGGAAACTTTGGAAGATGAATTTCATATTGAATTGGGTAAAAACGTAAAGGTCATCTGGTATGAGGTTGATCGGACAATCGAGGTTAGAGAGGTTTTTAGCCGACTGAATATCGGTAAAATTCCGCTAACAAACGCGGAGCTGATAAAAGCGCTAATCTTAATGTCCACTGAAAAAAAAGATGAAAGAGCAAATGAGTGGGACGCGATCGAACGAAAGCTTAGAAACAATCGGTTATGGTACTTTATTAACCCAAAAACGGACTACACAAGCCGCATCGAATTATTATTTGACCTCTATACTAAGAATGCGAAATCAAAAAACCAAGATATGTTTTTTACCTTCTATGAAATACAAAAGCAGCCTGATCTAGATGAGGTTTGGCAAACCATAAAGGGTTACCTGGCGCTATTTGAGGAATGGTTTGAGGATCGAGAGCTGTATCATTATATTGGATACCTCACACAGTATATGCACATTGTCGATATTATCAATCTATATGAAGATGCGAACATTGCAGATAAGCCGGCTTTCCGCGACAACTTAAAGAAACGTATCTACGATCAGGTCGCAGGAATTGATTTCAGCCAGTTGCAATACGGAGTAGATACTGCAGTAATTAAGAAGGTGTTGCTCTTGTTTAATATTGCTACTACCTTAACACAGAAAAATCATGAGGCACGCTTTCCTTTCGATGCATACGGACAGGATAAGTGGACCATAGAACATCTTCATGCTCAAAATACGGAAGGTCTCAGGACGAAAGAACTGTGGCAGGCCTGGATCGGTGATGCTATAACGTTTCTCGAACAGTTGGAGGATCCATCGTACAAAGTTATCATTGAAAAGTTGAAACAACGTCACAGAGATAACAGTCTGACCCAGACTGAATTTGAAGATCTATCTAATGATGTAATCTTGATAACTGAAAATCGGTTTGGTATCACCGATTTAAATTCGATTGAAAACTTGGCCTTACTCGATCAAGGAACCAATAGCGCGCTTGGCAATCATTTTTACCCAGTGAAGTATCATAAGCTTCTTTCGTATGACAAAAAGGGGCACTTTATCCCAATCTGCACTCGAAATGCATTCATGAAATATTACAGTGAGCAGGTCGATCATTTCCAATTGTGGAGTGAGTCAGACCGTAACGGCTACCTGGCAGCCATAGAAAAGTCTTTCCAGATTTTTGAATAGGAGGGAACATGAGATGAGTTCAATGAATACGTTCTGGTCACTTCTTAATAAGTATCATGTTACCGTACCCATGATACAACGCGACTACGCTCAAGGCCGCAACGATCATCAAACTAAAGAAATTCGCGAATTATTGCTTGAGAATATAAATGATGCTCTTACCTTAAAGAAGAGGCTGGATTTTGATTTTATTTATGGTTCTGTAGAAGACGATGTGCTTTCTCTTCTGGACGGCCAGCAACGCGTGACAACGTTATTCTTACTTCACTGGTATTTCG
This sequence comes from Paenibacillus sp. J22FR5, assembly GCF_059691975.1. Lineage (NCBI taxonomy): Bacteria > Bacillati > Bacillota > Bacilli > Caryophanales > Paenibacillaceae > Paenibacillus > Paenibacillus sp. J22FR5. The sequence continues at coordinate 20,468 of NZ_JCAUAN010000009.1, read as the reverse complement.
CGATTAAAGAGGACGTAGACGTCTCGGATACCCTAATAAAATTCTCCTATGCAACGAGAATAAGTGCTCGTGAATTTTGTAAGCAACTAACTAAGCAGACTATCAATTATCATGAGTTTGATACAAATACTCCATCATATGTAATCAGGAATAAGAAATGGTTTCATTATCACTGGCAAGCAGATCCGACGGTAGAGGCAATGCTCGTTATGATAGATTCGATGCATAAATCCTTCCAGGGATTGAATCAACCCGTCATGGAAGCATTGATGAGCGAGTCCGGCCAGTGTCCAATCACATTTAGCTTCTTAAAGTTAGAAGATTACGGATTAGGCGATGAACTCTATATTAAGATGAATTCTCGAGGAAAGCCTCTCACTACCTACGAAAACTTCAAGGCACAGTTCGAGCAAGTGCTTGAAAAGAACGGATTCGAAGAAGAAAGTAAGCAATTTTCTTTGCTTGTAGAGACGAATTGGAAGGACTTGCTCTGGGACTACCGCGATGATGACGATAAAACACTTGATAAAGCGTTTATGAATCTCTTTTCATTTATCAGCAGCACATTGTATTTAAAGGCAAATCCTAATTCGAAAAATGCAAATCTTTTTTCCCAACACTTCACTAGGCTCCATGACTTGACGCAAATTTATGCTAAAAAGGAAAATGTCTCTTTTTTATTCGATGTCTTGTCTTTATGGGAGAACCGAAATAACATTCATAGTCAATTCAAGGAAATCTTTAATAAGAAACTACGACTTTTTAACAATGACATCCAGCTGATGGATAAATGTATTAAGAACACAATACAGTTGGATGAGCGGGTTCTGCTTTATGCACTATTGGTTAAGAAAATAGCCAAGCAGGAGGAGGACCTATCCGATACCTTGCGCGTTATTCGAAACTTACTCATTCGAATTCGGCAAGACAATGGAGGCTTTTATAACAGCAATCTTCGTGTAGATAATCTGGGTCACATCTTTAATTCTATTGATAACCTTGTTGAAAAAAACAAACCGATTTACGTGGTTTTGCTTGAAGAGCAGGGTATCCTCGGATTTGCTAATTGGAGCTTTTTGCATGAGAAAGAGAAGGCCGTTCTAATATCCGAGCACCCTCAGTGGAAACAGGGGCTTCACGAATTAGAAGATATAACAATCTTAAAAGGTGCCGTCCACCTATGGCTAGGTGCATATATTGCTTACCCAGATCAGCTTAAAAAAACATTATTAGAACTGGATAAAATGAGTTCTTCCCTTGTTTCCCGAGCGATGTTATCGGTGGGATCCTATCAAGTCCAACTCGGCAATAGTAATTTAGGGCCGCGCTATCTATTCGGTGGAAATCGGAATAACCGAGAATATCTTTGGACTTATTACGGCAACTCACTGAAACAAGTATTCACAAAATTTATTGAGTTATTAATGCAAGCAAATGGGAAATCGATAGAGGAAAAAGTGGTATCTTTGATTGAGTCAGCTAACGGATGGAAGACCAAAGACTGGCAATATTATTTTATCAAATACGATACTATGCTAAAAAACGATCATCAGGTATTTACGAACACTTACGGACAAAACTATCCGTTCCCGAGCGGTCATAACTTTGACATTGAACGATTGTCTGGGGTAAACCTGCAGGCGGTACATATCAATCCTTTCTATGAAGCCGTGGTAGAGTTGATAAGCGACCGTTCTATTTGTAGAATTGAGGACTGTCAGAAGCGTCTATCGGAGAAAAGTGAAATCCGTACCGTAAACAATGCGGTCTTTATGTTGGACGGTGCCAATTGGCTCTACTCTGTCGATGCGGGAATAAAAGAGGAACTTGACCTGTACGCGGAGACATTAACAAGTAACGACGTCGTACAACGAGGCTACTCCCTCATTATTAAGGCACATGAATTGGCGGGATCTGGTACCTCGGCAAACACTGCATAGCATAATAGTAATTAGTCAGCGACAGCAACGGTATTTGGTCTCTAAAACGTTTGTTCAAAACTGCCGCTGTCAAGCCAATACCAGTGGCCCATGGATGCGGAGGCCGTATGCTCGATCACTCCACAGGAGTTTCGGTTTGTGAACAGCGTGCCGCTGTACCGTCAGGAGAAGGAGTGGAAGAGCATCGGCCTTGATCTGAGTCGGGCAACGATGGTAGATGAACTAGATAATCGCGGCTACGAGAGACTGGCTGAAGCCACTGGTGAATCGACTAAATAAGCTCCTTGTACGAGAGCGATATCTGCATGCCGAGAAGACGCCCTTGCAGGTCATGAATGAAAAGGGACGGAAGAACACGACCGCCTCCTACATGTGGATCTACAGCAGTGGGCATCATAGTGCGCATCCCATACGAATCTTTGAGTACCAACCAGGACGAGGGGAGCAGTACCCGCAAGCGTTCCTAAAAGGGTTCAAGGGATACTTATATAGCGATGCCTACTCGGGCTATGCGAATCTAGCAGGGACGACATCCTGCCTATGTTGGGCACATCTTCGACGTAAGTTTGTTGAGGCGTTACCACCGGAGGCGAAATAGCCGGAAGGGGCCCTTGCCAGTGAAGGGGTAGCCTATTGCAACAAACTTTTTGAGCTTGAAACACAACTTACGTCACATTCCGCTGAAGAAGAACGAAAGGAGCAGGAGCAACGTCTGGTGCAGGAAAAGCCTGTACTCGATGCTTTTTGGTTATGGGTAGAAACGGCCAAAGGCAAGGTACTTCCCAAATCCAAGCTGGGTGAAGCGCTGAAGTATGCACGTAACCATAAGCAAGAGTTCTGAATTACTTACAAGATGGGAACTGTGTGGTCTCGAACAATCTAGCTGATAACAGCATTCGTCCCTTTACATACAGTAGGATGTAAAAACTTGTTATTCAGCGGCAGCCCACGGGGTGCAACCGCAAGTGCAATGATCTACAGCATCGTAGAGACAGCAAATGCAAATGGATTGAGCCCGTACAAATATCTAGTCTAACTGTTGCAACAGTTACCAGCGGTTGCATTTCGTCAGCAGCCGGAGCTACTTGATGCGTATATTCCATGGAGTCCGGCAGTTCAACAACATTGTACATAATGAAAAGCCTGTGGATTGAACCATGGGCTTTTCTGTTTAAATACACTTGGTTATTTGACGCTTACGTTTGGTGATTTAAGGTGCGAAAGTTGAGCATTTAATTTAAAGAGTTGGAAATTAGTTAAGGACATTAAATTGATGTAACAAATAAAGTCTTAAAGTAAAAAGGTCTGTCTTTATAATGTGATATCTACCATTCCCAAAGGACTGAATGTAAGGGTATCACTTTCTGACCTATCTATATACAAACTATTCAGCTTCTAAAAGAAGAGAAAATTAATTATTAAATATTGTCTAGTGAGGTATAAAAATGTAAATAAATAAAGTGGTGATATTTAGAAATTTTAAAAAAGTAGTACTTAATACATTATTGGAGGATTTAAATGGAAGCCAATACACCCAAAAGAATGTTGGATGTAACCGAAGCAGCCAAATTAATTGGTGTTAGTCGCGATACTGTTTATAGTATGGTTCGAATAGGACAAGAAGGTTTTCCTTTTGTTCGAGTACGTAATAGAATCCTTATCCCTAAAGATTCGTTGTTAGAATGGCTTGGAACAAATATACAAACTGATCATGAGTTCAAATCAGACAAAGATATAATAAGTATTTTATCTGCTGAGAAAAGGAAAAAGATAAAAAAACTTTTACACGAAATGATAGATATTATTTTTGAGTAATCAGACATCAATATCTACCATTTTTTACTGAAAAGAAAATGGTTGTCGTCAAAAAAATAAATGCCATTTTTGTAATTTCTTAAATAACTGAAATACTCTTATCTATATTGATAATTAGTCTTTTTACTAGCAAAGTAATTGGTATAGTGAACGAAGGCATAATGGATGAGTTAGATCAGTCGATCCATAAAGATGTTGATGACGACATTTAAATTGATGGGGAACAAGAATTGGTCGAGAGCAAGAGTAGTAGGCCCAGTGAGTGCCGAAATGTTTATTTAAAATATAACACGATATCTGATGAGCCTTTGCTGCGAGAAATCCAGTTTTACCATCTGGAAGAACCACTAATCCAAGCACTCGGTAGAGCCAGACTAGTCCGAAACAATTGTACGGTGACGGTGTATACGAACTTACCTTTACCATAAGCAATCATACAATAGTACAATTATGCGAGCTCGGAGCAGTCCGGGGTTCCTTGTTGAAGTCTAGAGCGTGCAGTCATGTTGGAGTACAGCCAACCAATTCATTCCCCGAGGGGGTGGGAGTAATTTGGTGATCGGCTATCAAGTTAATTTCTCATATACCCCTCCTACGAAATCAAGGTTGTTTTGGGAAATCAAAATCTCTTCCAAAGATAAATAATTATTCAGCTAGTGTGGAACTTCAATAGTATTTTGACGATGACGAATTATTATTACAACTACAGCAATGAAAAAGGATTAAAATCTGCGATAGTACAACAGATTTTAATCCTTTTTGTAGATCCAAAAAGTGGAGCTACTTTATCTTGGATCCATTGCAAACCTTTGTAGGATTTTTGCTGAGGGATAACTAGACATAGACGCAATACCGTTCGCAAGTTCAACCGGAAATAATGCGCCCTCGTATTTATGGCTAACTAGACTCGGTAAGGTGGCTAGAATTCTGTCAAGTCCAATAATATTGGATTCCTTAGGAAAATTAACATCCTCATTATAATCTCCCGTAGGTGCATTAAGAACCATGTAGGTGTTAGGATCAAATTTAACATAAAGCTTTTCACCCCAATTTGTTCTCTTTCCATACGGATTACTCATATCGGGAGTTCGATATACCTCTTTTCTTACATAATCATGTGTTAAAACAGCATAATGTAGATTTTCACCACGTTCAGTTGGTGGAGCGAATCTTGCTATTGAGGAAAGATGATCAAAAAAAGTTCCACTTTTCTCTTGACCGACTATATGAATTGGCCGTCCTAATTGCTTCGCATGTTCCAGAAATGTACGAATCGGAGGTACAAGTTTTGAATACTGACTTCTGAGTGTGAGTGGGCCATCTTTAATAAATAACGTATCACTCAACAAATGCTTATCAGTATGACCCCATAAGAGTCTGATTACAGTAAATAACATTATGAGCTCCATTATTAGCATATAAGCGGAGGAGACGCCTTCAGGAGCACTTTCTTCATCCATATCTAAATGGAAACCTATCATGTCGGTTAAAAACACGACTTTATTACATTCCAAACACTTTCCTTCATCAGCATCATAAGGTAACCCGTGAACATCCTTTCCGCAATGCGGACAACCAAATGAAGGTGATGACGTTGGTGTTTGGCTCCACTTTTGATACACAATCCATTTCAAGGTTTCGAAAAATATTCCCTCTTCATCAATTTTCATAGAATCCCTAATTATGTGTCTGACTGTGTCGTAATTATTTCCAATACTTGTTCTAATATTTCTTAGCGGAAATACGGTTGCATGGAATATTGCACTTCCAGTCATTACATCCTGAAGATGAAGAGGGTGAGGATGTTCTTTATCGATCGCATCGATTTTGGTTCGATCCATTGTCAATAACGCAGTTTTTACAAATGAGATTTCTCTCCTAGGAAAATCGTCGGAAGCTACCGTTACGAATGAACCGTCTACAGCCCAGACATTACGAAGTGGCTCTACATCGCTTGGACTAAACGCTGCCCAAAAAGTGTTACTTGGATCAGTAGTTGAATCCTTGCTATGTTCAAAATCCTGTATTAATGAGTTAACCCATTCGCTATGAACAACGTTTAAATGTCCTAGCTTTGAAGCTGTCTCACCTGGCAGTCTTGTTCCCTGGCTATATGGCATAATGACCTCCTAAAACTAACAACTGCTTACTGAATTAAGGGAGTTGAGGCCTCGAACCTCTTCGCTTGCATTGGAATTACAAAACGATGAGACATCGTCAGCATTCGCATGTAACCAGGCGTCTTAGAGCGTAAAATGTCTTCTTCAATCCCTTCAAACGCAACCTGTACTCTAGATAATGCTTTTGTTTCATCAACAGAGGCTAAATGACCAATAAAGAAATTTTCAGTTTGAGCTAATAGTTCTTTGTTGATCGTTGACGGTGATTGTGTTGAATACACCATACCGATATGAAACTTAGCACCTTCTTTTGCAAATCGAGCATAGACTCCCGTAAGATCCTTATCATTTGGTGGGAATAGGTTGTGAGCCTCTTCAAAATAAAGTTGTATATAATGATTTCCAAGTGAATTACTTACGAATTTTTTCTCTTGATAAGCGAAGATTGTTCTTGAAAGCATTTCAGAAAAGTAACGGCGAATTGCATCTGTTGCATTTCCAAGATCAAGAATTACAGTTTTTCCTGTATCCAATAAATCAAGGATATCTTTAAGGAAGTCTCCTGCCAATGGTGAATGATAATCTTTGTATGCTCGTAAAATAGATGGTCCCGATCCTGAATTGGGGGCTAAAAATTCAAGTAATGCTTGATCATCCGCATCAAACATAGGCTTTCCACTACCACTGACTAATGCTTGGTGATTTGGATTTTCTCGTTGAAATTTCGCCATCACTTCAAATTCAGATACTAATTCATCCAAATTGGCAGGAGCATTTCCTGGTTGTCTGTTGGAAGAACTATACGCGGCGGTTCGAAGTTCTTGATTAAAACTTGGATTAAAATGTTTGGCGTTTCTACTTAATAGCCCTCTATCCTTGAGTCGGGATTCATCACCATGAAATCCTGCTTTTTTTAGAATAGCCCAATATAATTGTACTTTCCTTACAGGTCTAGTTTTATCACCATCAGGCATAGTTGCAATACTTTCAATAGATGGTAATTTTACACTTGCAAAACTACGAATATAATTTGATACCTTATTATCTTGCTGTAACATAGAGGCTAGTATTTCAATACATGACTCAGGTTGTTCATAAAAGTTCAGTCTCAGCGGTTTCGAAGGAGTATTTGGCCGCTGAGTAAGAGCATAGACCTCACATCTATCAGCAAATGCTGAACGAATGGATTTATTTCCATCTTGAGGATTATCATTGGCGTACTCACCGTTTATATCAAAAATAAGTTGCCCAACGCTGTTATCATTGACAGTGGATTCGAGCATACCTTGAGCAATAAGCTTCACAACATTCGATTTACCCAATCGTGTTTTACCAAACATTGATGTACGGCAACCTTTGAAATCTTTCATAGAAATTTTTACTGGGATTTGTGAGACGCTTGCTTCTGTGAGTCGGCATTCCATTGTTCGCAATGTGCCAAGTTCAAACTGCTGCTCTGGCTTAACAGTTCCGTTGACTATTAATTTCTGAAGATCTTCATCAGGAGCAAAAACTCTATAGCGGTGGGCACTTACTACATTATTTACATCACCAGAAAATGAAAGTCGACGCTGATCATTAGGGTCAGGATAGAACATTCCTAGTACATCGCACTCCAAGGCTCCCCACTGCAATTCACCCTGTGTCCAAACATCAAGTTCAGGCATTGATTTTTTGTGCAATTCAAAATATGTTTGCTGTACTTGGTTACTTAGAGGGGTTGTTGTAACTCCTGTGACGCGTAATAACGTAAAATGCAGAGGCAGATTGCCCGGATTATTAGGAGTCATAATCAAAAACGATCCCCGAGGTATACCTCCCACTGCTATTTTGTATGGATCTGAAGTAATAATTTTTGCAGTATCATATCCTAGCTCCAACACATAACCAACGAACCGCCACTTATCTGTCTGCCTAGCTCTCTCGTAACTGTCTTGTGATTCAATGAAAGTCCTCAAAACCGAAAGCGGATTATCTTGTATTGCAACATTATTTACTAAGGAAGTGAGGCTTGAAGCATTTTGACTCATACTTTGTCATTCCTCCTGTGGAATATTAGCGTATACTATTATTTCTTCATACTGATTACGCTTGTTAGGGTCTGCTGATATTGAACTATAGCGAGAAACGGTTCTAAGATTAAATCCGCGTACTTCGTATAACTCTCTAAGCAAATGATGATTGGCGTTAGTAGCAACTACAATGGCCCCTCTATCACGTGCTCTCCCTAAGGCATCGGCCAATCTAATCTGATCGTTCCAAGAAAATAAATTTTCATTGTACTTAATGAATCCATTTTGGTTATGCCTAACTGTGTAAGGTGGATCTGCAAAAATAAAGTCATTTGTTTGTGCTTCATTAATTAACATTTCAAAGTCATTAACACGGATTTCGGCGTTTGTCAATATTCGTGATAACTTTTCAAAGTCATCAAAATCGAAGATAACAGTATCTTTCGTACCTTTTGGAACATTGAATTTGCCCTGTCGGTTAACTCGATAAATCCCATTAAAACAAGTACGATTTAAGTAGATTAATCTCGCAGCCCTTTCAACGGTCTCGATTGGTACTGAGTCCCTGATTTCGTAATAATACTTTTCAGAATGGTTTCTTTGATGTTGAACTAGCAGGTTTTCAACAGCCTGCCAATTATCACGAATACAAATATACGTTGTAATTAGATCGTCATTTACGTCGCCCAATAACGCATGTAATGGTTCTAAGTGAAAAAACACAGAGCCACCACCGAGAAATGGTTCAATATAACGATCGAAGTTTCTAGGAAACATATCATTATATTTATTTGTAAACCATCGCTTTCCGCCAGCCCATTTCAAAAACGGAATTGTTCGTTTGGTCATAAAATTATTCACAGCCCATTTATTCATAATATTTTCGCCAAAAGTATAAATTTTCCTGCTAAGTACCTACGACTAAAGATTCATTTTTTGAAAATGCAAAAGAAAACTAAAATTAATTACTTCGACAAAAGTCGATGTATATCCTTTCTTAATTTTCATAGTGTCAGATAATAAACCGCATTAGTACACAATGACCTGAAATCGCTCTGAATTACACATTTACACGTTTTCAGCTAGATCAAAATAGATATTTCATCCGTTAAGTTCTATGTTTAACATAAGGATCTATTGATTGTTCTAATATTAGGAGTATGGTAGGATTTGTAATGTGAAACTTACGGATAATCTAAGCTATAATAGGGAGCTGGTACTATGTATACTAGTGGTAAAGTAATCAGCACAGATGCAGGATTTGGAGAATTGTATATTATTTCAGATTCCCATAGAAATTTGGTTTCAAGGAGAACATGAAGAATTTTTCGAAATAATTGAGTGTTACTCTACTGATTCCATCAATATAAATGGATTGTATTTCATACGTAAAAACATTGAAATGAAAGTTTGTTTATAAATATACATAAATTATCAGGAGGGAACCCTTTGGCGAATATAGTTAATAAAAACAAATTAAATAAGGATCAACTTAATGCTGTTGAGACAACTGAGGGCCCCCTGTTAATCATAGCTGGACCTGGTTCAGGAAAAACATTTACGCTTGTAGAACGAATCTGTTATCTTATTTCTGAAAAGAATGTTCCAGTGGAAAATATTATGGTTGCAACATTCACTGAAAAAGCTGCTCAAGAACTCATTACTCGTATTTCAAATCGGCTTATTGCTGCTAAAGTCAGTGTTAATCTGAATGAAATGTACATAGGAACGATTCACTCTATCTGCTTAAGATTACTTGAAGAAAACCGTGAATACACTCGATTGAAACGGAATTATAATTTAATGGATCAGTTTGATCAACAATATTTCCTTTACAATAAAATTTATGATTATCAAAGTATTCCTAACAGTGAATTACTTTTTGGAACGGCAGTAAAGTCACGTTGGGATCGTGCAGAAGATTTAATGAATATGCTCAATAAGATAAGCGAAGAATGCATTGATACTAATACATTATTGTCTTCTTCAAACCCTCAAGTTGTAATACTAGGGCATTGCTATTATTTATATTTAAAACAACTTGAAGAAAACAATAGCCTAGATTTCTCCACTATCCAAGTGGAAACACTTCGACTACTGGAAGATAATCCAGTCATTTTAAAGAAGTTAAGAGAACAAATTCAATACGTAATGATCGATGAATACCAGGACACGAATACTGTTCAGGAACTTATTCTATTTTTGATCACAAGTGAAAAACGTAATATTTGTGTTGTCGGGGACGACGATCAGGGTTTGTACCGCTTTCGGGGAGCAACCATAAGAAATATTCTTGAGTTTCCTAATAACTTTCCTGATGGAGATTGTCACCAGGTTGAACTAACAATAAACTATCGATCTCATCCCAAAATTATCGACTTTTATAACAGATGGATGGGAATGAACAGTTGGACAGATAATGGAAAAGTGTTCAGGTATAATAAGATTATCCTTCCAAGAGAAGATGAGTTTGTTGACGTACCGGCTGTTATTAAGGTCTCTGGTCAAGATGGTGCAAATAACTGGAATAATGAAGTTTTTGAATTTTTACATGCGCTAAGAAATTCAGGTAAATTGTCAGATTGGAATCAAGTAGCATTTTTATTTAGGTCAGTTAGGAATGAGAAAGTAGTAAGCCTAGCTGAATACCTCGAGTCAATGGGGATACCGGTCTATTCCCCTCGCTCAAACATGTTCTTTGACCGTGAGGAAGTAAGACTTATTTTAGGTGCCCTTATTTTCTTATTTCCTCAATTCCCAAAAGTTAGAAAGTGGAGTGATGATGCTTATCTTAGGGAGTGGGATTACTACGATAGCTGCTTTGCTGAATTTGCTGATCAGTTACGTTTGTCAGAAAACAAAGACCTTCTAAACTGGTGCCGTAAAAGAGCTAAAAACCATTTAACTCTAAGTGAAAATACTGACTATGGTTTTGCTCGGTTATTTTATGAATTGCTCCAATTTCCTTTATTTGGTCGATACATTCAAGATTCAGGGGCAACAATGATCGTAGATAGTCGCCAAGCTAGAAACCTTGCATTGTTCTCAAAGCTGCTTACTAAGTTTGAATATTTACACAATATATCTGTAATAACGCCTAAATTTCTTGATAAAAACATTCGTGATTTATTTAATCAATACTTACGCTTCCTAATGGATGGTGGGATTAATGAATATGAAGATGACTCTGAATACGCCCCAAGCGGTTGTGTCTCATTCCTGACAATACATCAATCCAAGGGGCTTGAGTTTCCTATTGTATTGGTAGGGTCATTAAATGAGGGCCCACGGAAGAATTATACGGAATTAGATGAAGTGTTACAAAATGAACATTATCGAAAACCACCATTCGAGCCCATAGATAAAATCAAGAACTACGACTTTTGGAGACTTTTCTATACTGCTTTTTCGCGTGCGCAAAACTTACTTGTTATGTCATGCCAAGAAAATACTCCAAAAGGTAAAGGGCAAAAATACTCACCATCTAAACACTTTCAAACACAATATGATGAGCTCCCCTACTGGCGAGATGATGTTGTAGACTTAACAAAGATGGATTTTGAAATGGTGAAGGATGTTAATTTAAAGAATGAATACTCCTTTACATCACATATCGCTCTATTTGAAAACTGTGCTATACAATATAGGTTTTTTAAAGATCTGGATTTTTCGCCTGTTAGAAGTAATGCAACACTTTTTGGAATGCTTATTCATCAAACAATTGAAGATATACATAAAAGTGCTCTAAGAAATGAGGAGCACTTCATTACACCAGTCAACATTGAATCTTGGTTTAATAGAAATTACTTGTATTTGACAAAGAAAGAACGAGTTTACTTAGCTCCACAAATCCAACAAGTAGCAATAAAACAAGTACTTAGATATGTGGACAGACAAGCTGGAGACTGGTCTAGAATCAAAGAAGCTGAGGTTGATGTGTCGTTAGTTAAAGAAAACTATATTCTTAAAGGTACTATTGATCTTATCCGCGGCGAAGATGGAACAGTGGAAATTGTTGATTTTAAAGGAGAGAAGAAGCCAGATTTAATTCATGATCGTGATAAACTTGAGCGTTATCGTAGGCAACTTGAGGTTTATGCACATTTAGTTGAAGCTCGAACAGGTCAAGAGGTTAGTAAGCTGCATTTATATTACACAGGTGAAAACGATGGTAACCCATATGTAACATTCAATAAGAACGCTAAATCAATAGACAAGACTGTAAAGACATTTGATAATATAGTTGATAAGATCGAGAGAAAAGAATTTACTATCACAGAGCGTCCGGCAAAGATATGTGCTGAATGTGATATGAGGTTTTACTGCGACAGACAATAGATGATGGAGGCGTAACTATAGATGCAACAAGAAATAAAATTAGAAACCGACAGCCTAAACCTTGATTCCGTGGAGAACTATAAATTTGAACCAATTCAAGGCTATCCGATGCTTCACTGGAAAGGAAAGAGACCTTTTCGGTCAACTCAGTACTATCCAGCACAACTAAAAGAGAAACATAATGATGAGATTAATGGCTGGATTAATGAATTATTTTGGGGTGATAACCTTCAAGTAATGAGTCATCTTCTTAAAAAGTTTCGTGGAAAAGTAAAATTAGTGTATCTTGACCCTCCATTTGATTCCAAAGCTCAATACAAGAAAACTATTAAATTGAAAGATAAAACAACTGAAAATGATCATACTGTATTTGAAGAAAAGCAATATAACGATATTTGGGTTAACGATGATTACCTCCAATTCATGTACGAAAGACTAATATTATTAAGAGAACTTTTGGCAGATGATGGTTCAATATATCTGCACTGCGATTCACATAAATCTCACTATCTAAAACTTATATTAGATGAGATTTTTGGTAGCGACAATTTTAAAAACGAAATCATTTGGGTTAGATCGACTAATCCGAAGGGGTCACAGCATAAATCCCGTAGATATAGCCCATTTACTGATACTATATTTTATTATGTGAAGTCTTCTAAGGCAGAGCTTCACCTAGACAGAGTTAGAATTCCTTTAACTGAAGAGGAGTTATTAGAAAAATACCATAGGACTGATGAAAATGGGCTTCGCTACTACGACGGACCAATTTTACGATCCGATGGTATGGGGGCTCGTGCAAATTTAGTTTATGAGTATAAAGGATATACCCCTGGTCCTGCAGGATGGCGTATGAAGAAGTCGAGTTTAGAGAAACTGGATCAAAAGGGTAACCTAGGGTGGTCAACTACAGGTAAACCATTTAGGATGCTAAGACCCGAAGATGATAAAGGGAAGCCTATAGGAAGCTTTTGGAATGATATTTCTTTATTAAATTCTCAAGCAGATGAAAGAGTTGGATATCCTACACAAAAACCATTAAAATTAATTGAAAGAATTATTTTGGCATCATCCAATCCAGGCGATATAGTATTTGATTGTTTTATGGGATCGGGAACGACTCAAACCGCTGCAATGAAACTTGGCAGAAAATTCATTGGAGCAGATATTAATTTGGGAGCAATACAAACGACTACGCTGAGATTACTTAATTTATCTAAAGAATATTTAAAACAAGACGCCCAAAGTGTTATTGATTTTAATAATGAAGAATTTCAAGATGAATTTGAAGACTCTGAAGATGATACTACTGTAGAACAAATTAATGAGTCGTCAATTATTTATAGTGGCTTTAAAGTGTATAACGTTAATCATTACGATGTATTTCGAAACCCTATTCAAGCACGTGAACTACTTATTGAAGCCTTAGAGATACAGCCTCTTGAGAATCATAGTATCTATGATGGTGAAAAGGATGGAAGACTTGTTAAGATTATGCCAATTAATCGAATTGCTACTCGTGCTGATTTAAACGAATTAATAACCGGATTTGACTATACAGTTTTTGAAAAAAGAAAAGAAAAAAATAGACCCAATCAACCAGTTGAAAAAATAACATTAGTTTGTATGGGACACGAACCTGATTTAGCTGCTGCACTCCAAAGTGAAGTGAACTATAAACTTGATATTGAGGTAGTCGATATTCTTCGGAATGAATCCAAGCTTGAATTTAAGCGGGACTCAGAGGTTAAGATTACTATAAGTAATGAAAACCTACTTTCGGTTGAACAGTTTTACCCAATGAATTTACTACAAAAATTAAGCCTAATGAAAGAAAATGTAGATGATTGGCGGCAATTAGTAGAGTCAATTATGATCGATTGGAATTATGATGGAGTAATCTTTGAACCCTCAACAGTTGATGTACCAAAACAAGATGAACTTGTTAACGGTACCTATGAAGTTCCTATTAATGCCGGCACCATCCGTTTGAAAATTACTGATTTACTATCAGAATCATTGGAGGTAACTGTATTACATGGCTAAAAAAACTGCCTCCTCTAAAGAAAATATTGACTTGAATTTTACCTTTTTTAAATACCTTAGGCAATTTTATACTGAAAAACGGGGTGCTATCCGTAATCACTATAGAGATTTATCTAAGAAGTTTTTAGACTTTAATGATCCAAGTAATCCCAACTCTTATTTAAGAGTACCTCAGTTTGAAGCATTGGAGATGTATATTTTTCTAAAGGAATATTTAAATAACGCACCAGTATATAAAATATTTGAAGACTGGTTTCAAAAGTTAGATAGGTTTTCGAGCCGTGACGATGTTGGCCTTGAAGGCGAGCAAATGGATTTGTTTGGTGTACTGGACGATAAGCAATATAAAGCAGTATTTACTCACATGAAAAATAATTCGCAGCTTTATCCCAACTATATATTCGCGTTGACGATGGGGACAGGTAAAACTATTTTAATGGCTACCTGTATCTTTTATGAATTTATTCTAGCAAATAAGTTTCCCAAGGATAAGAAATACTGTCACAATGCTCTTGTATTTGCTCCTGATAGAACAGTACTTGAATCCTTAAAAGAAATATATACTTTCGATAAATCAAAGGTTATTCCCCCAGAGTACGCAAGTTTTCTTGACGCTCATTTGCAAATTCATTTTCTAGAGGAAGCGGGAACAACCCTTAATACAATTGACAGTTCTCGGTTTAATTTAATAATTTCAAACAGTCAAAAGATAATATTAAAAAGACAACACAAAGAAAAAAGTTCGTTGGAGCAAATGTTTGCACTTAAGCCAACCTTTGATTCAGAAAGTGTATACAATCAATTTGCTGATCTTTATGATTTTGATACACCTGAAGACGAGTCGGAACTTACACTAAATCAAAGATTTTACAAACTGACGAGGTTAGAACAACTTGGCATATTTGTTGATGAAGCACATCACTCATTCGGTGATCAGCTAGCAAAGGATATGGGGATTAAGAAAGCTACAAACAGTCTTAGGTTAACAATAAACGAACTTGCGGCAAGCCTCCAAAGGTCTGGAACGCATGTCGTTGCATGTTATAATTTCACTGGAACGCCTTATGTGGGCAAGCAGATCTTACCTGAAGTTATTTATGCTTATGGCTTAAAAGATGCAATTGATAATGAATACTTAAAGAAAGTAGAATTACATGATTTTACTAATCCGAAGAGTACAGAGTTTGTAAGGATAGTAATCAAAGATTTTTGGGAAAAGTATGGAGAAAATCGGTATGAAGGTATGTTACCTAAATTGGCCTTTTTTGCTTCATCAATTGAAGAATTGCAGGATGAGTTACAACCAGCCGTTGAAGCAGCAATGGCCGATCTAAACATATCTATTAATAGAATACTAATTAATGTAGGGGATTCTAAATTAACAAGTAATGATGATATTCGTGAGTTCAATCGCCTAGATTCAAAGTCATCAGAGAAACAAGTTATTTTGCTTGTTAATAAGGGTCGTGAAGGATGGAATTGTCGCTCTTTATTTGGAGTAGCTCTTTACCGAAAGCCTAAGTCTAAAGTATTTGTTCTTCAAGCCACTATGCGTTGTATGCGTGCTATAGGCCATATTCAAGAGACAGCAAATGTATACCTTTCCGATGAAAATATAAAGATTTTAGAGGAAGAGCTTTTAGAAAATTTTAGACTTGGCACAGCAGACTTAAATGGAAATAATAATGGTAAAAAGCAGTACCAAATAGAGCTTGTACCACCACCAGTTAAAATAAAACTCAAGCGTATTCATAAATTACATAAAATAAAAGAAAAAGTCCCACAAATGGGAACAGATCTTTGTTTGGCAGAAGCTGATGTAGAAAAATATATGTTAATTCACAAAGTTAAATATGGCATCGATTTTAATGATGCCGCACGCAAAAAAACTACATTTGTTGAAGATCTATCGGAGTTAAAAGATCAACGAAAGTTTAGTTCTTTTACATTAACAGCGGAAGTTGCCCGCTATTTGAATCGATCCTGCCTAGAGATTGAGAATATCCTTGAAGGTACAAAAGAAGGAATGGATGTAATCCTAAAGGCAGTAAATGAATATAATGAACTGCTCTATGACTGGATAATTCCAAGATTGTTTAAGGAAATGTTTGATCTTGAACCTGAAGAAAAGACAATTGAGGAAGAAATTGAACTTGTAAAGGAACCGAAGGAGGGCTATTATTCAGTAACTGCGAAGCCTGAATTGGTTCTAGAGAAGAATGATTCTTCAATCGCTAAATATGCAGGGAAAAGCTTCCATCTCGATACCTATTGCTTTGACTCAAATCCAGAAAGATTGTTGTTTTGGAACCTGATTAAAAGTGGTGAAGTTACTAAGGTTTATTTCACTGGAATGTTAACTCATGGTCAGTCAGATTTCTTTGTTCAATATATTGATCCAGACTCTCATACGGTTAGACGTTACTACCCAGACTTTATTGTCCAAAAGAATGATGAATCATGGGTTATCGTCGAAGTGAAAGGTGATAATAAAATCGATGATCCTGTAGTGCAAGCTAAGAAAGAGTATGCCACTCAGATAGCTGGAGCGAGTAACATGAAATATCAAGTAATACTCGGAAGTGAAGCATCTGCGGGGATTTACAAAAAAGTTTTAGCTTAATGATTGAATAGGAAATATGGTATTAAAGGCTAAGAGGTTATTCAGCTGAATAACCTCTTAGCTATTAAACACTCTGTTTCTATCTTTCACAAAAAACTTAATATCATCATAAGACGGTTAAGAATATCTGTATCTGGAATTCTAGAATCAACAGGTATAATATCAAAGTTATTACTTCTGACCAAGAATGATCTGTATAGATCATTCTTGGTCAGAAGATTGCTCAAACTCTTCTCTCTCGGCTTTTGCTCGACTACAAATAAATCCAATAGTTCCAGTCACACCATCATACAGAATGTAAATATCACATTCTCGATTCCAGTATGTAGCATTTTGGCCGAATCCGCCTTCTGTGATATGATTCCTTTTTTTCAGGATTCGTGAAATCCCAGATTGTAAGCGCGCGCTACCCTATCGGAGCAGAAACCGAGGGCGTGCAATCTGGTTAGAATATCTAACGATGATGGTCATAAGGATACCGTGCACGGGACGGGCTAGAGATGTACATGTTCTAGCAACGGAAGATGAAAGAACACTCCAATTGAAAATTGGAATACATAGCCTTCACCTTCTGGATTACTCGATTCCACTAAAATAGCTATAGAACGCCTAGCTGCTACTCGCCATGCAGCTAGGCTATTTTAGTTGTCCGCGGCGTCTTGCTCTGTTCAATTTCATACGATTGGTGATTTTTTCAGACAATATATAGGTAAGCGGAAAACCCAGCACACCTTCAAGAACGCAAATGTACATGTTGTTGTTGGGGTCAATTATTAATTGCTCATAACGAATCCTTATGCTTATTTATTTGTGACTGTTTAACCTTTGTGGTTCGGCCATCTGGATAATGCCTCGTATGCTCTCTACGATCATGGGGTCTCTTTGAAGTGCCGATTCCATCTAATTTATTAAGTGACGTTTGTTCTCTAGGTTGAATTGATTTTCCCTCTTGTCCCCTTAAGTTAATAACTTTCTTAGTACTTTTTGAAACTCTGTCTTCTATTAATGGAATGATAATTCTATTAATAATATCCGACCTGTGTTCCCACGCCAATTGTCCAAGAAACTTCCCTGTTTTTTTACCAAGATCTAATAATTTCTCCAGCTTACTTTTTTTATTTTTTACTTCATTACGGTTATTTAGCGCATCGATTAATTTACTATTATCAATTTTTTGCTTAGCATGTGGAAACTTATCTAACTCATCTATTCCCTTTAAGCGTGATACAGGTGGCGGTATCTCAACAGGATTTGGATCGATGTCTAGTGGGGCATGTGAAACCCGACCTTCACTAAAATCTATTCGGAATTGTTCCCAACTAATCAGGTTGGAAGTCTCACGACTAGTGCTCAGGTCTATAATATCTTCGATTGTTTTAGTTGACTTTGGCAGTTTAAAATCACCAGTAACTCGCTCACTAGGCAAGTGACCTGTCTTTTCAAATGCAAGATAGTCCATAATTAATCTATGGTAATCTGTTGTAGAAAATAATCCTGCAAGTGGTTCTTTCCCAGGGTGTGCCTCTAGAGCAGCTTCTAGTCGCTTTATTTGCCCTTTTCCTAGTGCCTTTTTATTATCAGTTAAATGACCGAATGCGTCTAAGAAAGGTATTTCAATTTTTTCCCTTAGAAGTCGTTCATATGATGTCAGTACATACTCGGCCGAACCAGTTTTTACATCAGGACCAGCAAGTACTTCATAACCATCATTGGTTTTAACTAGATGAAGCAAATCAGCCTTGGATGTTGTATCGGGATTCACAATTGTCATTATCACATTGCCTTTATATGTTAAAGAATTATATTCCAGACAAGTTACCCACTCCGCAAAATAACCTTTCCAATGACCAAATTTTTCGCCTATTTGACGCTGTGGGTTTTTTTCTTTTTGTATTGATTTAATGAACTGGTTTAAAGATTGCTCCGTAGCAACCATTTTTTCAACTGTTTTGTCCGTTAATGGTTTGTCTGGATTATTTTGAAATTTCTTGATCCCCTCTGCGAAGTATGGCCTATATTCTTCGGGAATTATGAAGGAACTACTAACCAATTTAATAAACTCGTCTCTAATTGAAACGTCAGTAAAGTAAGATTTCCTTATCTCGTTCATATGATTTCCTCTTTCAATAGTAATCTTCACGTTCTTCGGCTTCTTAAACTAATTCAAAGAGACGATACTTCCTTTATATCGAATAGTTTCAGTAGTATTTCGATTCGCATCTCAAGTATTCCTTGTTTTCGCTTTACAGAATTGATTGGAAAGTATATTGGTAGAATTATAGAAGCATTACTGAAATCGGACGAAGGATACAGGACAAACGCCTGTCTTATGATAATTAAAGCATTACAGAGCAACCAAGAATTAGAAAAATGGTTGAGGGAGCTGGAGGTTATGTTTGTTGCAGATTATTCGATTTGAGATTTATTAAATAAGTAGATTCATCCATAAGATTAAGAAGGCGATTCTCTGGGCTACACCCCAATAGTTAGACACTATCTAACTATTAGATGTGCAGTTTTTTTATGTCTAGATTCATTCAGAGGAACGTTGAAACATAAGACGGAAACTTTTCGAAAAATTAAAAATGAAAACAGGAGTTCAAATTAATGTAGTTTAAGACCATCCCAAAAAAAATTAGTTTTATGGGAAACTAAAAAAGCATATTTGGAATAGAACTGTAGAATAATTTTTAAAATTTATATCAGAAGTCTTAATAATTTGTTATAATTTTCAAGATATTGTCTTTTATTGTTACAACAAGTGAAAATAGAACTACTTCCTAGGGGTGAAATTATGAACGAAATAATAGATAAATATTCACTAATTGCACCGCGAACAGATTACCTGACGGACACTGTAGTACTTGCTCAGGCTTGGAAAAAGACACAAAAATATATTCGTAGGCATAACTGGTATGCAGATGTTTTGGAACTTGATTGTTCGACTATAAATCTTGAGAAAAGATTAATAAAATGGGCAAAGTCGTGTAAAAGAAGTGATTATAAACCGGATAAAATGAAAATTGTTCCAGCACCCAAAAGCTCTCGCTGGGCTTTTGAAGATGTTAATGATGAAAATTTTTGGAAATCAGATGAAATACAAAAGCTTAGACCGTTAGCACATCTGAGTATTAAAGACCAAACTCTCGCTACTGCAGCAATGCTTTGTTTGGCCGATGCAGTAGAAACAGCACAAGGACCATCAGAAGAAGTTGATTTTCTTGAAGCACAGAGACAGGGGATTTATAGTTATGGAAATCGATTACACTGTGAATGGTTATCGATAAATGATAAACCGAAGCAAGCAAAGTTTGGATGGGGTAATTCTCATTCATACCGAAAGTTTTATGAAGATTATAGGTTGTTTCTTTCACGTCCAAAGAAGATTTGTCAATACTATGCTCCTAAATTAACATCCAACCAAAATATGTTTGTGGTTTCTATTGATTTAAAAGGTTTCTTCGGTGCGCCTAGGTAAGCTGGGTGCTTTCAGTGGGTGTAATTCCCACCCGGGCAAAGGGAAAAGCCGCCCTACCCGGAATCGAGTCTTGAACACGTAAAGGTAACGATACGG